>DATGHU010000034.1:0-300000 GCA_035307765.1 bacterium | reverse complement strand
GATCGGGGGGGGAACGCGGATACTGCCGTCGCGCTGCTGGAAGTTCTCGATGATCGCGACAATCGCCCGTGTGCTCGCCACCGCCGTCCCGTTGAGGGTGTGCACGAAGTCGACCCCGCCCCCCTCCCGCCTGCGGAACCGGACGTTGAGGCGGCGCGCCTGAAAATCCGTGCAGTTGCTGCACGACTGCGTCTCGCCGAACGCGCCGCGGCCGGGCATCCAGGTCTCGATGTCGTACTTGCGGGCGGCGGGATCCCCGAGGTCGCCGCCGGCAATATTGACGACGCGGTAGGGGAGCCCGAGCGTCTGCCAGAGTCGCTCCTGCACGTCGACGAGGTACTCGTGCTCTTCCCACGACCGCTCGGGATGACAGTACGAGAACATCTCCACCTTGTCGAACTGATGAACGCGGAAGATCCCCCGGGTGTCCCTCCCGTGCGCGCCGGCTTCGCGGCGGAAGCAGGTGGAGATCCCGCAGAACCGGATCGGCAGGTCGGCTTCGCTCAGCACCTCTCCGCCCAGCATCGATCCCAGCGCCATTTCCGAGGTCCCCGCGAGCGCGAGATCCTCCCCCTCGATCCGGTAGACCATCTGCTCGTCGAGGGAGGCGCCCCCCATCAGGCCGATCATGTTCTCTCGGCGGATCAGCACCGGGGGGATGACCGGCGTAAACCCCTCGGTCACCAACCGATCGACCGCGAACCGGAGGAGGGCGAGGTGAAGCAGCGCGCCGTCGTGCCGCAGAAAGTAGGACCGCGATCCCGAGACTCTGGCGCCGCGCTCGATGTCGAGGAGACCCAGGGCCGTGCCGAGTTCTACGTGGTCCCGCGCCTTGAAATCAAACTCCGGGGGGGCCCCGACCACCCGGAGGGTGACGCTGTCGTCCGGGCCTCCCTCCGGGACCGAGGGGTGGGGGAGGTTTGGGATCTGGAGCAGCACCGCTTGGAGCGCGGCCTCGGCCTCCTGGAGGAGCGGTTCCTGCGCTCTGACCTGCGCGGCGATCTGCTTCATCTCGTCGATTCGCTCACCACGCGCGACCCCCGCGAGTTTGGGGATCTCCTGCGAGGCCCGGTTTTGGGCGGCCCGCAGCGCCTCCACCTGCTGGACGAGCTCGCGGCGGCGTCGGTCGGCGTCCAGCGCCCGATCCACGAGGCCGGGCGCCGCGCCCTTCTTGCGCAGCCCGGCCCGGAACAGGTCGGGCTGCTCGCGAATCAGTTTCAGGTCCACCATCTCCGCCGCTCCTCGCCGCCGGCCGCGGCCGGATCCTAGAGTTGCACCGCCTTCACCCGGGAGATGCCGCCCGCTCCTTGAATCTCGCCCAGGACCGCCTGGGGAGCCGGCGCGTCGAGGGTGAGCACCATGAGCGCGGTGCCCCCGGCGTCCCTCCGTCCCACGTGCATGTTGGCGATGTTCACCGAGTGCCGGCCGAGGATCGTTCCGACCGCGCCGATCATCCCCGGACGGTCCTCGTTCCACACGAAGAGCATGTGGTCGGCCGGCACCAGATCGAGCCGCCATCGGTTCAGCCGGGTGATGCGCGCCTCCCGGTGTCCGAAGAGCGTCCCGCCGAGGCGCAGCGCCCCGTCGGAGGTCTGGGCGTCGACGACGATCTGGCTGGTGAAGTCATCGCAGAGGTCGGTCCGGGTTTCGCTGATCGCCAGCCCCCGTTCCTTGGCGATGACCACGGCGTTGACCAGGTTCACCGTCTGGTCGGAGGCGCGGTGCAGCAGGCCCGTGAGGTACGACGCGGTCAGCGGCGGCGTGTCCATCCGCGCCACCTCGCCCTCATAGGACATCGCGATCGCGCTGAGGGGCTTGGCCGCGACCTGTTGGGTGAGTTCCCCGAGCCGCCGCGCCAAGTGCATGAAGGGGTCGAGGCGGCGCCAGGTGTCCTCCCCCAGCGCCGGCGCGTTAACGGCTCCGTGTACCGGATCGCCGCGCAGGGCGGCGAGGACCTGGTCGGCGATGTCGACGGCGATGGTCCGCTGCGCCTCGAGTGTGGATCCGCCGAGGTGGGGGGTGACCACGACGCGCGGGTGGGCAAGCAGCGGATAACCGTCCGGCGGGGGCTCGTGCGCAAACACATCGAGCGCGGCGCCCCCCACCCGGCCTTCCTCCAGCGCGGCCAGCAGCGCCGCTTCGTCGATCAGGCCGCCGCGGGCGCAGTTGACGAGGAGCGCCCCCGGCTTCATCGCCGCCATTTCCGTTCGGCCGATCAGGGCCTTGGTATCCTGGGCCAGAGGGACGTGGAGCGTGAGGACGTCGGCTTGGTCCAGCACCTCTTCCCACGCGCTCAGCTCGACCCCCAGGCGGCGCGCGCGCTCCTCGGTGACGTAGGGGTCGTAGGCGAGCACCCGCATGCCGAAGGCTGCGGCCCGGCGCGCGACCTCGCCGCCGATCTTGCCGAGCCCGACCACGCCCAGGGTCTTCCCGAACAGTTCGGAGCCGATGAATTTCTCACGCGTCCACCGGCCCGCGACAAGGGCCGCCTGGGCCTGCGGGATCCGCCGGACCAGGGACAACAGCATGGCGAGCGTGTGCTCGGCCGCCGCGATCGTGCTGCTCTCCGGGGTGTTGAGGACGAGGATCCCCTGCCGCGTGGCCGCCGCGACGTCGATGTTGTCGACCCCGACCCCCGCGCGCGCGATCACCCGGAGGGAGGTCGCCTGCTTTACGGCCTCCGCGGACACCCGGGTCCGGCTTCGGACGATCAGCGCCTCCACGCCGGGGAGCTCTCCCGCGAGCTCGTCCTCGCTCAGGCCCGATCGGATCAAGAGGTCGCCGGACTCGCGCAGCCGGGCGAGACCCTCCTCGGCCAGTCCGTCGGCGACCAAGATGCGCATTGCGGGTCCGCCACCTAGCGCCGCGCGGCGGTCTCGAGCGTCTGGCGCGCCGCCGCCAGTCCTTTGTCGGTGGGGACGCGGTGCCCCAGATCGTTCAGGGTCCGTCCGAGCACGTCTAGGCCCGACAGCAGCATCTCGGGCAGGGTATACCCGAGGTGGCCGATCCGTACGATGGTGTGTTCGAGATTCCCGATGCCCCGGCCCAGCAGGACGCCGTACTCCTCGCGTGCCCGGGTGCCGACCGCCACGGCGTCGATGCCCTCCGGCATGCACGTCGGTGTGACCGTGTCCACGGCCCAGGCGTCATCGGCCAGGGTGCGGAGCCCCATCCCGCGGACGCCCGCCCGCACCATCCGGGCGATCCGGCGGTGCCGCTCGAAGACGTGCGCCAATCCTTCTTCGTGGATCAGGCGCAGCGCTTCGTGGACGGCGTAGGCCACCGTCACCGCGGTGGTGAAGGCCGTGCTCGGCAGGGCCCTGTGGACCTCCGTGCGCGCCCGGCGCAGGTCGAGGTAGAACCGCGGGGTCGGGGCGCGGTCCGCGGCCGCCCACGCCCGGTCGCTCACGCTGAGGAACGCCATGCCCGGCGGGCTCATCAGCGCCTTTTGGGAGCCGGTGACGACGACATCGACGTGCCACGCGTCCGTCTCCAGGGGGATCGCCCCCAGGCTGCTCACCGCGTCCACCATCAGGAGCGCCGGATGGTCCCCCAGCGCGTCGCGGATGGCTTTGATGTCGTTGTGCACCCCGGTGCTGGTTTCGCTCTGCGTGACGAGCACCGCGCGGTAGTCCCGGTTGGCGTCCGCCCGGATCTGTGCGGCGATCGCCTCCAGGGGGACGGGCCGGCCCCACTCCGCGCGCACCCGGTCGACGCGGGCGCCGAAGGTCTCGGCGATCTCCGCGAACCGTTCGCAGAAGTGCCCGTTGTTCACCGAGAGCACGCGGTCACCCGGCGCGATGAAGTTGACCGCCGCGGCCTCCAGCCCGCCGGTTCCCGAACACACGAGCGGGATGATGTCGTTGCGCGTTTGGAAGACGTCCTTCAGGCCGGCAAGCATCTCCGCCATGACCCGGCCAAAGGTGGGGCCCCGGTGGTTGGTCATCTGCTGCCCCATCGCCTGGAGCACCCGGGGGGGGAGCGGGGTCGGCCCGGGGATCAGCAGGTTGATGTCACTCATGGCTATCGCCTCCTGGATCGTTTTGTCTCTCGAAATAGCAACGCTCCCGCCACTAAGGAGGCGAGAGCGCTCGCGGTGCCACTCCTCATCCAGGCCAAATGACCACACAGCCTGGTACTCGAACGCGGTATCGGGCGGACCCGGCAGCCTTGCGGCGTTCGCCGTGCGGCTGCGGCTCGGGAGCGGACTCGGCCGGACCTCTCCGCCGGATTTCACCAGACCCGGCTCTCTACGGGAGCGACCCTGGCCGAGATGTCTCCGTCTTCACCTGACGAGCTGATGCACTGGTGGTGATGATAGCATCCGCTCCCGCAGGCGTCAACGGGCCGAGGGGGCTTTCTCGCGTTTCCCCGCCCGTCCCGGGACGATTGCGGGGGAAAAACGGGGTTTAGGCAGGGGTAGAGGGGGGGGGCAGCCTCCCGTAGGGGGCCTCGGCGGCGGCGGCCACCCCGGCGGGCGCCGACGGGCGGATCGTTTCCAAGAACGCCTGAGCCACATGGGGGAGTGCGTGATCGCGTCGGTGGATCAGGGAGAACGCCCGCTCCACGCGCAGCCCGTCGACCGCCACGATGCGCAGACGTCCGGCGGCGACTTCGAGCTCGACCGCGCACCGCGACAGGATCGAGACGCCGAGGTTCGCGGCGACGGCCTGCTTGACCACCTCCGCGCCCTCGAGCTCGAACACCGGCGTCACGTGCACTCCGGCACGGTGGAGCGCCTCGTCGACGGTCTCCCGGTTTCCGGAACCGCGCTCACGAAGAATGAACGGCTCGCCGGTGAGGTCGGCAACCCGCACGCTCGGGACCGAGGCGAACCGGTGCAGCGGGGAGGCGATGAGCACCAGGGTATCCGTGAGGAACACCGAGGACTCGATGTCGGGGAAGCTGACCTTACCGCCAACGACCCCGAGATCGAGGTGGTGTTGCAGGAGCATCTCCTGGATCCGGCGGGTGTCGGTGATGCGCAGCGAAATCTCGATGTTGGGATACAGTTCCTTGAACCGCCCCAGGAGGGTCGGGAGCAGGTAGGTGCCGGGGGTGGGGGTTGCCCCGAGCAGCAGGCGCCCGCGACGCAGTCCCTTCACCTCGTCCACCGCCACCCGGGTCTCGTCGATCAACGACAGGATCCGGGCGGCGTAGTCGTCGAGGACGCGGCCGGCCTCGGTCAGCCGCACCGACTTGCCTGTCTGCGCAAAAAGGTCCGTCCCAAACTGCCGCTCCAGCTCGCCCACTTGGATGCTGACCGACGGCTGGCTGATCAAGAGTTCGGCGGCGGCGCGCGAGAAGCTCCCGGACCGCGCAACGGTGTGGAAGATCTTCAACTGGTGCAGGTTGATCGCCATCGAACTTGTCACCATATTACTATAAATCCGTCCGGGCGACAGCCGCCGATGCGTCTGCCCCTCGCGGTAAGGCCCGACGATCTCCGCGGGGAGGCGGTCCGCCGCCCGCCGCTAAGGCCCGCGGCCCCCCTCGATCGGGCCGTTCTCCTCGCGACCGATAAGCTCGGAGTCGACCCCGCGGTCCCCACTCGGCGCGCTGCCCGGCGCGCCGGCGGGTCTCGCCACATACCCGATGGCCCGATAGATCTCCAGGTCGTGGCGGAGGGTCTGCGCGTACCGCCGCCCGCTCGGATCTCGGAAAGTGACGTGCGCGGCGATTTTTGTCGGCTCATTTCTCGCGAAATACGCGGCGCTGGTGTCGAGAAATGCGGTGATCGTCTTCTGGGGAGGGAGAAACTCGATATTCTGGAAGAGCGGCAGCGCGGAGATCTCGCGTCCGCCGCCCGCCCCGGTCAGCCGCTGGTCGAACCGGACCGACACCTGGAGGGCCGATCCGGCCCCGATGTTCTTGACGGCGATGAAGAAGAGCCCCTCCTCGAAGAGGAAGTCCACGATGACATCGGGGCGGCCCGAAGCGGCGCCCGGCTCCGCCCGCCGCCGCGGATTCCGAGAACTCGCCGTCGCCCTACGGGGCACGCTCGATGCCCTCGTGGGCGATCTCGAGGGTCTCGATGGCGGCCTGGGCGCCCTCCCCGGCTAGCGCCGGTCCCTCCCACCTCGCCGGCCATGCGCGGACGAAATTCCACCGCACCTTGGGGGTCCCGTCCTGGTCGAGCAAGATGATCGACCCGTTCTTGCGCTGGATGGTGCCCGCGACGACACCCCGAAACCATTGGTACAACTCGTCCGAGTCGGTGATTCCCCACCGGAGGACGATGTTGCTGTACCGGACGAGGCCGGGCAATTTTCGGACGGTGCGGGGCTCTCCTCCTTCGCGGTAGGTGATGACGTCGACGCTGGCCCCGAGCCCGGAGCACTCGGTGAAGCCTGCCTGGGTCATTCCCTCGATCTCTACAAGGAACCTGAAGTTCGCGTATGGATCCTGGGGCATGGCCCTGGCCTCCTGGGATGATCTCGCCGGCCCGCCGCGGGGCACGGATGGTAACCCCCCGGGCGGCTCTTCTTCGCGACTGGTCGAACATCTCGCCGATCGAAGCGGCGGGGCCCGGCCTCGGATTGCGCTCCGGCGACGCGCAGCCCGGCCATCCCCCCCCAGTTACATATAGCGCGCGGTTCTGGGGTGTGCAATCCGCGGTTCCGTGGGCGGCGGCGGAGAGTTCGTCGGATGCTCGGCCGGAGCGTGCGATTTCGGGGCGGGGAGCCCGCCGAGGGGCCCCGGTGCCGTGCGGGCTTCCTGTCCGGGACGAGGCGGTCGCGGGGCCGGGAGTGTACGTCGGCTTCCCTGGGGCCATCTCTGGAGCCTGCGTCGGGAACGGAATCGGGACGGCCGCGGATGCTACAATAGGGACTACGTCATGCAGGGGACGACGCATGGATGACCGTGACCGGATCCGGCTCACCTCGATGGTGGCCTGCGCCGGCTGAGCGTCAAAACTGAGTCCGACCGACCTGGCGCAGGTCCTGCGCCATCTTCCTCCGGTAACTGATCCTGCCGTCCTCGTGGCCACGAACACGGCGGACGACGCGGGGGTGTACCGCCTTGCCCCCGACCTGGCCCTCGTGCAGACCGTGGATTTCTTCACCCCCATCGTCGACGAGCCGTACTGGTTCGGGGCGATCGCCGCCGCGAACGCGCTCAGCGACATCTACGCGATGGGGGGGACGCCTCGCCTGGCGCTCAACATCGCCGGGTTTCCGCGGGCGAAGCTGCCGCTCGAGATTCTCGGGGAGATCCTGCGGGGAGGGGGGGAGAAGTGTGCCGAGGCCGGGGTGGCGATCATCGGCGGCCACACGATCGACGATCCCGAGCCGAAGTACGGGTTGGCGGTGACCGGGACCATCCACCCCGACCGGATCGTCACGAACGCCTCGGCCCGCCCCGGCGACCGGTTGGTGCTCACGAAGCCTTTGGGGATGGGGGTCATCACGACCGGGATCAAACAGCAGCGGACGTCGCGGGCGACGATCGACGAGGCGATTCGGATCATGGCCACGCTCAACCGGGCCGCGGCGCAGGCCATGATCGACGTGGGGGTTTCCGCCGCGACCGATGTCACGGGGTTCGGGCTGCTCGGTCACCTGCACGAGATGACGCGCGCCGCCGCGGTGCGGGCACGCGTCCGGCTCCGCGCCGTGCCCGTGCTCGAGGAGGCGTGGGCGTTGGCGCGGGCGCGGGTGATCCCCGCGGGCACCCTCCGGAACCGCGCGGGGCTGGGGGGAGCGGTGGCCTGGGAAGGGATCGACGAGGACGGCCAGATCCTCCTCTGCGACGCGCAGACGTCCGGCGGTCTCCTGATCGCCGTGCCCCCGGCGCGGCTCGACGCCCTCCTTCGGGCGCTCCGCGCGGGGGGAATCTCGGAGCCGGCGGTCGTCGGCGAGATCACCTCGCCGGGGGAGGGGGAGATCACGGTGGTGGTGGAATAGTGTCGAGGAGCGATCTCGAGCGAAGCTGACCGATGCCGAGGCCGGCGACACGCCGACACGGCCAAGGAGGACACTGATGACACCGGAGACCGGGCGCGTCGAAACCACCCGCCAGGCGGAGCTCCTCGAAAAGGCCGGACGGTATCTGGCCGGCGGGGGCCTGGGGCTGTTCGTTCTGCCGCCCGAAGTGAACCTCGTCATCGCCGAGGGTCACGGCAGCCACGTCACCGACGTGGATGGGCGGGACTTCATCGACTATCACCTGGGATCCGGGCCGGCCCTCCTCGGGCACGGGCACCCCGAGATCGCGGCCGCGGTGCAGCGCCAGGTGACCAAAGGATCGACCTACTACTTCCTCAACGAATCCGTCATCCGGCTGGCGGAACGGATGGTCGAGGCGATCCCCTGCGCCGACCACATTCACTTCACGGGCTCCGGCACGGAGGCGACGTTCTTTGCGATGCGGCTGGCCCGCGGCGCCACCGGCCGGTCGAAGGTGATGAAGTTTGAGGGTGGCTGGCACGGGATGAACGACTACGCGCTGTGGGGCACCGTCCCCAAGCGCCCCAGTGCCTACCCGGACGCCGAGCCGGACTCCATCGGGATCCCCGAGGCGCTGCGCGGGCAGGTGCTCGTGGCGCCCTTCAACAACGCGGCGAAGGCGGTGGAGATCATCGAGCAGCACGCCGCGGAGCTGGCCGCGGTGATCGTCGAGCCGCTGCAGCGCGTGCTGGTTCCGGTTCCCGGGTTTCTCGAGGCGGTGCGCGAGGCGACCGCGCGTCACGGGATCGTGCTGATCTTCGACGAGGTCGTCACCGGCTTCCGGATCGCCTGGGGAGGCGCCCAGGAGAGGTACGGTGTCGTGCCCGATCTGGCCACCTACGGGAAGGCGATGTCCGGCGGGTTTCCGATGGCGGCGATCGCCGGCCGCAGCGACGTGATGAAGCATCTGGATGCGCGCCGGACCGACCGCGCGCACCTGGTGTGGGCAAGCGGGACGCTGAACGGCAACCCGATCAGCGCGAGCGCCGGGGTCTGCGCCCTGGATGTGCTCAGCCGCCCCGGCTCGTACGAGCACTTCCACGCGATCGGGGGCCGGCTGCGGCGCGAGATCGAGGCCCTCGGGGCCCGGCACGGCGTGGTCGTGCAGACCCCGGGAGAGGATGCGGTGTTTGGGGTCCGGTTCACCGCGCGAAAGCCGCTGCGCAACTGGGAGGATCTGCTGACCTCCGACACGCAGCTGAACTTGAAGTGGTCGATCGAGTTGCTGAAGCGGGGGATCCTCGTCAACCCGAACGAGAAGTTCTACCTCTCGCTGGCCCACACCAACGCCGATGTGGACCGCACGCTCGAGGCGTGCGACCAGGCGTTCACGGCGATCAGTCGGTAGGCGTGGGCCCCGCGCGACGGGGCGGCTCGGTCATCCAGAGGCCGGGGCGGACGGGGCCCGACCGCGCGCCTCGCGGCCCGAGATAGGCGCGGGCGTAGGCGAACAGATGCTGCTGCGCGTACCCGCTGATCGGGCCGAATCGGGCCTGCGCGAACGCGCGGATCTGTCCGGCGGTCCGCGCCCGGCCGCGAAAGTACAATCGCTCCACCGCACGCTTGACCCACACGTCCACGGGAAACGCGGCCGTCTGCCCGAGCCCGAACAACAGGGTGCAATCGGCGACCTTGTCCCCTACCCCAGGAACCGAGAGGAGCGTTTCGCGAGCCTCGTCGACCGGCCGGCGGCGGAGCGCCCTCAGGTCGAGGCGGCCGTCGACGACCAGGCGCGCGGCGGCCCGGACGTAGGGCGCGCGGTACCCCAGCAGGCACGCGGCCAGCGTCCGCGCGGGGGCCGCCGCGAGCCGTTCGGGGGTCGGGAAGGCGTGCCGGCCCTTACCGATCGGCTCGCCGAGGGACCGGGCCAGCTGCTCGATCGACTGGCGGATTTTCGGGATGTTGTTGTTTGCGGAGATGATGAACGAGATCAGTACTTCCCATGGATCCTGCGCCAGGACGGCGATGCCGCGAGTGTGCGGGAGTACCCGCGAGAGCGCCGGGTCGCGCGCCAGCGCCGCCTCCACGTCGCTCAAGCGCCCGGGGCCGGCGAGGAGCCCCAGGTAGGTCCGCAGCCGCCGCCGCGCCGCGTCGGTGGGGGGTGAGATCAACCACAGTCCGCGTTCATCCTGGAGGATCCGAAGCACCCGGCCGCCGATCACGCCGACCACCGCCCCGCGACCGCTCGCGCCACGCTCCCACCGCCAGCGGAAGGCCTGGCCGGACTCCAGGGTGCGGGCGAGGTGGACCCCCTCGGCCTCGGGGAGGTGGATCGCCACGGCTACCCCCGCGCAGCCAGGCACTCCCGGTCACCACCCGGCGGGGCGGAGACGGGCATCGGTTAGATCTCGCGCAGGTCGATCGCGTCGACGATGAACTGCGACCAGGTTTCCAGCCGGTCGTACGCCGCCCGGATCTCGTGCAGCCCGGCAAACGCCCCCGCCAGCTTGGTCGTCTCTCGCACGCGCACGTCCGGGGTGGGCAGATCCGCGAGGTAGACGAGCCCGAAATGCACCCGGCCCACCGGTTCGACGTCGTCGTTGATGACTCCGACCGGCCGCGCCCGCCACCCCGGCGGTACCTCGACCTCCTCGGCGAGCTCGCGCCGCATCCCCGCCTCCACGGGGTCGACGGCGTCCCCGACGTCCTCCGGATTGATGTGGCCGCCCAAGCCGACGGAGAGCTTCTCCCGGAGGCGGGCTTCCGATCCTCCGCGGGTCCGCCGGACGAGGAAGATGGTCTCGCGGTGGCGGAGGACGACGTAAGGGATGATCTGCTTCAGGCTGGCATCTTCCTCCACCCGCGCCCGCGGTGCGAAGTGGGCGTGCGCGGCGATCGCCGCTAGATATCGGGGGATCGCGTCGGTCGAGAAGCCGTGAAAGCCGCCCGCGGGAAACAGGCGGGCGCGCGGAACTACCAGCACGTCTTCGGGCATCCGTCTCCTTTTTCGCGCCTGGTTACGCGCCGGCGGGCCGCGACGCGCGGTCACCGAAGACGAGGCCCTGTTCGGCCGATTCGTCTCCATCCGCCCGCTCGGCGCCGGGGACGATCCGGTGATCCCACTGGTACTTCTTGATGGGAGACTGGGGGCGGAACTTCCCTCCTCGATTGTAGAAGGACCCGAAAGGGGGGTCAAGGCTGCGCGCCGGTGCATCGCGCGCACGGTCACGCGGTGCGGAATTCGTAGTCCACGATGCTGTCGGCGTCGTCGTTCAGCGCGCGGACCTTTCCCATGAGCAGCCCACCCTGGGGCGCCAGGATGTGGGGAAGCATCAGCGGGATGTCCGGGAACACGGGAAGGGTGGAGATCTCGTCGAGGGGGACCCAGCGGAGCGCGCCCTCGTCCGTCGTCACGGGATCCGCCGGCCCGGCCGGCCGATCGGCGACGAATACGAACAAGACCCACTGGCCGCCGGTCTCCTGTACGACGACGGTGATGATGCCTCGGAGGGCGGCCTCGGGGAGCTGCAATCCGGTTTCCTCATGGACTTCCCGGAGGCAGGATTCATACGGATCCTCATGCGGTTCGATCTTCCCGCCGGGGGCATTGTAGAGGCCGTCGTTGGGGGGTTTGTTTCGGCGGAGGAGGAGCACGCGATCCCCGTCGCGGATGAAGCACAGAGTCCTGAGGTAGATGGGGTGCGCGGCGATCCTCCTGTTCCGGCCCCGCGGGCGCCGGGCGCCCCCCCGCGCCGCCGGCGGCTAGCGGGCCTGCAGTCGGGTCAGATGCGCCTTTGCCCACCCGGAGTATACCGTATCGTAGTAGGACCCGTGGAGCGACAAGGCGGTCTGGAAATTTCGCATCGCGTCCGCGGTGCGCCCTTCCCGCTCATAGACCCGCCCGAGCGTGATGTAGTACAGCGCGTAGTTCCGGTCGAGCTGGATCGCGCTCTGCAGCTCCCGGATCGCCTCTTGGTCGTGGTGGAGCAGCGCCAGCGCGGCGCCGTATCGCCAGTGGAGGTCCGCGCTCATCGGGTCTTGATCGATGAGGTCTTTGATCTTGGAAAGCTGTATCGGGGAGGCGGGGGCCCATTGAAACGCGGTGTCGCCCCGAGGTTGTCCGTTGAACGCCACGTCGAGACGCCAGGTGCCGAAGCGGTCCTCGAGGTCGGTGCCCAGGATATACATCGGCAGGGCGACGTCGAACTCCTTGGGATTGCCTCGATGGGAGGGGATCTTCGCGTTGATCGTGTACGCCGGCCCGGTCGGATCCGCGAGGCGTAACGTCACCTCCGCCTCCGGGGGGAGCGGTTTCACTTTGACGATCGCGTAGGGGAGATCCGTGTCCACGAAGCTTGTGGTCGGATCGACCGGCGTGACCAGGCCGGATCCGAAGATGGAACTGGTATCCTTGATCCCGCGGGCCAGTGTGACCGTCACCGCTTGGGCGTCGGGGGCGCTTTGGGCCGGCGGCGTCTGCTGGGCGGGCGCGGGCAGCGCGAGCCCCTGGAGGATCAGGGCGACGCCGGCACCCAGGGCCAGCGCATGCACGGTTCGACTCGACCAATTCATGAGATCCCTCATCTGCCCGTCGCGATCATGCGGGCGATCAGTGCACGAACAGGTGCCCGGTGGCCACGAGGATCAGTACGCCCAACAGCAGAAGAACCACGACGTTCACCTCCGCGGGCGATGCCAGGGGATACCCGTTCGCTGACTACTATTGTACCCACGATGCACCCGCCCCAAACGCCGGCGCCCTCCCCCGGCGGGAAGCTCGCACGGAGGAGTCGAATCTTGCACCGGCCGAGCCCGGTTCGGGGGAAAGGGTCGGCGAGGAGGGATCCGATGCCGGCCAAGCAGATCATCACCTCGATCAAGCAGTTGCGGGGAAAAGAAGTCGCGAAGGGGGTGACGATTAAGCCCCTGGCGGGAGAGCATGTGATGTTGAACTACGTGGAGTTCACCCCGGAGGGAGAGGTCCCACTCCACTCCCACCACCACGAGCAACTCGGTCTGATCATCGAGGGCGAACTGGAGATGCAGATCGGCGCGGAGCGGCGGACGCTCCGGCCCGGAGACACCTACGTGATCCCGGGAGGCATCCAGCACAGCGGCCGGGCGGGCCGCGGCGGCGCGTTGGTCGTGGATGTCTTCTATCCGCTTCGAGAGGACTACCTCAAGCTCTTCGCTTAGTCGGGGTCCCCGCGCACCGCCTGTCGGTCGCTAGCCGGCGGCCGCCTCCCGCTCGATCGCCTCACGGAGCAGCCGCCCCAGCCACATCGCGAGATCCGCCCGGGTCATCCGCCGATCTTCGCCCGGGAGCGGCGGGACCGTGGCGCCGGGAATGGACAGGGTGATCATCGTCGCCGCCGCGGACCAGCGGAGCGGGAGGGTGGTATCCTCCGGGCCGGCCCGCAGGACGTCCGCATCCGGGTTCGCGCCTCCAACGCGCTGCGATCGGAGGGTGACCGCGGCGGCGGCCACGCGTCGTTTTCCCGCGGCGAGCGTCATGGTGCTTCGGGGGGAGAAGGCGAGCGTGTCGGGTTCCCCTTCCCACGCGCCGGCGACGGCCAGCAGCTGTGTCGCCGCAAACGCCGGGTGGGCGAGCGGGACATCCTCGTACCAGTAGAGGGGAATGCTCTGATCGAGCAGCGTCAGCTGCAGCCGGCGCACCAGGGTGTCGTCAGCGTACACTTCCTGGGGCGAGGCGGCGGCCCGCTGGCAGAAGACCGCGAGCACCGCGGCTGCCTCGCCGACCGCCCACTCCACGGGGTGCAGCCGGTACGCCCCGTTCGAGAGATGCGTCGTGCCGATGTTCTTGCCGGCGGGGATGAGGTTGAGGGTCCGCTCCGGCACCATCGCGCCGAGGGGAATCTGGAAGGGTTTGGTCGGGATGCCGATCGTCTCCCGCCCGCATCCGTGCAGGTCGATCGGGTACCAGCCGATCCCCACCGTATTCGCGAACCTCGCCGCCCGCGCCCTGGGATTCGTCGCCTCGGCGATGTCCTGTTCGCGGATGGTCTGCTTGGCCCGCAGCCGGCGCCCCTCGCGGATGTACGGGGCCTGCGAGAGTCCGTCGGCGCTTCCCATCACATCGGGTCGGGGGAGGAGTTCCGGATACCCGGCGCCGCCGTCGTCCCGGGGCGCCTCGGTCTGCAGCCAATAGAGGAACCCCAAGCTCAGCAGCCGCGCGCGCTCGCGCAGCCGGGTCTGTTCGTCCGGCAGGCGGTCGACCAGCGTCCCGCCCCGGAAGTCGTTGCTCGGCCAGTTGATCACGGCGACGTCGTGGACGATCCGGGCATCGTCGAAGTTCCTCGCGTCGAGGATGCGGCGATAGGTGAAGAACGGACCGTGGGTCCCGGGGGCGGTCTCGAACATCTTGTAGGCGGGGGTCCCCGGAATCCAGGGCGTCGAGGAGAGCGAATAGGGTTGCGCGGCGCGCTGCACCTCGTACCCGGGCGGCTTGGGGATCGTGTGGTCCTCCCCCGGGCGGTACTCCACCGCAAACGGAAACGTGTAATCCTGGGTGCAGGCGGGATCCCGCTGCTCGGGGGCCGACCGCTCTCCGGTCTCGGCGTGGGACTCCGCTCCCACCGCGTAGGCGGTCGCGGTGAGCACGAAGAGATCACCGAGGTCGGTCGCATCGAGCACGTACGCCGCGCGGAAGCGGATCAGTGTGCCGCTGTCGGTTTGCCGGGTGAGCACCGACGCCACGCGTCCTCCGAAGACCTCCGCGGCGATCGCTCGGGTGTGGGTGAAGACTTGCAGGGTCCCGGAGTCGTGGGGGCCGGCGAGCATCTCGTCGATCACCGCTGCGCCCACCCTGGGCTCGAACGACAGGCGGCTCACCCAGGCGTTCCCGGGATTCAGCTCCGTAGCGCGGCGGCCCTCTTCGGACAGTTCATAGTGGGAGCGGTAGAAGGCTCGGATGCGGGCGCGGAGTTCATAGTAACTCGCGGTTCCCCCGAAGCTCTCGATGTAGCGGTGTTCGTCAAGATGGGCAACGCCTTGGGTGCTGATCTGTCCGCCGAGCCATCCCGTCTCTTCGATCAGGCAGACCCGCCGTCCGAGGCGGGCCGCCCGAAGCGCGGCGGCGACCCCCCCCAGGCCGCCGCCGGCGATGAACACGTCACACGGAACCTCGATGACCCGCGCGTCGCTTGATCCGGGCGCCATCAGCGCTGGGGAGGATGGCGGCGTCGGGCAGTCAACTGATGTTCAGGGAGATGGATTTCACCTCCATGTACTCCTCGATGCCCTGACGCCCGCCCTCGCGACCCAGGCCGCTTTCCTTGAAGCCGCCAAACGGAATCTCGTGCGTGTACCCCGTGGCGTCGTTCACGCAGATCAACCCGTACTCCAGCGCCTCGCTGACCCGGATGATCCGGCGCATGTCGCGCGCCGCCACGTACGCGGCTAGGCCAAACGCCGTGTTGTTCGATCGGGCGATGACCTCGTCATCGGTGTCGAAGACGAGCACCGGCGCCACCGGGCCAAACGTCTCGTCGTGCGCCACCGGCATCTCCTCCGTCACGTCCGTCAGCACGGTCGGGGCGAAGAAGAACCCCTGGCGATAGGCCCCTTCGGTCAACCGGTGCCCTCCGGTGAGCGGGCGGGCCCCTCTCTTCACGGCGTCGTTGACGAGGCCTTCCACCTTTTCGAGTGTCTCCGCGTTGATCATCGGGCCGACCATCACCCCGGGTTCAAAGCCCGAGCCGACCTTGATCGCCCGAACCGCCTCTGTGAACTTCGCCAGGAATGCCTCGGCGACGGGGCGCTGCACGTAGACCCGATTCGCGCAGATGCACGATTGGCCGCCGACGCGGAAGTACTTGATCGCGACCGCGTTGGCCACCGCCCTGTCGATGTCCGCGTCGTCGAAGACGATATACGGGGCATTGCCGCCCAACTCGAACGCGACGCGCTTGAGCTGGTTCGCCGCCTGGGCCATCAACATCTTGCCGATCTCGGTCGAGCCGGTGAAGGCGATTTTGCGGACGCGGTGATCGTTCATGAAGACCTCCGCGATCGGCGCGGCGCGCTTCCCGACCACGACGTTGAACACCCCGTGGGGCAGACCCACCTCCTCGAAGGCCCGGGCGATTTCGATCGCCGTGAGCGGAGTTTCCTTGGGCGGTTTCAGCACCACCGTACACCCGGCGGCGAGCGCGGGAGCGATTTTGCGGAGCACCATCGTGGCGGGAAAGTTCCAGGGCGTGATCGCGGCGACGACCCCGATGGGCTGATGGGTGACCCAGAGCCGCTTGTGCGGCACGGGCGGAGGGACGATCTCGCCGTAGACGCGCCGGGCTTCCTCAGCAAACCAGGGGAGGTATTGGATGCCGAACGTCACCTCGCCCTTCGCCTCGGCGACCGGCTTGCCGTTTTCTTCGGTGATCAGGCGCGCCAGCGCATCGATCCGCGAGGTCAGGATGTCCCGAGCTTTCAAGAGGATGGCGCCGCGCTGGAGCGCGGTCAGCGCGGCCCACTTCGGGAACGCCTGGGCGGCGGCGTCGACGGCCGCCCGCGCCTGTTCGGGGCCGCCGTCGGGAACGGCGGCGATCGGTTCAGACGTCGCCGGGTTGAGCACTTCGAATTTGCCGCCGACGTGACCGTTGACCCAGTGCCCGTCGATGAATAGCGGAACCTCCCGCACTGCCATGGTCTGGCCCTCCTCGTGTCCCACTGCGCCGGTTTTTCGCGTCGACCGCGTCCTGTTTTCAGAGCGGGAGGGATCACTTCCTGCCGCCGGGGGGGAGCGCCGGAGTTTGGGCGGGAGCCGGGTCCGGCACAATCCCGACCGAGAAGCCGCGGGCTGATCCGCAAAGGGCGTTCCCCCGGCGAATGCGACGGATCCAGGGGCTGGGGGGAGAAAGGTGGTGCGGCCGGGGACTCCCGGCCGCACCGGACACGATCCGGACCGCGGCTCAGTGCACGTTCACCTCAATGCTGGCCGGATCGGACTGCACACCGTTGACGACCTCAATGGCCGAGACGACGTACGGAAATGTCACAAACGGAAGCGACGTCAGGTTCATCGGCACGCGCCACCTCCCGGCGAGGTCCGCGGTCGTCTGCGCCTGCGCCGCCTGCCCAAGCAGCTTCGGCTGGGCCTTGACCACGACGAGCGCGCCGGGTTGAGCCATCCCTCTTACGGAGAAGGTGTTGCCCACCTGGGCGCCCGGCACCGGGGTTTCGATCTGTGGAGCGATCACGCTCTGAGGTGGATTCTGCGTGGTGTTGACCACCCGGACGGCATACGCTTGATTGGTGCCCGCAACGACCAGGAAGCGGGCGCTCCGTCCCGACTGCAGCGCTCCCCAATCGGCGGGCTGGCCGTTCAGGGTGATCTCGGAGTTGTCCATCACCACGAAGGTCCGGCCGTTGGCCAGCGTGACGGTACGCTCCTGTGAGTTTACCCCGACGATCCTGCCCCCCGCCACCACGCGGTAGTCCGCCGTGATCTTCATGGCCTGACCTTGATCGTTGACGATCACCGTGACCTGGTCGCCATTCCGAAGGGCGCCCAGCGGGGCGGAGCCACCGGTATGGGTCTCCGCGTTGTAGCGAAAGATGGAGGTGTCGGGCAGGACCGCGATCGTGGAATCCTGCCCGCCGCTGCGGACGACGATCCGTGGATTCCCTCCCGTGGACACCGCCATCAGTCGTCCGCTGATCGTCTGGTTTTGGGCCGGTGGGGGCGGGGGCACGGCACTCGGCTCGCCTTGGGGCGGCAGGGGAGGGCTGGCGCCGGCCGAACCGATCAAGATCGTCTGGCTGGCGTCCACCCACTGCACGCTCGCGCCGAGGGATTCGCTGATGAACCGCAGCGGCACCATCGCCCGGCCACCGATCGTGAACGCGGGGACGTCGAGCAGCGCGGGCGTATTATTGACTCGAGCCTGGCGCGAACCGATCGTCAGTTCGACCGTCTGCCCGCCCCGGATGGCCACGATGTGCTGGGTGGCGGCATCGTAGTCCACCGTTGCCCCCAGGCGCTCGAAGATGCCGCGCAGCGGGACGAAGACTCGGTTCTGGCTGACCATCGGCGGGACATCGAAGCCGATCGATTGCCCGTCGATATACACGCGAATGGGACCTTGTTGCGCCGACGCCGGGCGGACTGATGTGGAGACCGCCGCACAGGCGAGCAGCAGCGCGACGAGAGCCAAGCGTTTCATACACACGCCTCCTTTTTCGCCGACCCCCCCAGGAACGGCTGAAATGCCCTTCCCGCGTACGTCGTTACCCTCCCCGGCCCGCCGTCAAACATCGCCCCCGGTGAGGCGGGGGGTGGGACTCGCGACATCGCGGCGCGAGAATGGGGAAAAATGATAGACGAGGAGCCCATGCGGACACGTGGAGAGGGTGTGTCCTTCGGAGGGACGATGATGAGTGTGCGGAGCGCAGACGATACGTTCGTTTCGCGTCGGTCTGTGCGATCCTGCTCGCGCTGCTCGTGGAGGTTGTCGCGGTACCTGGGTTTGCCGCCCCCGGTGCGCTGCGGGGACCCACGTGGATCGTGAGCGCGACCGCGCCGTCGCCCCTGGTGGCGTTGATCGCGGGGATCCTGATCCTCATCGTGCCCCACCTCTCGAACTCCATCGTGGCGCTCTACCTCATCGCGGTCGGCCTGATCGGCTTCTTCGGGCACTGACCCCGTCGTTCCAGGGAGATCCTCCCCGGGCGGAGAATCCGGTTGCCATTCGCCTGGGAAGGAGCCCCTCGATGAACTGCCACGGCATCGCCGGCGCCGCGAAGGGCCCGGCCGTCGACCGGTGTGACCGGCACCGGATCTCCCCGGACATGCGCGGCGCGGCGAGGTGAAGCCGGCCCCGGCCTCCGGGCCGGGTGGGTCGCTGTGGTTGCAAGGGCAGGCGCAAACCGCGCTGCGCCGACGGGGCGGCCCTCTGCTCTTGGTGCGGGGCGAGGGGTGCCGGGTTTGGGATGACCGCGGCCGGGCCTACCTCGACGCCCGGTCCGGGCTGTGGGCGGTGACGGTCGGCTACGGGCGCGCGGACGTGGCGGACGCCGTGCACGAGCAGCTCCGCCGGCTTTCGTTTGCCCCGCTCACCGACGCCGCATCACCGCTGGCGCTGGACCTGGCGGCGCGGCTGGCGGACGTTCTCCCCGGCGATCTCTCGGCGGTGGCGCTGGTCCCGACCGGGTCCGAAGCCGTCGACACGGCGCTGAAGTTCGCGCGCCTGTATCATTCCGCGGCTGGCGAGCGCCGCCGGCGAATCGTGATCAGCCGCGAGTACTCGGCGCACGGCAGTACCTATGCCGGGGCATCCCTCAGCGATCCCGACCGCGGGTTGCTCCGTGGGATCGGCGCGCGCCTGGCTGGCATCCGGTTTACCCCGGCGCCGTATCGGTACCGGTGCCGGTTCTGTGCGGACGGCCCGGCCTGCACCCTGGCGTGTGCCGGGGCCGTGGAAGAGGCGATCGCCGCCGCGGGCCCGGATCGGGTGGCCGCGGTCTTCGCGGAGCCGGTTCCCGGCCCGGGCGGCGTCCTGGTGCCCCCCGACGACTATTGGCCGCGCCTGCGGGCGATCTGCGATCGGTACGGGGTGCTGCTCGTCGCCGACGAGGTGATCACCGGGTTCGGGCGCACCGGCCGGTGGTTCGCCTGCGACCACTGGGGGGTGGTTCCGGACCTGATGATCCTCGGCAAGGGGATGACCGGCGGCTATCAGACGCTCGCCGCCGTGGCGATGCGCTCCCACGTCGCGGCTCGGCTTGAGGCGAGGATGATCCCGCATGGGTTCACCTACTCCGGACACCCCGCCGCGTGCGCGGCCGCTCTGGCCTGCCTCCGGATCGTTGCGGCGGAGGATCTTGCCGCTCGCGCCGCCGTCGAGGGCGCACGGCTGCGCGAGGGACTGCGGCAGGCGCTCGCGACCTGCCCGGCCGTCGGGGAGGTGCGCGGGGTGGGTCTGATGGTCGCGATCGAGCTGGTGGAGGACCGCGCGACGCGCGCGCCCCGCCGCCTCCGCTCCCGCGATCTCGACCGGCTGGAGCGGGACCTGCGCCACCGCGGCGTGCTGGCGTTTGTCGACAACCCTGTGATCCTTGCCCCGCCGCTCGTGGTCACGCCGCGCGAGACCGCGCAGCTCATCGAGGCCGCCGCGGCGGCCGTCGCCGCGCTGGGGGGGCGGACCTCTGCGGCGGGGGGGGCGGGCGGCCGCTCGTGATCTACGCCGCGCTGGTGATTCTCGCGGCGGCGGCTGGGGCCGCCGCCACCGGGTTTGGCTTCAACCTGTTCAGCGCGCCGCTGCTTGCCGCGGTGTACCCTCCCCGGACGATCGTCGCACTGACCCTGGCGCTCGGGACCGTCACGAGTGGGGTCCTGCTCGCGCGTCCCGAGATCCGCCTCGGGGCCGACTGGAAGCTGGTGGGCCGGATGTCTCTCTCCAGCCTGGCCGGGATGCCGCTGGGGCTTTTCCTCTTGCTCCATGCCCACCCCGTAGCGATCAAGGTGGCCATCGCCGGGCTCACCGCCGCGTTTGCCGCCTCCAGGCTGACCGGCGTTCGTCCCCGCGTTCGTCCGGCTCCCTGGCAGGCGGTTGCGGCGGGGGTGGTGAGCGGGATTCTTTCCACGGGGACCAGCCTGAACGGACCGCCCGTGGCGTTACTGCTGCTCTGGTGGGGGCAGTCCAAGGATCTCTTCCGCGCGAACATCGTCGCGTTCGTCTTTCTGACGACGCTGGCCAGCGTGGGACTGCTGGTGCTGTCGGGCGCCATGCCCCCGCCGACGATCCGGCTGGCGCTCGCCCTCGTCCCGTGCGCTCTCCTGGGATATGCGGGCGGCATCGCCGTCGCCGCCCGGTTGTCGGAGCGCGGGTTCGAGCGGACGGTCCTCGGATTCCTGCTGGTCGTCGGGATTCTCGGCGCCGTGCAGGCACTCGCGTAGGGAGAGGTGCTCGGTGCGGATCGATCGAGTCCAGACATTTGCGGTGAAGATCCCCTATCACGATCGCTTCGGCGGCCACACGGCGCGCCCCGCCCGCTTTCCCGGAAGCGAGTACTACTTTGAAGAGGACTGGCGGGAAGTCTACGCCGACCGGACGGAGTCGCTGCTGGTGCGGATCGACACCGACCAGGGCCTGCACGGGTGGGGCGAGTGCCAGGCCCCCATCGTGCCTGAGGCCGCCCAGGCCGTGGTCGACCGTCTCCTCGGGCCGATGCTGCTCGGGGCGGACCCCCGCGATGTGCGCGCCCTGCGTGATCGGATGTATCAGAGCATGAACGTGCGCGGGCATTTTACCGGGTTCATGGTCGATGCGATCAGCGGGCTGGACATCGCCCTATGGGACATCGCGGCGAAGGCGGCCGGGACCCCGCTCGCGGCGGCGATCGGCGCCCCGCTGCGGGACCGGCTGCCGGCCTACGTCTCCGGGCTGCGCGCGCCGACGGTGGAGGACCGCGCCGCGCTGGCCGCGGAGTGCTTTCGGGCCGGGTACGCGGGCGTCAAGCTGTATCTCGGCCACGGTCTCGACCCCGACGTCGCGCAGGCAGCGGCCGTCCGCGACCGCGTGGGCTCGGGCGCCCGCCTCGTGGCCGACGCCTTCTGGGTCTACTCGATGGAGGAGGCGGTGCGGCTCGGGGGGCGGCTGGCGGCGCTCGGCGTGGAGTGGCTGGAATCTCCCATCGAGCCGGAGGATGTCTTGGGGCACGCCCGTCTGGCGAACCAGCTCGATCTCCCGGTGGCGGTCGGTGAGGCCCTCCGCACGGGCCACCAGTTTGCCGACTGGCTCAGGCAGGACGCCCTTGACGTCGCGCAGCCCGACATCGCCCGCTGCGGGATCACCGAGGGCTGCCGCATCGCCGAGCTGGCGGCGGCGTACCGCCGCCCCGTCGCCCTGCACCTCGGGGTGTCGTTGGGGGTGGCGATGGCCGCCACCTGGCACGTCGCCGCGACGCTCCCGCACTTTCTGATCCAGGAGCACCATCCGCCGATGCTGGAATTGACGAACCGCTTCATTGCTCCGCCGCTGCGGCTGGACCGCGGATCGCTGATCGTGCCGGCGGGCCCCGGCCTCGGCGTCGACGTGGACGTCGCCGCGCTCGCCGAGTACGTGTCCGGCCGGGGCGAGGTCAATCGGGTCCGGGCGTGAGTCCCCCCGCCGCACGCGGGGCGGGAAGCCGGGCGGCGGAGACGCCGCCTTGGGAGTGGGAGGCCGACAGATGCCGGCGACGCTGCAGGGTGTTGTGCCGATCGTTGCCACCCCGTTTGACGCTCGTGGGGAGCTCGATCTCCCGAGCCTCCGGCGGCTCGTCGACTACCTGATCGATGCGGGGGTGCACGGACTCGCGGCCCTCGGGGTCGCGGGAGAGATCTTCGCGCTCACCGACGGAGAGCGCCGGACGGTCGCGGAGACGGTTGTGGCGCAGGCCGCCGGTCGGGTCCCCGTGGTGGTCGGCGCGAGCCACAACAGCGCGGAGGCCGCCGCCGTGCTCGCCCGTGATGCGGCCCGCGCCGGCGCGGCCGCGCTCATGGTCATGCCACCGTACTTCGTCAAGCCGACGGCGCAGGCGCTGCACACCTACTACACCACGGTCGCGGACGCGGCGGGAATTCCGATCATGATCCAGGACAATCCGGGATGGACCGGAGTGACGATCCCCGCCGACCTCATCGTCCGGCTGGCGGATCATCCGCTGATCCGGTACGTCAAAGTCGAGACCCCGGCGCCGCTGTCGAAGATCAGCGAGCTGCGTCGTGCCGCTGCCGATCGGCTCACCCTTCTCGGCGGGCTGGGGGGAAATTGGTTCGTCGAGGAACTGGCGCGGGGCGCGCGCGGCACGATGCCGGCCGCGATCATGCCCGGCGTCTACGTGGAGATCTGGACCCACTGGCAGGCCGGTCGTGCGGTGGAAGCCCGCGTGCTCTTTCACCGATTCCACCCCGTGATCCGCCTCACGAATCAGCCCGCGGTCGGTCTCGCCCTGGTCAAGCACTACCTCTGGCGCGCCGGCGTCATCGCCACCGCGAGGGCGCGCAACCCCCTCCCGGTGCCGAGCGCGGAGGATCGCGGCGACCTCGACCGCGTCTGCGCCGAACTGGGGCTGCTCCCGCCCGCTCCCTAGGCAGATCCCTTCCGGGGCGTCGCCGTCCAGGCGACGGTGCGCCGCGGCGAGATCTTGATCACCGGGTTGTTCTCCAGGCGCATCGCCCGATATTGGCGGTACTTGCGCCGAAGCAGCGTCAGGGCGCGCAGGTAATCGCGGCCCTCCGCGATCATCTGCGCCGTCCCCGTCATCAGGACGAAGCCGAGGCGTCTCCAGTCCTCCTCGTAGTGATCGATCACCAGGGCCACTTGGGGATTGGCCTCGATGTTTCGGACCCGCCGCAGGCGGCGGGGAGCCGCACGCTTGGGCTTGTCGTCGATGGCGATGTAGACGGCAGCGCCGTCGAAGGCGAAGCAGACGGGGACGACGTGGGGCTGGCCCTGCGGGTCCGCCGTCGCGAGCCGGCCGACCCGCGCCCGGCGGAGCATGCCGGCCGCCGTGCGCGGCCGTGCCGCTACCCGGCGTACGACCACGGGGTGTCCGACAACGCGAGCGGGCTCGCGGCGGGATCCCGCACCCCGCAGGCGACGATCTCGGCCACGAAGATCGTGTGATCCCCCCGCCGGACGGCATCGGTGACGCGCGCCTCGAACCACGCCGGCAGATCGGTCAAGATCGGAGCACCGGTTGCGCGCCCCCGCTCGAACGCGTAGCCGCTGATCCGCCCCGCCGCCACCACGGAGGTGCGGAAGAAGGCGGAGGCGATCTCCCGCTGGTCGGCCCCCACCACGTTCACGGCGAACGTGCTACTGCGATCGACGACGGCGTGCACGTGGCCGTCCCGGCGGACGCCCGCCATGACCAGCGGGGGGGTAAACGACGCCTGCGACAGCCACGTGATCGTGCCGGCGGCCAGATCGTCGTCGGCGGCGGAGGTCAGGACGTACAGGCCGTAGGTGATGAGCCGCAGGACCTGTTTTCTGGCCGCGGGGTCGATCGCCGGACGCTCCCCCGGATTGTTCAATCCCATCGCACCACCTATCATGAGGAAAGGCTCACGCCGGAAGAGTTTACGCGGGAAGGCGGGCGGGTCCTTTCTCCTGGCCCCGCGGCAAAGGGAGGAGCGCGCGATGCCGGTTTCGTTCGTGACGTTGGACGGCTCGGAGGGGATCTACATCCTGACGCTTCGACGGCCCGACGCGCTCAACGCGCTGAACAGCGGGCTGTGCCGGGACATGCTGGACGCGCTGGCGCGGGTCGACCAGGACCCGGGGGCGCGCGTCCTCATCCTCACCGGCGAGGGGCGGGCGTTTTGCGCGGGGGCAGACCTCCTGGAGCGGGAGGGGGCCGCGCTCGAGGCGATCTGGGCCCACAACCGCCTGATCTTCCAGATCCCCCTGGGGCTGGAGCGGATGGCGGTGCCGACGATCGCCGCGGTCAATGGCTACGCGCTCGGCGGCGGATGTGAGGTGGCGCTGGGGTGCGATCTCCGCTGGGCCGCCAGCAGCGCCGAGTTTGGGTGTCCCGAAGTCGCCCGGGGGATCGTCCCGGCGGCCGGCGGGACGCAGCGCCTGCCGCGACTCGTCGGGTCGTCCCGAGCGATGGCCCTGATCTTGAGCGGCCGGCGGATCGGCGCCCAGGAGGCTCACCGGATCGGACTCGTCGACGCCGTCGTCGCCCCCGAGGACCTCTCCCGGGCGGTCGGCGAGACCGCGCGGATCATTGCCGCCAACGCGCCCCTCGCGGTGCGCGCCGCGAAACGGGCGATTCGGCATGGGCTGGGGGCGACGTTGGAGGCCGGCTTGGAGTTCGAGGGGCAGCTGCAGCGCATGCTCTACGCCACCGCCGACTGCCAGGAGGGGATCGCGGCCTTCCGGGAGCGCCGCGCGCCGCGCTGGGCCGGGCGGTAGGGGGCCTACCCGCCCCCCGCTCCGCGGCCCACGGTGAAGCCGATAATCAGCATCACGAACACAATGGCCGCGATCAGCGTGTAGAGCCAGTCCCTCTCGATGGCGAACGAGACGACGGAGGCGCCCACGGTCAGGACGGGGGTGGCGATCAGCAGCAGGATCCCGGCGTCCATCACAGCCTGCGGGACGGGGGGCAGCAGTTGGCTCAGGACCGCGTGCACGGAGGTCAGGTCTGTGCTCTCCGCGGTGGGGACGCGCGGGATGGAGATGAGGGCCTGCGGTCCCGCCTGAGCCAGGAGGAGCAGCAGGCCGAGGACGATGGTGGCCGCGGACAGGATGACCCCGTACCGCAGCAGGGCGCTCACGACCGGCCGCATCCCGTGCTCGGCGGGCTCGTCGTTCGGCACCCCGCCCGACCCGCCTGCCATCCTCATCGGAGCCCGAGCCCCCTCACGATCATGCTGACCGCGACGACCGCCAGGATCGGGATGAAGAGCTTGCGGATCGTGGTGTTTCGCAGGTGGCCCAGGATGCGCGTGCCGACCCAAGCGCCGCCCAGGACGCCCAGCGCGACGGGCGCGACCACGAGCGGATAGACGTCGCCGCGGGCGAAGTAGACTCCGGCGCTGGCGGCCGCGGTGACCCCGATCATGAAGTTGCTCGTGGAAGTGGACACCTTCATCGGCAGCCGCATCGCAATATCCATCGCCAGCACCTTGAACAGCCCGCTGCCGATCCCCAGGAGCCCCGAGAGGACCCCGGCGAGATACATCATCACGCCTCCGGGGATCACCCCCGTCGCTTCGTACGGCACCCGCTGGCGAAGCGCCTGGTCGTAGTAGTGGCCGGCGAACCGGAGGCGCGCGGCGAGGGGATCATGCGGGACCTCGCCGGGCAGTTCCAACTTCAGCCGCCCGAGTAGGGCGATCGCGGAATAGGCAAGGAGAATCCCGAAGATCACATACAACAACCGCGGCGACACGTGCCCCGCGGCGAACGCACCGGTGAACGCCCCCAGGACGGTCATGACCTCAAGGGCGATGCCGATCCTGAGATTGGTGAGGTGGTCCCGGATGTAGGCGGCTGCGGCGCCGCTGCTGGTCGCGATGACGGAGACGATGCTCGCCCCGATCGCGTAGCGAATGGGGAGCTTCAAGACCAGCGTGAGCGCCGGGACGATGAATGTCCCCCCGCCCAACCCCAGGACCGCCCCGGCGACGCCCGCCCCCGCCGACATGATCAGGATCAAGAAGAACATCTGCGCGCTCCCGCGGCGCCTGCCGAACACATGCTGATGCGGATTCTAGGCCGCGGAGGGCTCTCCTTTTTCCCTGTCCACGCCGCCCGCGGCTCGGTCCGCCGCCGTGCGCCCGCGGCATCGTGCGCTCGCCGGCATGATCCTCCTTGACACCCGCCGCCTCGCCCCTATCATGGGGCTGATATCCGGGCGAGGGCGGAACCGCGCGCGAGGTGATCGACACCGTGGACGAGAGATTGGTGCTTGAGCGATTCGACGCGGAGCTTCGGATCCACCCCGTGCCCGAGCGGAGCGTCCGCTTCGAGACGATCGGCGGCATCGTCCGCGCGGTGGGGGAGTATGCGGGCATCGTCTATTGGGAATTGACCGAGGCCGATGCGGATCGTGCCATCGATGAGCAGGTGGCATACTACGCCTCGCTGGGGCGAGCGGTTGAGTGGAAGGTCTACGGTCACGACCGGCCCCACGACCTGGGGGACCGTCTCGCCGCGCGCGGGTTCGAGCCCCGCGCGCCCGAGACGTTGATGGTGTGGGACCTGGCCGGGGGCGTGCCGTCGGCGTCCTCGACTCCGGACATCGCGATTCGCCGCGTCCGGGATGAGGCCGGCCTCCTCGATCTGGTCGCCGTCGCCTCCGCCGCGTTTGGGCGCGACCTCCGCGCACAGGATGATCGGTTTCGCTCCCGCCTGGACGATCCAACGCTCGGCCTTTTCGTGGCGTACGCCGGCGTCGTGCCCGTGGCCGAGGGACGACTGGAGATGCCCCCCGGGCGGTCCTTCGCCGGGCTGTGGGGCGGCGGGACGCTGCCGCCGTTCCGTGGCCGGGGGATCTATCGGGCCTTGGTGGCCGCGCGGGCGAGGGAAGCCGCGGGGCGCGGCTTCCGGTACCTCACGGTCGACGCAAGCGCCGCAAGCCGGCCGATTCTGGAACGGCTGGGATTCGTGCCGCTCGGCGCGATCACGGAGTGGGTTCGGCGGCCCGGTGCCGGCGTGGCCCCCCGGTGAAGCTCGGCCTCATCGCCGATATCCATGCCGGTCCGGATGCCGACACCCAACTCGGCAGCCACGCGCCGGTGCTCCTGGAGTCGTTCTGCGCGGCGATGCAGGCATTCCGGCCGGACCTCATCGTCGATCTGGGGGACCGGATCAACAGCGTCTCGGCGGCGGAGGACCGCGAGCGCCTGACGTGGATCCGGCGCGCTCTCATCCAGATCGGCGTTCCGGTGTTCCACGTCATTGGGAATACCGATGGCGGCCATCTGACGAAGGCGGAGTCGTTGTCGCTGGTCGGCCAGCACGAGGCCTATCAATGCATCGACCGGTGGGACCAGCGCATCGCCCTCCTCGACAGCCAGGACCCGCCGGTCGAGGGGGTCGGGGGTGAGATCGGTTCCGACCAGGTCGTCTGGCTAGCCCGGGTGCTTGAGGAAACCGGCAAGACCTGTTTGGTGTTCTGTCACCATCCGCTCGACGAGCAGGACCTTCGCGGCCACCGCTATTTCGCCGTGCGACCGGACCGGGCGTTGGTCCGAAACCGGGCCGAGATTCGGTCCCTGGTCGAGCGGAGCGCTCGGGTGATCGCGGCGTTCGCCGGACACCTGCACTGGACGCGCGTGTCGATGATCAACCGGATTCCCTACGTCACGCTGGGTTCGTTGGTTGACTGCGCCTATACCGCGGGCCGGCCGGCCGGGACGTTTGCAACCGTGGCGGTGCGTACCGGGGTCATTGACGTTCGAGTGGAAGGACTCCGCCCCGGCCACTTCGAGTTCACCCGGTGAGGGAATCTCGCCCGGGGGGGAGCCGGCCCCCTGCCGGCCGCAGATCGTGCGCCGAGGCTCGAAAGGCTACGATTCGCCATGGGCGAACGCGCACCGCTACCGGCCCATGTTATCCTCACGTTGCCGGACCCACACGGGTCTGTCGTCTGTCGATCCGGCCACACGAGACGTTGGTGTCGCCGTGATGCTCCCGGGCGCCGAATTCCCTTGAGATTGAACGGTGGGGGCTTCGTTGTGATTATCGGCCCCTGCGTTACTGTCGTTGCCGCCGCCGCCCATACTCCCGCCGGAGGCCCCTCCCGACATGCCGCCGGCCGAACCACCTGACGACATGCCTCCCGACGTGGCGAGTGCCCCAGACGCACTCATGGTCAACGCCCCGCCTACCAGCAGGATTGGTAGAAAATATCGCATCGCGCATCCTCCCACGCTGTTGCATGACATCTCGCCTGCCGTAATTGTGGTTCGGGATCTTGTCGTCGCCGTCATGTGAATGTATCACACCCGTAACACCTATGACCTCTCCCATCAAATCTTAACGCCGAGCACCTTCTGATTGGGTCCGCTCCGCGTGTCCGAAGGCCCCTGCAGTGCACGCGGGCTGCTCTGAACTGTTTTGCGTTTCAGAGCCGGTTATCGGTACGCCGCGTCATCAATCGAAACACGAAAAAACTCGCCGTCCGACTCAAACCGGTCGGTCCCGACGTAGTATCCAACTCGCAAGCGAGTCGGAATCGTGTACATACCGAACTGCTTTTCTTCCTCAACAACGCCACCGAAGTCCACATACCCGAACGTAAGCCCCCCGGGGTTGCTCCAGCGCGGAAGGGTGAGGGTCTTGAGCCTGCCGTTGCGGTCGATCGTGAGCGAGAGTTCTCCGGCTTCGCCATGGATCGTCAGGCTGGCGCGAGGGTGCAGGGCATCCTGTGCCGTCCACGTTACGCCCTCGCCACAGAGAACGGACGGCAACCATACCGACTCTGCCATGATACGGCCTGTTGCTGAGCGAGTAATGTCGGGACCGGACGCCCTCATCAGGGGGACAATCCCGAACAATTTCCACTGCATGGCGCCTTCGCCGTTCACGAGACGGTCGAATCCGCGAATAGGCATCCCGTTCATGCGTACGGTGGCGGTCCATATCATTCCCTGGCCCCAATTAATGACTTGCTCCGCCGTAAATGGACGCCACCGCCCAAGTTTCATCTCCCCGTGCATCCGCAAGCGGACTGCCGACGCGAGCGACGCGCCAGGGGCAATCGCGTGCTCAAGATAGCATCGCGCCGCTTCCGTCAGCCCCGAGAGGTGGCCGGGGCGAAAGGGGCGCTCGCCGGATGGCACCAACTCCCAAAGTCCGTTGAGGGAGGGGTCTCTCGTCATGGTTATCGCACCCGGTGGCGCTGCCGGTGTCCCACCTGTTGGAACCTTCGCCCGGCCGCGACAATGTCCTCACGAACCGCACGATCGCACGGGACTTGGAGGTGCACGCCGTCCGGCAGGCGGACAATCCTCACGGTTCCAGCGTGGGTGTCCTTCCGCCACTGAATAATGGGCACCTGCGACAGTCCAATGCCGCACGTTGCGAGCTCCCACCACTTTTCAGTGCGAGTGACCAGCGCCATTCGCCGCCGTACGCATAGAGCCGTGTGATCAATCAACGCCTTGACATCGGCGAGGTGCGGTGCTTCCGTAGCCGATCGTACGGATGAGCCCGTGCCGGCCCGCTTTGCAAGTCTGCAGGGTGCACTCGGAATAGTTGGCCGTAGTTGGTTGAGGAGAAACGACTCGATCGCGCCGCGGACATCGGCTTCCTTTACGGATACCTGCTCGGTAATCTCGACTGGGACGCTTGGGATTTCGGTGTCTGGTGCCCCCAGCGAGATTCGAACTCGCGTTCCCTGAACCCCCCGACCTGCCAGAACCCAAGGAAAACAAGCCCCCGCGCGATGATCCCTAAAGTAACGGCCGCCCCGCTTGCACTCATTTTGCACTTGTTGGAGAGTCCCGGCAAGCATGCTTGTCGCGGAGGGAGGATGCCTCCCCGCAGGTCCCTTCTCTCGGGGTGCTGGATTGACGATGGGCGTGGCGAATCTCTCTCGGGAATGCCACACGGTGCTGAGGTGACGAGGTGGCCAATGGGCGCTGGTCGGATGCGGTAGACCTGATTGTCTTGGGGAATAGACCTAAGTCTGAGCTGCGCGAGTGGGATGAAGTCGGGAAGCGAGCCGCAGATGCGGCGCGTCTGGCTGTGGGTGCAGAAGACATATTCACTTTCGAGCGCGGAGTGATGGCGATCCTCGGCGTGCTCGGAGAAACACGCACGTTTTCGCCTTTCTATCTCGAGTTCCCGGATCCGCCGGCGAATCTCGTAGAGGAGCAGGAGTGGTGGTTTCGAGGAATGCGGGCCGTCTTTACCATGCTCTTGTCCTTGATGGATAATGGCAAATCGGGGAGCCCCCGAACATGACGAAGCGTAAACCGAAGCGACTGGCGGGGGTGGATCGGCTCGCCTTGGCGGAGATTCAGGCCGCCTCCATCGAGCGGAGTACCCAGCTTGGCCGACCCCTGACCAAAAAGCAAGAATCCTGGTGGAGCCCTGATCTTGCAGCGGTCCTTCAGCGGCGACATGCGGTGCGCGGTTATGCGATCCGAGGTCGCTTCCTCCAGCGAGCGCAGACCGATGATCGGCTATCTGTCCAGGCACTGGCGCTTAAAGTCGTGGAGACGCTCGATGACCGTCTGCTCGGAAAGCCACAGGCCGTGATGCCCACCAATTCCCATGTTACCGTCGTCCTAACCGGCGGCATCGACCCCTCGCGGTTGCCAGAAGGTCCGGTCAGGCCCCTGAGCAAGCCCGTAGTGGACGTGTCGCCCCCGTCCCGCTCGCTTGACGCCCCTCGGAGGGTGCCTCATGCGGCGAGAATCGATTCTGAGGGCCGTGGGGAGGTATCCGAATAACCTCTCGGGTCCTCGTTGATCCCAAGCGCTGCGCCGACGCGGGGGAAATGGCCCAAAGTGGTCGTCCTAGTGCGTCCCCCCGGTCATCCCGCAAGGTACTCCCTCCGCGCTGGTGCGCGGTCTGCCGCACCCCCATCTTCGCGACACGCGCCTCCCGTCGGTTCTGCTCCCATCGATGCGTGATGCGGGCCGTTCGCGCTAGACGCCGCAGGGAGCGGGAAGCGGCCCGAGCCCAGACCCAGACGATGCTCCAACCGCTCCGTGACCGGGAGGCCGAACTCGCCCGTTCCCTCATCCGCCAGAACCTCGAGAGCCGCGATTCCCGCATCCGTTCCGTAGCCCGCAGATTGGCCCAGAAACATAGGCTCGCATAAGCGGTTGTCAAGATCCTCTCGGGCCCTTGGTCGGAGCGGTTGAGGGGCGTTTATCAAGGCGTAGCGGGGCGTTTCGGGGCGGCTGGGAAGGTACCATCTGTTGCGGTCACTCAGCCGGCAGGAATATACTCCTCCACAATGGGCAATCTGCTCCAAACCGCCTCAACCGGGGGGCTCAATCGTGCAATTTGCCCTGCCAGGGTTCCACCTGCGGGTCGTAGCGGTGGTTCGGGTGGGAAGCACGACAGCGCTGATTACGGGGTTCTGCGATACCTCGAGCGGGATCATCGAAGCGGACGGGGCGTGTTACCGGAGGGCCCAGGTGGTGACCATCCGGCACGCCCCGAACGGGGACGGGGGTTCGCGGCTCCCGCTTGGCGAGGTCACTCAGTCGATGGTGCTGCTCCTGGCGATGGGGGGCATGAGCGGTCGGGATCTGATGAAGTGGGCCCGGGTCGGGTGTGGACCGTGGCAGGAGATACCTGTAGGGCTGCGGCCGTCTCCCGAAGGCTCGGCGGAACCCCTGTCTGTTGATAGTGGGTCTGGAGCACAGCGAGCACCTGCGCTTGCCGATCGGTAACGTCTCTCAAGGCTGCGCTGACATTTGCCCCCACAACCGTCGCTCAGGTACAGGGAACGTTTCTTAAATAGCGACACGGGCCTAAGAGATAGAACTCGAACAGGTTGGCGGCCGGGCGCATCACGCCAATGTCGAACACGTGGTTGAAGAAGGCGAATCGCTCATCGAGCTGAATGATGAACCACAACCCTAGGATGTCATACAGTAACTCCCGCGTCTTGATCTGCGTGTCGACTGTCTGATCCGGTGCCCCCAGAATCGACCGGACCTGCGCCTCGGTGTAGCCGATATGGAGTCCCCCCTGCGTAACGTACCGGGTGTCGTTCTGCGCCCACATCCGCTCTATGATGCCGTTTGGCGAGACGAAGGCCCCAATGCCTGAGTTCTCGGGGGGTTCGAACCACAGCCACCTATTACCCCCTCCATCCGGATCCGGTGAAGCCGCTTTGGCGGGGCCCAGGTAGGACAAGGCACGTTTAATCGATCCCCCAAGCCTGACATGACCGATACCTTTGCCGGGAGAGATCAGGCATGAACTTGTGTCAGGCGTGTAGACAATTCCATATGGGGGTGGTCCCTCAATCAGCACTGCGGGAGCAGCTTCTGAGACCAGGCAAGTTGCTGGTGCTGCTAGTGCATCCCGAGGATGTGCAATCGGGTTAAAGGCAAGCTGAGGGGCAAGCAGAAGCACCAAGATGACCGCAAATGCAACCCTTGGCATGTTCCACATCCCTTGCCACAACGACCACCATGGCCCACAAAGAGATCTTTTCGGGACGCCCTTTGCTAGCATCGAACACCTTGCTAGACAAGGGCCTTCGAGGTGTCGTTTACGTTACCTTTTTGGGCCAGCAGCCGACCGACCGTGCTGCGGCCGACGCCTAGGACCCGAGCCGCTTTGCGCCGGCTCATCGTGCCGTTCTCGATCAATGGCTGAACCCGCGTCCATTCCCCGTTCACGGCTCGAGGCCGTCCCAGGCGCTTGCCCTGCTGCTTCGCCCTCGCCATTCCCGCCCTGACCCGCTCAGCAATCAGTGACCGCTCAAACTGCGCGAACGTGGCGAGGAGGTTGAACACGAGCTCGCCCTGCGGGGACGTCGTATCCGCCCACGGCTCGGTGTAGGAGCGGAGGCCGATGCCCCACCGGCGCAGGTCCTCGAGCGTCGTGCTGGCGTGGAGGACACTCCGGAAGGCCCGGTCGAGTTTCCACACGAGGACGAGATCGGTCTTGCGCCTCGAGGCGGCTTGGAGCACCGCCTGCCATTGGGTCCGGCCGCGGAGGTCGGTGGCAGAGGCGCGGTCTACGAACTCGCCGGCCAGCGTCCATCCCTGCGCCGCCGCGAACTCCCGAAGTGGGAGCAGCTGCGTGGTCGGGTTCTGATCCTTATCGGAGGTACTCACTCTCGCGTACAGGGCAACACGCATGGGCACACCTCGAAAAAGGCCTCGTCACGAGTATACGTGCTCAGCCCCTTCGTGGTCAATACGTGCTCAGGGTGATATACTCGTGTGTGTGGCGATCCCACCGGATTTCTCCGCGTACGGTCGCAAGGGCGCAAGGATGCGACTTCGGAAGCTCTCGTCCGAGCAGCGATCGAAGATCGCTCGCCACGCCGCTCTGGTTCGTCACCAGCGGGCAACGAAAGAGGAGCGCAGCGAGGCTGCCCGTCGTGCGGTGCTGGCGCGATGGGCAAAGGCGAAAGGCAAGAGGAAGAGTCAGCGTTCTCGTCAGGCGTGAGTAGCCGGCGGCGTGACGACAGCCGGTTTGTGTGTGGGCAGCGGCGCACGAGAAGGGGGAGTTCGCATGACCTTCCAGGCTCATCTCATCCTGATAATCAAGGAACGCGGCTTCACCAATGCCGCGCACGTGGCGTGGGGGATTACCGACCGTCTCAGGAAAGCAGGGCATGAGGCCTATGTTGCGTCGATCAATCCGCCTAAGTCACTGGCGAAGCGTCCGCGGCGACGACCGAAGTCGCAGTCGAAGAGCAAAACCGAGTCCCCGTCCTCCTAGAAACGGGCACGTAACGGCGAGGCAGTGTGGTCCCGTTGATGGCGTCCTGACCATCGCGCCCGTCCTGGGGCGCTGGCAGAACATGAAGCGGGCGAAGCACCGTCGTTAGGCATGGGCAGCGTCCCCAAAGGAACGGCGGCATGGTACCCCCGCCCCCCCTGCCAGCACCTCGACGTACGGTTATGACGGCAAATTCAGTTTGAGGGCTAGGTTAACACTTGTTCGGGCGTGCGTCGGGCGATCACCCCCTAAAAGCGAGGGGATGCTGACTCCTGCCCGATAAGGTCCTGCAGAGCCGGGTCAGGGCCTGATAAGACCTCTCACTTCCCTTTGCGCTAGCCGATTGGTACCACATTTCGATTAGCGCGAACCGCAGATAGCGTCCTAAGCACACACTCCACGCTGAATTCAACATAGCAGCCCTCTCAAGATTGACCTCCCGGCGATGCCTAAACGTTGGCATCAGGAGGTTACCTGCATCAAGTAAACGAATCCCGAATCGGGTGGAACCTTCTAAATGAAGGATTGTCAGGTGTATACTGAGCGTAACTAAAGAACCCAAAATACGAATCTCAATTCTATAGATCCTTGCGCTCGAGAGGGGGTCGTGTGACATGCGAGGCCGGATCGCCGGATCGGTTTTCGTATTGATTACCCTAGTGGCCGCCTATGGAATCGTGCATACCGGCCTGACACTTGCCGCCGGTGGTCAGACAATCCAAATGACGGCTTGGACCATTGGCCCCGATGAACCGTCGTATTACCGACGGGATAACCTGCTTAGTGCCGTAGACGCACTAAACAAGCAGTTGGCGGCAGAAGGCTCTGCGATCCAGGTCAAGCTGGACGCGACCTTCACGACAGGCGGAGGCGAGGCGTGGGGCGCCTACAAGCAGCGGTTTGTGCTTGCGGCCCAGTCGGACAAGGCCCCGGACATCATCGGCAGCGGCCATGAGGACATCGCCGCCTGGGCGGCGGCGGGTTATGTGGTTCCGCTCGATGCCTACGTAAAGAAGTACCCGGAGTTCTCCGACGTCATCCCGACGCTGTGGAGCGCCACCAAGTTCAACGGGCAAATCTACGCCATTCCTCAGGATGTCGAGGCACGCCCGCTCTATTTCAACATGCCGCTACTCGCCAAGCTCGGGTGGTCACAGGCGAGGATCACCGGCCTGCCGAAGGCGATCGAATCGGGTCAGTTTTCCCTCTATGATATTCTCCGGATGGCGAAGGACGCGCAGGACAAGGGGCTCGTCCCTGCGGGGCACGGCTGGTGGATCCGTCCGATCAATGGCCCCGACTACTACATGTACTACGAGGCGTTTGGCGGGAAGATGCAGAACGCGGAGGGGAAGCTGCTCCTCGACTCCAAGGCGCTGCACGACGAATACCAGTTCTTCTACGACGCCGTCTTCACGTACAAAGTCACCCCGAAAGACATCATCGGCACCGACTGGAACAGCTGGCACGAGACCTTCGTCGGAAAGGACGTGTTCTTCAGCCAGTGTGGCACTTGGTGCTGGGCGCAGTGGACCAAACAGTACAAGATGCCCGCGGATGAGCTCTGGAAGACCTACGGGTTCGCCCTCGTCCCCCCGGGACGACAGGGGGGCAAACCGGTCACCCTCAGCCATCCCGTGGTCTACATGATCAGCAAGGCCTCGCAGCATTCAGACTTGGCGGCCCGCATCCTGGCCCTGGCCACCACCCCGCAGCTTAACGCGAGACACGCGGTGACGAGCGGCCACCTCGCGGTGCTCAAGGACGAAGCGCGGGTCCCCCAGTATGCGCAGGACATGTTCGCGAAGGATACCTTCTATATGCTGGGCTTCACTACGTTCCTCCCGAACAACAAGGACTTCGGGTCGTACGATCAAGCCATCTGGCAGAGCCTGTCGGCGGTGATCGCCGGGCAGATGACGCCTGACCAGGCCGTCCAGACGGCGATCCAGCAGATGAAGACCAACTTGGGGACGAACGTCGTCATTCAGTGACCCTGCCGACCGAGCGCGCCATCGAGGCACGGGGTGCGGCGCGGGGATCCTTCCTCCGCCGCACCCTTGCTGTCGGCGGATATCCCGCGTTCTTCCTGGGGCCGGCCGTCGTCGTCGTGCTCCTGTTGTTCCTCGTGCCCGCCGTGCTCACCGTCGTCATCAGCCTTACCAATCTGAGCGTCGCCACCGGCCTGCACAAGTACCGCTACATCGGCATCGGCAACTACGCCCAGATCACCCACAGTCCGTGGCTGGTCCTCGTGTTGAAGAACACGATGATCTACATGCTCTCCACGCTCTCGCTCTTCAATGTCGGACTGGCCCTCATGCTCGCCCTCCTGACCGCGCACCTATCGGGACAGGCACCCGGCGTGTTCCGGGTCCTGTGGATGCTACCGCGGATCACGCCGTCCGTCATCTACGCCCTCATGTGGCGGTGGTTCGCCGCCCAGCCACCTTACGGGACCCTCAGCCAGATCCTGGGATGGGCCGGCGTGCCGGGAGCCAACTGGATGAACGTCCACCCTTGGGCCTTCATCGTCGCGCTCAATGGGTTCGTCGGCGCGTCCTTCGGGATGATTATCTTCTCCTCGGCGATCGCAGCGATCCCGCACGACCAGTACCTCGCCGCCGACGTGGACGGGGCGTCGCCCTGGCAGCAGGTTTGGCGCATCACCCTGCCACGTCTCCGGTGGCCGATCCTCTTCGTAACGGCATACCAAACACTGTCCCTCCTGACCTCGTTCGAGTATATCCTCCTCACCACGAACGGTGGCCCGGGATTCTATACCACCGAGGTGTGGTCGCTGTACGCATTTCATTTGGCGCTCTCGAACTACTTCGGGAACACGCAGTTCGGCCTCGGCGCGGCGTTGGCTGCGGTGCTGGTCGTGCTGGGCCTAGCGGCCTCAGCGATCTACCTCCGGCTGTTCCGTTTCGGCGAACTCGTCGCGGCTCCCAAGATCGAGGTGAACTAAGTGACCGAGACCGCCGCTCCCCGAGGACGCTGGGGAATCATGCTGAGCCTCGTGGTTTTGTCGGCGCCGATCATCTTGATGTACAGTTGGCTGCTGGTTGCATCGTTCAGCGTCCGCATCACCGGCCTGGTTCCGCATGGGTTCACCCTGGAGAACTGGCGGTTCCTGGGGAGGGCGCTCCCGAACGAAGCCAGCATCTGGACGACGACCCTGAACTCGCTGCTGTTCGCATTCGCCGTCGGCATCCTCGAGGTGCTCATCGGGTCGATGGCCGCCTATGCCCTCTCGCGTCTGAACTTCGCGGGCCGGGGCGTGGTCTTGTCCTCCACCATGGTGCTGCACTCGTTTCCCAGCGTGACCCTGCTCATCGCGATCTTCCTGGTGCTCCGGTTCCTGGGGTTGTACGATCGGCTGGCGGGCGTCATCCTGGTCAAACTGGCGCTCGATCTGCCACTAGGGATCTGGATCATGAAGGGGTTTTTCGACAACGTCCCGTGGGACATCGAGATGGCTGCCCTCATCGACGGCTGCTCGCGCCTCCGGATCTGGTGGCGCGTTATGGTGCCCCTGGTCAAGCCTGGGCTCCTGGCCTTCGGGATCTTCGCCTTCCTGAGCGGATGGAACGAATTCTTACTCCCCTACGTGCTGTTGCCGAGCCAGAACTCCCAGACGCTCTCGGTCCTCATGGCCAGCCTCGCCAGCGAGGAGCGCTTCGCGGACTACGGGCTCGTGACGGCAGTGAGCGTCTTCTACATCCTGCCGGCTGTGCTGGTTTTCGCGCTGACCCAGAAGTATCTCCTGAACATCTTCTCGGGGGGAGTGAAGGGCTGACGTGCAAGTCGCTCTGGAACACCTATCCAAGCGGTTTGGAGCCGTGACGGCGGTCGACGACGTCTCCCTCACCGTCGGAGAGGGCGAGTTCCTCGCCTTGCTCGGCCCCTCGGGATGCGGCAAGACGACAACGCTCTTCCTCGTGGCGGGCCTCTATCGTCCGTCCTCTGGCCGCATCCTGTTCGGCGACCGCGTGGTCAACGACGAGCACCCGCAGGAGCGTGGCATCGGGCTGGTCTTCCAGAGCTACGCCCTCTACCCTCACCTGACGGTGTTTGAGAACATCGCCTTTCCCCTGCGGGTCAAGCGCATCAGGGCCGGCGAGGTGGCCCGTCGGGTATGCGAGGTTGCGGAGATGGTCGGCATCACAGAATGCCTCCCACGCCGGCCTGGACAGCTCTCGGGCGGCCAGCAGCAGCGGGTGGCATTGTGCCGCGCGCTCGTCAAGGCGCCTGCGGTCCTCTTGCTCGACGAGCCGCTGTCCAACCTGGACGCCCGTCTCCGCGAGGTGACCCGAGCCGAGATCAAGCGACTCCAGAAAGACCTCGGGATCACCACGGTCCTCGTCTCCCACGACCAGGCGGAGGCGCTGGGGATCGCCGACCGTGTCGGGGTCATGCAGAGCGGCAGGCTGGTGGCACTCATGACGCCCCGAGACCTGTACGAACGGCCTCCGTCCCGCTTCGTGGCCGATTTTATCGGGACCCCCCCGATAAACTTCCTGCCGGTCACGGTGGCGGACGGATGCCTGGCTATCGGGGACGGAGTTCCCAGGCCCCTCCCTCGGCCGTTGCGGGCCGGCCGCTACGACCTCGGCGTTCGCCCCGAGCACCTGACGGTGGCTGCAGACGGCGACCTCGTGGGGGAAGTGATCCTGCTGGAATCCCTGGGGCGGGAAACGTTGATCCACGTGAAGTTCGCGAAGACGCGCCTCAGGGTCCTGGCCGGTCCGGACGCCCCTGTCACGCTCGGCCAGCCGATCCGCCTCCGCCTGGCCTGGGAGCACATCCTCCTCTTTGAGGCCGAAAGCGGGCAGGCCGCCTTGCCATGACCGCCCGCCGCCGCAACGCCCTCGTCGTCCTGCTGGACAGCCTGCGCTACGACTTTACGGGCTTCAATGGAAATCCGTGGATCCGCACGCCCCACCTCGATGCGTTCGCCCGGCGGGCCACCGTGTTCGATCGCGCCATCGTTGGCTCGTACCCCTGCCTGCCCTGCCGCCGGGAGATGTGGACGGGACGCTATGAGTTCCCGTTTCGGGGCTGGGGCCCGCTCGACAGGGACGACGTTATCTTTTCGGAGATTGCGCGCGATGCCGGGTACACCACGATGTTCATCACCGACAACTACCTGCTCTGCTATGACGACGGAAACTATCAGCGCGGCTTCTGTTGGGACCTGATCCGAGGCCAGGAGCACGACGACTGGATCACCGATCCCACAATCCCGATCGCGTTCCCCTGCCGGCCGGACAAGCTCCGCGATCCCTACGGGCGGGTGGCGCAGTACTTGCGGAACACCGCGGCCCGTCTCGGGGAAGAGGACTACTTCGCACCCCAGGTTATGCGGCGCGCGATAGCATGGTTGGAGCGGAATCGGACCCTGGACGGCTTCCTCCTATGGGTGGACTGCTTCGATCCGCACGAACCGTGGGATCCGCCTTACCCTTACGATGAAATGTACAACCCAGGCCATGAAGGGGAGCACGTGATCTATCCTGCCTACGGCCTCGCGAACCGCTTGGGCCGCGAGGACCTGGCCGAGTGCCGGGCACTGTACGCTGGAGAGATCACGATGGTCGACCGCTGGGTGGGACGGTTGCTTGAGAAGGTGGCGGACCTTGGACTCATGTCGAACACCCTGGTGGCCGTGATCACCGACCACGGGTACATGTTCGGCGAGCACGGTCTCCTCGGGAAGCCTTGGGCACGGCTTGCGGAGGCCAACCTGTACCGTGAGGTCGCGCACCTCCCGTGGATCATCTATCACCCGGAAGGGGCGGGTGCAGGCGTCCGCTGCGACGCGCTCATCCAACCCGTCGACCTGTTCGCCACCCTGCTCGCCTGGTTGCGGCTTTCGGGGCCACCCGGGCACTCGAAGAACTTACTCCCGCTGATCGAAGGACGTACTCGGCGCATCCGGGAGCACGCGTTCTGGGGGCGCTTCGGCGAGGCCATTAACGTGACCGATGGAGAGTGGGAGGCGTTCTTCTGGCCGGAGGAGGCGCCGTACCGTGACAGGCTCTACCACATCGCTACCGACCTGGCGGAGTCGTCGGATCTCTTTGACACCGACCCTGTAGCGCTCGCGCACCTTCGATCTGTCGCTGAGGCGTGGCTGCGCGCGATCGGCGGACCAGCGCTCAAACACCGTTCTTACGTGCCCGACCACGTGTAGATGGACGACGACCTGCGCATGGCCACTGCGGCTCTCCTAAACGCGGTCGTTCGGGCCGGCGGGGAAGCCTCCAAGCGGGAGGACGACCCGGTGGTTGAGGCCGCGCTCGCCGCACTCCGCGCCCTCATCGCCTCACACCCCGCGGCACCTCATCCTTGCGAGCAGCTCGCGATACTCCAGCACAACCTGGGGCGCCTCGACGTCGCGCGGCGCCTGTACGCTGAGGTCACCCGGCTCGATCCGCCCCGCCTGCTAGACGACCAGCAGCGGCGCGCGATCGAATGTCTGTGCCCCGTCCTGCGGACGACCGTGGCCGAGTGCTTTCCCCTGCGGGACTGCGCCGCGATCCACCATCCGAAGGATGCGCTCATCGGGTACCACTTCTTTTGGGAAGATGATTGGGATTACCCGGACGACGATGAGCCCTGTGACCATGAGGTCGCCTGGGTCCGCTATCGGCCTACGGATCTCGCTCCGGTGGAGGTGGTGAGCTACTTCCACGGCCGAATCCTCACGGGGCAGGCACCGCGCGCCGACGCTCGGCCAACGGTGTGCGTCCAGTGGGGAAAGCACGGCTCGGTGCCCGAGGGCTGTGCCGGGCGCGAGGAGGTCGAGGCCGTGCTGCGGCGCGACTTTCAGTCGTCATCGCATGGGGGCCGGGTGCCAAACCACCCCCTCAAGCAGCGTTGGCCCCCGCGATTCCCCGGTGCTTGGGAGGAGTATGTATGCTTCGATCGACTCGTGGATCCGCTGCCGCGGCTTCGCGATTCCGGGTGGCTCATCGCCGGCCGGTGGGTGAACGCCATCCTGCATGATTTCTTCGTCCCTTACAACTTCCACGCGAAACGCGAATGGCCCGATGACGGTTTGAGCAATCTGTAGGAGCGCCCATCGAAAATTTTTGTCGCGACCCGGGGTCCCCCTAAAGGCTAAGTTCTAGCTATCTCCCGCCGTATTTCACTCAACAAGTCGTGGCCAAGCCAGTACGATCTCCGGCACACCTACGCCAGCTTGCTGATCGCGACCGGGAAGAACCCGCTCTACATCGCCCGGCAGATGAGGCACTATTCGGCCGGGTTACGCTCGATACGTACGGACGCTTGATGGACTCCGTGCCGCGGGTCCAGGTCGAGTGGATCGACGAGATCGTGTTTCCGGAGGGCCTTGCCGCTGCACTCAAATTGCACTTGTCCGGCGCTCCACAGGGTGCAGTGGCGTGCAGTCCGACACAGTCGCGGGAGGCCCGCAACCCCTTGGAAAATCAGGAGAATTGCAACGTGGTGCAGTCTGGTGCAACGGGATGCGTGGTGCCCCCAGCGAGATTCGAACTCGCGTTACCGGCTTGAAGGGCCGATGTCCTGGGCCAGCCTAGACGATGGGGGCGCGGCTGTCGGGTCCCACATTAGCACACCCGGGTGACCTCGGGAAAGAGGGTTCAGGCCAGAGGGGTGGGCCGCGTGGCAAGCGCGGCGATCAACCGCCGGTGGTCCTCGCGCAGTCCGTCCGGCCAGTCCCCCGGTGCGATGAACCGAACCGCCGACACTTCATCGCTGGGGCGAAAAGTCCCGCCGGCCACCCGAGCACGATAGACGGCGGTGAGGTGCCCCGGGCTTTCCACGAGGATCGTCAGCAGGCTCATGATTTCGGTCTCAAGACTCGTCTCTTCCCGGATCTCGCGCACCACCGTGTGCGCGGGGTTTTCGCCACGCTGGACCCACCCTCCGGGGAGCGCCCACGGGGCGCCGCGTCGATACGTGTGCCGGGCCACCAGGATCCGCCCTGCGCCATCATCGACGATGGCGACCGCGCCGATCAGGAAATGCGCGGTGCACATCCAGAGCAGTAGTTGCCGGGCCCGCCAAGGTAGGCGCTGCCAGATCCAGGACGTGAGTGCGGTCAACCTCACCGTGGAAGGTCTTTCGTCGGCGGCCCCGCCGACCCCCGTCTGCCTCCGCGCGGCCGAGTCGGATCAGATGTGAGCGCGCGTCAGTCGTTCCCGAAAGCGCTGACGGCGGCCGCCTGGGGGGAGACGATCTCCTCTCCCGCGTCGGCGCCGACGTGGAACCCCTGCGCGTAGTCGACCCCGTATTCGCGAAGGAGCCGCACCGTCTCGGCGTCGGTCACGAATTCCGCGACGGTCTCCTTCTCCAGCCCGCGCGCCACGGCAACCATGGCACGAACCAGTTGCTGGTCGACCTTGTCCCGCGGAAGCTCGCGGATGAAGCTGCCGTCGATCTTGAAGTAATCGACGGGCAGGTGCTTGAGGTGGTAGAACGAGGTAAACCCGACCCCGAAGTCATCGAGGCCGACCCGACAGCCGAGTTTCTGGAGCGTGTTCACGAACTTCTCCGCTTGGTAGATGTTGGTGATGGCTGCGGTCTCGGTGATCTCGAGCACGAGGCGCCGCGGATCGACGGCCGTCTCTCCCAGTTCTTGCTTGATCATCGGGAGGAGGTCCGCATCCGCCAACCCCTTGCTGGATACGTTGACGACCAGGCTGAGGTCGCGACCGGCGCGCTGGTGAGCGGCGAGCAGGCGAATGGCCCGTCTCACGACCCACCGGTCGATCGCCTGGATCAGTCCAAACCGCTCGGCGATGTCGAGGAACGCCCCCGGCGGGATAATTTCCCCCTTCTCCCCAACCATGCGGACGAGCAGCTCGTAGTGGCCGACGCGGCCGGTGCGGAGATCGAGAATGGGCTGAGCTTGAAGGGTGAACTGGTTTCTCTCCAGGGCCTCCCGGATGCGACGCTGCCAGGAGAGCCGCGCGTGGCTGGCGGCCTGCCAGTCCCTCTCAGGCTCGTAGACCCCACACTGGTTCCGCCCGCTCTCCTTTGCCTGGTACATGGCGAGGTCGGCGCGCGCGAACAGGTCACCGAGCGTCGTGGCGTGCTCGGGGAAGAGGGCGATTCCGACGCTGGCGGTCACGCCAACCGGCCGCCCCGCCGCGTCGATGGTGGTGTTCCTCAGCGCGTTCACCAGCTGCGTGGCGAGCGCCTCCGCTTCCGGTTTATCGGTGTGTGGCAGCAGGATCGCAAACTCGTCCCCACCCATCCGGGCGATGATGTCGGTCTCCCGCAACCGCTCCCGCAGGAGCCCCGCCACGTGGACGAGGAGCGCGTCGCCCGTGGGGTGACCGAGAGAGTCGTTAACGTCCTTGAACTGATCGAGATCGACGAAGAGCAGCGCGCCGCGGATCCCGTACCGTCGGGCCTCCGCCAGGTGACGCTCCACCTCCTCTTCCAGCCGTCGGCGGTTGAAGAGATCCGTGAGGGGGTCGTGATTGGCGAGGCGCACCAGTTGGTGCTCGAACTGCTTGCGTTCGCTGATATCCCGGGCGATGGCCGAGAAGAACTCGACGTGCCCGTGCTGTCCCTTGTGGGCGATCATGACCATCGAGACGGGGATCTCCTGCCCATCCCGGTTGAAGAGGACGATCTCGCCGCTCCATCCCCCGTCCCGCACCGCGGCCGGCATCGCTTCGTTCGAGATGAACGACCAGGTGTCGCCGGAAAAGACGTCGGCGAAGGTCATTTTGGAGATGTCCTCGTCCCCGTCGATCCCCAGCATCCGGCGGCCGGCCCGATTGACGTAGAAGCCCTTCCCGGGGACGTCGGTGATCGTCACGAAGTCCGTCGTCGTCTCAATGATCTCTGCCAGTTGGGCCTGGGCCGCCTCGATCTGGCGGTGGGCGGTCCTGTCGGCAATCAAAGCGATCACGCCTTCGACGGAGCCCGTGCCGTCGTAGACTGGGGTGGCGGAGATCGAGACATCGACCGCCCGCCCCTCCTTATGTAGGATCTGGCTCGCGAGCTCCTCGATGGTTTCCCCTCGGAGCACGCGTTCCAGCACCCCGGCGCCTTCCTCGCGTCCGTGATCGAAGAACAACGGGTCGGGCCGCCCGAGCACCTCTGCGGCGATCCAGCCGAAGACGCGCTCCGCGGCGGCGTTCCAGCTCTGTACGATGCCGTTCAGATCCAGCGAGACGATGGCCAGCGGCGCGGTGTCGGCGAGCGCCCGAAGTTGCTGGTTGGTCTCCTGGGCCGAATCGTGGGTCCTCCGGCGCTCGACCGCCGCGGCGAATACGGTGGCCACGCCCTGAAGAAAGGTGGCATCCTCTTCACTGAACGTTCGTGAGGCCGTCGTGGCCACGGCCAGGACGCCGAACGGACCGTCCCGCCCGGGGATCGCCACGCTCATGCCGCCGCCCAGCGGATGTCTGTGGACAACGGCGGGCACACGGAACCGAGCTTCGGTCCGATAGTCCTCCACGATCACGGGCGTGGTGGATCCGAGGGTGTATCCGGCTTGGGAGGCCGGGCCGCCATCGACGGACGCATCGGTGCGCGTGTCCTCGGTCCACCCCACCCCGGCGCACAGCCGGAAGGTTTGGGTCCCCGGGATGCGTTCCAAGACGTTGCAGTACTGAACCCTGAGGAGCCGCGCAATGGACGCGACGGCTTCGCTCATGAACGTGGATACGTCGCTGCTCGACAGCGCGCGCTGGCCGAGAATGGCCATCACGGCCTGCTGCCTCGCACGGATTCCTGGACTTCCGGTGCCCGGGTTAGTCCCGGCGGTCTCGTCGCTCGCCAATAGGGGTCCTCGTGGAAGATTCCTCGTTCAAAGTAATGCCCCGGACTCTCCGGTCACGGACGCATCGAGTGGATAGATCGGCGTTTCCACCCGAGGGCGCGGCCGGTGGTCCAGGGTGGAAGAAGAACGATGGGAGATTGACGGAGACTCTGGCCGGGCGCGGACTGGGACAGGCGACGACTAGGTGGAGGCGGGGGGGGTGTCCTTCGGGTGCTCAGGGGTGGGGCCAAATTCTCGGTAGCGCTTGGCCAGTTCCGCCAGGCGCGTCTCGACACGTCCGTTGACCGAGGTGGGGGGAAATCGCCCATCGGAGCCGCGCGCGCCGGCCTCGCTGTCCGTGAGGACCTCGATTCCTTCGTCGATGGTGTGGACGGCCCAGATGGCGAATCGTCCCTCGCGGCAGGCGGCCACCACTTCCTCGCGCAGCATGAGGTCGCGGACGTTCTGGTGCGGGATCACGACCCCCTGGCGCCCGGTGAGCCCCTTGGCTTTGCACACGTAGTAGAAACCTTCGATCTTCTCGTTGACCCCGCCGATGGGCTGAACCTCCCCCATCTGATTGACGGATCCCGTCACCGCGAGGCCTTGGGCGATCGGCAGCCCCGAGAGCTCGCTCAGCAACGCGTACAGCTCGGTCGAGCTGGCGCTGTCTCCGTCTACGTCCGAGTAGAGCTGCTCGAAGGTTAGCGAGGCGGAGAGGCTGAGGGGGTGGGCCTGGGCGAACCGGCTCGCGAGGAACGAAGCGAGCACGAATACGCCTTTGCTGTGGACCCGGCCGGACATTTGGGTTTCGCGCTCGATGTTCACGACCCCCCGGCCGCCGACGTAGGCACGGGCGGTGATCCGGCTTGGTTGCCCGAAGGTGTAGTCGCCGAGCTGGAGCACCGACAGGCCGTTGATCTGGCCGGTCACGGCGCCATCGGTGTCGACGAGGATGACACCCTTGGTGATCAGTTCGCGGATCCGTTCCTCGAGGAGGTTGGATCGGTACGCCTTCTCCTCGACGGCCCGACGGACGTGCTCCCGCGTCACCACCGGACTCCCGCCCTCCCGCGCCCAGGCGGTGGCTTCGAAGACGATCTCGACCACCTCGTTGAATCGGGTACTCAGCTTGTCCTGACTCGCGGCCAGCCGGGCGCTGTGTTCGAGGACGGCGGCGACCCCCGAAGGGTCGAAGTGGCACGAGCCTGTGCGGTGGCAGATTGCCGCTATCGCCCGCACGTATTCCTCCTGGTTCGCCGGTGTGCGGTCGATCGTCACGTCGAAGTCCGCGCGGATCTTGAACAGCTTCTCAAACTCCTCGTCGAGCCCGTACAGCAGGTGGAAGACATCCGGGGTCCCGATCAGGACCACTTTGATGTCCAGCGCGATCGGATCCGGCCGAAGCGTCGCGGTCGGCAGCAGCCCCGCCGCCTCCCCCAGGTGCTCAATCCGGATCTCCTGACTGCGGAGCGCGCGCTTCAGTCCATCGTAGGCGTACGGGTTCGTGAGCACATCGCGCGCTTGGAGGATGAGAAACCCGCCGTTGGCGCGATGGAGCGCGCCCGCCTTGATCATCGTGAAGTCGGTGAGCAGCGCTCCGAACTCCGACCGGTACTCCGCCTTGCCTACGAGATTGTAGTAGGTCGGGTTGGTCTCGATGATCACGGGCGCCCCGTGGGTGCCCCGATGATCCACGAGGAGGTTGACCTGATAGCGGGCGTACGGATCCTGGCGGGGAAATGGCAGCTCCTGACGCGGCCGCTCGCCCTCGTCGTCGCCGCGGAGTTCGGCGAGGTGTTCGAGCATGTCCTGCTCGATCGCGTTGAGAAACGCCACGACTTTGGCGTGGTCGCGGTCCGCGTCCTTGAGGCGTTCCACCGGGGTGTCGATCACGAACTTCGCCGTCTGCGCGTCGAACTGGCGAAGGGCTTCGCGCCCCTCGCGTTCGAGGCTGCGCGCTTTGCGCTGCGCTTCGGCCAGGACCTCTTCGAGCTCCTTGCTGCGATCGGCGATGCGCTGGCGTTCACCCTCCGGGAGCGACTGAAAGACCTCGGGGGTGATCGGCCGTCCCTGGAGGTCCACCGCCACCGTCAGGATGCCGGTCGGCGTGCGCTGGAGCATGAGGCTGCGGATCTTCGCCTGGTTCTCGAGGGCCTGCCAGATCTCTCCCAGTTGCTGCTCGTACTGTTTGGCGACCGTCGCCCGCTGCTGCTCGTAGGCTTCGCTCGCGAACGCCCGCCGGAGGCCCTCCCGGACCTCGGTCACAAGGTCGGCCACCTGCGCGCGGAAGGCCTGCCCCTCGCCGGCGGGGAGGGAGATCGCCACCGGCTGATCCGCCGCAGCGAAGTTCCGGACGTAGCACCAGTCGGAGGGGACGGGCTTGGCCTGCGCGGCCCGCTCGACCTCGCCGCGCGTGTACGTGCTCCGGCCCGTCCCCGGCGCGCCGCTTACGAAAATGTTGTACCCGGGTTGGTCGATCCCCAAGCCGAACTGCAGCGCGCGCACCCCTCGAACCTGCCCGACGATCGCGGACTCACGGGGGAGGTCCGCCGTCGTCGCAAAACCGAGAGAGGTGAGGTCGCACGTCCAGCGCAGCGCCTCCACCGGAACGCGCAGGCGCTCTCGGGTGGGTGCAGTCATGGGAGACAAATTTCGATAGGGGCCAGGAGTTCGCCTCTTGACACAATGAAGTTGATAGATATACTGATGCTGGAATATATACCTATCACAATGGGTGAGGGTGCGGATGAAAATTGCCTTGAGTGAGCAGACGGCCCAACGGATCCGCGGCACGCTTGGAGACGACGTGGACCTGGCGCCCGAAGTCATCCCGGCGGTTCTCGCCCGGCTTGCCGTAGAGGCACCGGCGACGTACTCGCAGGTGCTGGCGGAGATTTCGGGATCCCAGATCCGCCTCGACAGCGAGGACGAGTTCCGGCGACGACGGCGGCGAGGCATGTTGAGGCGGTTGTTCTTCTGGTGGGGGGAATATGAGACCAGCGTGGGGGACCGGCTTCTGGCCAAACGCGAGGTGGCGGCCGCGGTGCCCCTGGCGATCGCCGCGTTGGCCCTGGTGCTGCTCGGGCTCTCGATCGCCTTCCGCCACCGGGCCCTCCCCTTGCCGGCGCCGCCCGTGGCGGTGTCCAAACCGGGGCCTGACGATACCGCCGCCATCAGGGCGGAGTTGCCTCGCCTTCTCACCGCGCCGTTCCGCCCGCAGGAAGGGGAGCCCGTCGTTCCACAGGGTGAACCCAGGGCCTCGACGGCCGGCGTCCTTCCGGTTCCACCGTTATTCGAACCCGTGGAACCCTCCGGCTTCGCGTCGCGTCCCCCGGGAAACCCCATCGTGATCAGCGTCCCAATCGGCCCGGTGATCGACCGCGGACCGTCCGGGGATCTCAGCGGGTTTTCCCCCGTGGTGTACAATCGCGCCGCCGACGCCTCGGCAACGACGCCCACCGCCCCCGCGGATCCCTCGCCGGCGAACGCACACGACGCTGGGCCTTCTCTGGCTCCGGGCACCCGGCTCTCCGCCACGCTGGTGACGGGGATTCTCAACGTGCCGGGCGGTCCGCCCGTGCCGGTTGTCGTTCAAGTCGCCGACCCGCCGGGGATCTGGCTCGGACAAGCGGTGGTCGGTCCGGCGGGCCGCATCCAGATGACGCTCGTTGAGAAGCAACAGGGGCATCTGGTTCGCGGCCTGGCGCTTGATCCCGGCAGCCTTGTCCCCGGTCTCTCCGGGCGGACATCCATGCGCCACCCCGCCGCGGCCAACGCCGTCGCCGCGGCCACTCTGCAGGCCACCGCCGACTATCTTCAGGCCGTCGCACGCCAGGATACCGTGAACATCTTTGACGGAGGGGTTCAAATTTCCGGGGGACAGACGGCTCCAGCTTGGACCTATGTGGCGGCGCGCATGGCACAGGAACTCAGCCCACCCGGCGCCCCCGGATCCTGGGTGCCGACGATCGAGATCCCCACGGGAACGCCGCTGATCATTCTGGTGACGGAGGCATCGTGACGTGTGGCTTCGTGGACGTGCGAGCGGGGCACTCGGACTCGTCACCATCCTGATGTCGGTCGCTCCAGCCGCCGGACAGACTCCTGGACCTTCGGGCGGCGCATCGACCGGCGACCTGTTCGGCCCTCTGACGAATCTCTTCAACATGGCGGCGGCGAGTCTGTCGGGCGCCTTTGGGCTGACAAACGCTCCGCAATACAACCCGGTCGGGTTCATGACAGCGCTGCCTCCCATGTCGCCCCCACGTACTGCTGCTCCTCCTGGCGACCGGGGACCGGCACGAAGGCATGGACCTGGATCTCGGGACCCGGTAGGACGACGACCCGACGGACGAACGCGCGGATGACCTCGACGCGCTGTCCAGGCGATAGCAGCTCGAGCCGGTCGGCAACGCGCCGGACCACTCGACCTAGGCGATCCGCCTCCGCCTCGTCCGCGGTCTGCATGGACAAGCGCGCTTCGAGCGTCTCCTTCTCTTGGTGGAGCGCCGAGCGTTTGCGGTCGATTTCGCCCACGTGACTCTTCGTCTCTTCGAACGAAGCCAGCCCTTCACGGTACAGCCGCTGCACCCGCTCGCGCTCCTCCGGGACCCGCGACATCGCGGTCCGCAACGCCTCCAGGCGTATTAGCAGCTCGTCGCGCTGCCCGAGATGCGACTCCCGGTATCGTCGGGCCGCCTCGAGGATCACGTCCGGCTGGCGCAGTGAGGCGACCACCTGGGCCCACACCGCCGCGTCCAACTTGTCGGACCGGACCGGACGGGCCCGGCATCGCTCGTGCCCGGGCTTTGGGTCGATCGCGTTGTTGCAGCGGTAGTACCCGCGACCGTCGGCGCTCGATCCTGATCTGGCGGCCCCACACACGCCGCAGCGGATGAGGCCGGCGACGAGGTACGTGGCCTTCCTCCGGCGCGGCGAGAACAGGAGGTTCCGGCGGAGCTGGTCCTGGACGCGCCGGAACGTTTCCTCGCTGACGAGGCGAGGGATCGCGATCTCCACCCACTCGTGCTCGGGGGTTGGCGCGAGCCGGCGGCCGGCGCCCTCGCGGACCACGCGACGGCGGTTGAACCGCATCCGCCCGACGTACGCCGGGTTGCGCAGGACGCGGCCCACCTCGGAGTGCGTCCACGTCCGGACCCCCCGGGGCGACGAAATCCCGCGCCGTAACAGGTCTCGGGCGATCGCCCTCGTGCTGCGGCCCCGCAGCGCTAGGTCGAAGATCAGTCGCACGATGCGCGCGCCCTGCTCATTGACCTCCAAGACGCCCGGCGAGGCGAGCCGGTAGCCGATCGGGATGCGCGTGCCCACGAACCGTCCCCGGCGTGCCGCCTCCAGCCGGCCGCGACGGGTGCGCTCCAGGATTTTGCGCTTCTCGCGCTTGGCGAGCGCTCCAAAAAGGTCTGTAAGGAAGTCGTCCTCGGCATCCGCTGGATCGTAGAGTTGCTGCGGCGTCCCGAACTTGATCTTGCCCTCCCGGAATGCCTTTTTGATCACCAGCCAGTCGAATAGGCTCTCCGACCGGCTGAACCGCTCCATCTCGATCGCCACGGTGACCTGGATCTGCCCGGCCCGGGCATCTTCGAGCAGCCGCAACATTGCGGGACGAGCGTCCAGCGTCTCCCCGGAGATCCCGGCATCCTCATAGACCCCGTACGTCCAACCCTGGCGCTCGGCGAACTCCACGAGGGCCCGCTTCTGGGCCGCGAGCGACCACTTCTCGACCTGGTCGATTGTCGAGACGCGCACGTAGAGAGCTGCCTTCACGCTGACTCCTCCGCAGCAGGATCATCCGCGAGGAGCTGGTGCCACACCCGATCCATGACGTCCTGCGCCCCAAGATCGGGTTCGACTTGGATGAGCCGCACGGTCATAGGCCGTTCGCTTCGCCGGTCATCAGCGGGCGTTCCTCTCTTCTTCCCGAGCGTCTCGGGAGGTCGAGCGCCTGTTCCCTGCCGCGCGTTGGGCGTCACGACCCCGCTGGCTCCTCCGGCACCGCGGGCACCACCCGGTGCCCAGTATCGCGTTCTGCGTCGGCGAGCGGGCCGGGAGGGACCTCGCTCCCCCTCGCCGCCCTAGGGCCTGCTGGACCCCGGCTCCAACTCACTCTAGAGGCAAAAGAGGCCATCCTAGCGGCCGCGCGCGACCGGCACCAGAGGCTACCCGACCTTCTTGTCCGAGCGCCGCTTTGACCGGGTGGACACGAGCGCAACCGGGAGCTCGAAATCCGCGCCGGTCAGCCGCCCTTGCTCGTCCCGGTGTACTTCCAGCAGCCGGGCCGAGGGGTTCCGCCGGAACTTCGAATACCACCCTGGCCACGATGTAAAGACAAGCGCCATCCCTCCGCTGGCCATATCAAACTGGATCACGACCTCGCGCTCCCCCGGCTCGGCGGGGGCCCAGCGATCTCTACCGTCCATCGCCGCGCCATCCTCCACGGTCTCGAACCGCCCCGATTCCTGAGTCTCTCCCATCGCTGCTCCTCCTCTTGTCACGAACTGGATTGCCACGTTCAGACTCCGCCTAGCCGTCCAGGAAGGCTCAGAACGGAAAGGGTGTCTTATTGCCCTCTACTGTGTACAGACAACTGGGAGGAAGCGAAAGTTAATATCCTGGCGGCTAAAACCCTCAGGGGACCAGGAAAGGGGGGGCTGGATTAAAGCCTGGCGTAAGCTTGCTTGAGCACCGGGTTCGAGGCGAGTTGCTTGATCATTTGGCTGATTCTTGCGGGCGTAACATGCATTCGCCGGGCGATCTCTTTCTGGGTAAGTTGAGAAGGCTGGCACAGAAGGACCGCAAGTTCGCGTTCGCGAGGTGTGAGGTTCGTTTGATCTAACAGCCGGTCCATGTCGAGTTTTGATTCCACGGCCTCTCGCTCTGCCTCAGCCTTCTGCCTCTGCTGGTCAGTGGCCAGTTTGTCCAAGGCCGTCTCATCTTCCGACCGCTCTCCTTCCGCATTCGAGGGAGGGGGCACCCCTTCTAGGGCCGGACGAGACTTCGCTCTTTTGTAGAGGTTAAGCTGGTAGTTTCTGGCCGCGCTGTACAGATAGCCGAGACAATTGGTCCGAACGACATAGACGTCGTTCAAGACATCAGCGACGAAGTGATCGTAGAGATCCGACTCTATCTCGGTACCTGTTGCAGGAACATGCCTGTAAGTATTATCACGCTGCACGGTGATCCCCAGGTGCTTGCGGAGTTTCTCCGGATTTGACCACTTCAGTTTCTGGATGACACGGTTCGTGAGGAACCCCCGGATTGCTTCTGCCTGCTCGACGGTGAACTTCAGCCCGCACAGTGCTATCCACACGACGAGTTCTGAGTAGTCCTCTGGATGCTGGAACAGATCGGCAACGTGAGGGCGCATGTAGAGCAACCACTCCTTGAGGATCAGCATTCCCACAGGCTGATATTTCCGGAGAAAGTCCTCAAAGGAGCAGGAGACCTGCCTGGGAGTTTTCTTCAGTCGGTGGAGTGGAACCGGGACTCTTACGGGAACCCAATCGGCGAGGGTATCGGTCCCCCAATCTTCGGGGTGGAATTTTGCGGCCCCCGGGGCGTGGGGGCGATTAGAGGTCCACCCCCACATGAAGTGCCACCCTGGTATAAGAACCCAATCGTCAGTATTGAACTCTGGGGAGAAGATGGGGTGCCAGATAACGTTTGTGCGCATCAGACGATTGATGCGCCCGGAGAGGATTTCCCCACTCCAAGGCGTCTGAAGGCGATTAGGCAGGGTCTTTGCTCTGTTCATCACCCGTGCTTATGCCCAGACGCCGCACCAACCAGACACCCCGAAGCTCGAGCGGCAGACTCGAGAGACCGACCGCTATCTACACGGCGGACGCTCGGGACGGTGGAAGGATATGTCCCCGGAGATGTGGGCGGAAATGATGCGTGGGGAAACCGACGAAGCTCGGCTTCGCGCCGCCTACCCGAACCTGCCACTGGTTGAAGAGATCTGCGCTGCGTTACTGGCGGCCCGGCAAATGGTGGACGTCACCGAACGTTATGATCGTGCTCACGAAAGCCTCGCTATGACTCTCCGCTATGCTCAGCTTACGAAACTAGACGTGAGCCGAAAGTTCCGGAGGGCCAGCCCCCTCGACAATCTTAGGGCAGGGCGCTGATTCTTGGGCACATCGGGTGGCTGAGTTCCCGCGAAGATCCTCTTAGGGCCGGGAGCGGAGCTTAGGGTTGGCGCGGGCCGAGGCGTCGGCTGTCTATCCCTGCGCCCTCCCGTCAGCGTACTCAACCAACCGACACAGTGCGTTCACAAGCTCCATCTCATCAATCGACCGGCAGCGCGCTTCAAGTAGCCGCGGCGAGCAGACAAGAACGGCGAGGCACTGCGCCCGAGAGATTGCTACGTTCAAACGGTTGCGAGAGAAGAGGAAAGCAAGATTGCGCGGGACATCCTCGCCGCTGGAGGTCGCCATGGAAAAGAAGACTATCGGGGCCTCCTGACCTTGGAACTTATCAACGGTGCCGACGCGCACACCAGCTAGCAAACCTGCTCGAAGGCACCGTACCTGAGCGTTGTAGGGCGCTACGACCATGAAGTCGTCTTCGCGGATCGGCCGGGTCGTTCCATTCGCATCGGTGAACGAACCTCGAAGCATTTCTTGAATCCGGGCTGCGATCTGTGCGACCTCCTCGTCCGAGGCAGAGCGATTTCCGTGATGTTCGACAGCAACGAAGCGGATGCCGGTCCCGAAGGAGGTCGCGCGTCGTGCCGCGCAGGGGTCGGAGTGGAGCCTGCCAGCGTAGACCATCTCTGAGAGGAATGCGCACACATCAGGGTGCATCCTGAAACTGTGATCTAGGAACACGCCGCGGTCTTCCGGGATCGTGGCCACCTCACCGAGAAGGTGTTCGAGGACCGATACCCCGCTACCCGACGGGTGTGAACCCTGGGTTACCTGTGCAAGCTGAAGAGGGTCGCCAAGCAGGATTATGTTTCGGGATGAGGTCCCTATGGCGATCGCGTCGGCGAGCGAGATCTGGCCAGCCTCGTCAATTACGATATAGTCGAGCTGACCATCAATGTCGCCACGTGCAAAGAGCCACCCTGTACCCGCGAGAAGCTGGACATCGGACGCGGAGAAGACCGCCGATGCGTCCGATTCGCTCTTGATGAACTCGCCTTCGTACTTCGACTCCGGATTGCCGGCAGTCGACTTCTTGAGACCGCGGAAGCTGAAGCCCTTTTCGTGTGCGACAGCCTCGACTTCATGAAGCAGGTTGTAGATTGCCTTGTGAGTTTGGGAAGTAACTCCCACCCGCCGTCCGTGGACCAATAGGTGCACGATGAGACGAGCTCCGGTCCTTGTTTTGCCCGTCCCTGGCGGTCCCTGCAAGAAAAGGTAGCTGTCGTCGAGGCTGAGTGCGAGGTGCTCCATGCGAGCCAAATCGGTCGTTTGGATTCGATCACCCGAAGCTAGCCCACGAGTCCGAGGGCGCTCTCGACCCAGAATCGCCTGGAGCGCCGGATAGCGATTGTCACCATCTCTGATCGATTCAGCAAACCGAAGCACGGCCTCACGTTGCTGACGATCATCATAGGGGCCCGTGGCGATGAGAGCCCGTGGAAGCGGCACCCCCGCGAGCGTCGGACCGCGCAGGAGCCAGAGTGTCCCGGTGGCCTCGTCGATCTCCAGGATCTCGCCAGCGCTCTTCCCGGTCGCCGGGTCGTCAGCCGGCCCGGGTCGGAGCTTGTGGTCCTGAGGTGGAAACCTGAGCATATGAAGGACAGATCTCTTGCGCGGTTTGGGCGGCATGTTCGCATCGGATTCAAGACAGCCGATCGACTCAGAATCATCAACCAATTCCTCCGGCGTCATGCCGAGCCGCTCGAAGTACCACCACCAAGCCGGTCGCGCCTCGCGGCGATGGTACTCAAGGAGCTCGGCGGTGAGCCAGCGAGGCGTGCCTGGCTCGGCACCCCTCAAGAGCTCCTCGCGAAGGCGCTGGCGAGCCTCTAATGCCGCAGACGCTTCTTCCGTAACAGTCGGTGCTGCCGGGATAGTAGGCCACGGGAGGTCAGCCGGGCGCAATCTGTGGAGCCAGCCGAGGAGAGCGTGGGTCGCCCGACAATCGTCCTCGTTGTATGCGGCGATCCCGGCAAGAAACGCGTCGTCCTTCGTCGAGATCCACTGCTCGTATTGGAGAATCGCCTGCGTGCCCGAACGCACTGCGGCGGACGGCGTGAAAGAGAACAATAGTTCAAGCTCCTTAAGTGAGTAACTCGGAACGCCTGCCCGCAGAGCTTGACGTACGACGGCATGGAGATCAACAAAGGTTTTGCGTCGGAGCAGTTCGTCCACTTCAGTCTCACGCGTCGCGTACTCGCCCATCAGCCGTTTGATCGCGGTCGGCTCGTAAGCGCCGAAGTGATACACGTGGAGATCGGGGTAAAGGGCAAGCCGCGTGTGGACGAGGTCAACGAAGCCTTCGAATACCCGGCGTTCGCCATCGCGGTCGTGCGCCCAGAAGACATCGTAATGCGGTTCAAGGCCATCAAACGTGAGGACACCAAAGAGAAAATTCAGGCCCCGCGCGGGCTCAAAGAAGGGATGTCCCTCAAGATCGAGGACGATGTCACCCTTCGATCGCTGGGGGAGAACCGCGAGACCGCGACCATCTTCGATCGGAAGCGCACTATATTGGATCTTTCCCGAACATTGACGCTCAAGCTGCAGCGCGGCTTGCTCATGCAAGCCCTTTAACGCCGGAGCGGCCATCTTCGGAATTCGTATGCCCGAACGTGCCTCAGCCAGGGCGGTCAACGTGGTGATGCCGGCGGTCACGAGTCGATCGACCTGATCGTGACGGATACCAGCAACGCGGACAAGGTGATCCTCACGATTCCAGCGTTCCTCACAGACCGGCCGGAAGTCGCACAGGGGGCAATGCTCGCACGGATAGGGCGCGGTTTGGGCGCGCCCTTCTGCTGCTAACTCGAAGCGCCGCCGCAACCGGCGGTAATAGGCCAATATATTTGCAAGCCTGATTGGGATGCGCTCCCGGGTGCCAAGGACAACGTACGCGATTTCGGGCTCGAGCTCCTGGATTCGCCTGAGACAGTGCGCATAGAAGCAGAGCTGAAGGGCGTGCTCGGGTCGCGGATGTCGGGCGAGCTTGGTGTCAAGGACTACATAGCTCCACGCGCCGAGAACAGAGGGCCGCTCGACTCGCTCGAGGAAGTCTGCGACCCCGCGCCAACCATCAACGAAGAAGACGGCCTGGTAGATATACTTGGCGCCTGCGTGGATTGCCTCGATTGTCGCTTTGGCCGCCGCCTGGAAGTCGTGGTCCTGACCGAGGCCTGCATGGACTATCTTGTGCCCTTCGGCGCGCAAACCGTCCAGAATACGAATCTCGTGCTCCTCACCCTTTCGCTTGATCAGATCAGCATACGCGTTCCCGAACGTCGGACGCGTGCTCTCCTGGTGCGCAACCCCCAGTTCAAGCTGGGTCAGGTGTTCGCAGGCGACGAAGTTGGTTAGATCTGAGGGTGACCGGTCGCCGGCCTAGAACCGGCCCGCCATGCCAGAGGTCAGCCTTCCTCTCGCGTGTTCCCCTGAGGATGTCCGGCCCCTTCACCAGTTGTGCCGCGAAGGCCGCTTCTACGACGTCGAGCGCTGGATCGCTGACGGGAAGCCGCTTCAGCTGACGTCAGAGGCCGTCCCCAAGGGAGCCCGGCCGAAGACGGCGCTGCAGATCGTGCTCGAGACCGGCCAGCATTCGCTCGCGACCCTTCTCCTGCAGAATGGCTACCGGCTCGAGCTCGAGCGGTACGCGCCGCTCGACCTGGCGCTCCGGTCCCGACGCTGGGACCTGTTCGACCTCCTCCTGGAGTGGGGCGGAGATCTCAGGAGCGTCGACGTCTACACGGTGCTCAACACCTACAATGCCGATCTCTATGAGCGTTTCAGGGCCTCCGGCTATGATCTGACGGAGGGCCACGAGATGGCGTCGATCCTCGGTCACGGCACCTCGAACCGCCCACTACTTGGATTCGTCAAGCGCCATCGGGCCGAGAACCCAAAAATCCAGCGGGAGCTGAATATCGCCCTCGGCTACCACGTCAGGGAGGCGAACGAACGAGGCATCGCCCTCTGCCTCTGGGCCGGCGCCGATCCCCACGCGCCGGCGCCTAATCTGAACCTGGGCATCGCCGAGGATGCTGACTCGGAAGACGGCGAGGAGCGCTTCGTTGGCTGGTCAGCGATCACGGAGGCTGCACGCGCCGGGCATCTCGGCATCTTGAAGCGCCTCGGACCCGATCCCGCCCGTGACGACTTCGACGAGCTGTACGAATGTGCGAGGTACGAATCCATCGTCGCGTTCCTTCTGACTGTGCAGCCGCCCAGGGATCTGACCCGAATCCTGTCGTGGCACTTCTGGTGGCTGGAGGATCGCTTTCCAAACACGGGCGCTGGCTATAGAGGCACCGGCGTAATCGAGGCGATCCTCAAGTGCGGCGTACGCTGGGAAGAGAGGGATCCGGAGCGGCTCGTGCGGATACGGCGCTCTCTGTTGAAAGTCGGCGATTATCACCTGAAAACGATCATGCATCGCCTCGAGCGGCCCGAGATCTGCGCGCCAGAAACTTATCGGGAGCTCGTCCGAACTCCGAAGGTGCATGCGCGGCTCGTTTCCCTGGGCCTGAAGAAGAAGCCCATCACCGAAAGCGAGAAGAGAAAGTCTGAGCACGGGAAGCAGACGAACGCGATAAGGAAACTGCTGCGTGACTACGACCGTGAGGTGCTCTACGAGCAAGTCTGGTCAGAGCCCGTGCTGACCGTGGCCAAGGCGTACGTAGTCTCCGCCGTGCGGCTCGGCAAGGTCTGCCGCCTGCTCAATGTGCCCGTGCCGCCGAGGGGTTACTGGGCGCGCGTCCGGAGCGGGGGCAAGGGGAGGAAGCCACCCCTGCCGGAGCTGAGGATGCAGCCGAATCGACCGTGACATCGGCCGTAAAGTCACTTAACGAGCAGGCGCCTGACCCGCTCAATTCGCGTTGCGACGAGCGGTCGCCCTGCAGTCTTTTCAAAGCACCCGATCTGCAGGCCAACGAGGATCTGATCGTCGGGATTCCAAAGGTCCGTGCCTGGTCGCGGGGGCATCCATACCCCTCCCCCGCTCATGCCGTGTCCGTCCATCACTTCATCGACCTCGTACGTAATGAGCAACTGGCGGTCAGGGTCGAAGTTTTCCCGGACAGTAGTCGTCAACTTACCCCAGAGCGTACGTGAGAACACCGCGCTCTGACGTGTGGGACGAAACACGAGGGTCAGGTCAAACGGGAACCCGCAGACCACCACCCGATCGTGCGGCAGTTCGGTTGAACGCGCCCGTTCGAGCGGGTAGAACTCCATGCTACGGAACTCGGCCGGGTGCCCGTTGAGACGCAGGAGTGCCACGTCCGCTGCCGCGTCCGCGAGTACGTTCGCCACCGGCAGCCTGAACGCAACCGTGTCAGCAAGATCGGGACGTATCAGGTGCCGATACCGTTCGTCGCGATGCTCAATTATGTTGACAGGCTGGGGCGGTTTGGGAATGCAGCGGATATCATCAAGGTCGAGCGCGTCGGCGACATGCTCCGCGGTAGCCACAAACAAATCCGTTCCGTGTGACACAAGGACACCGCTGCCGATCGTCGGCCCGGTCGCGGGCACAAGCGCAACAGCGTACCGCGCGACCGCGTTCGCCATCCCGTCTCGGACGGCCAACGCTTCTGCTTTCAAGTCGCGGAACCCGGGTTTGTCCATTCCCCGAATGATACCATTCTCCGGGGATGGGTGCGAACAAGAGAGCGGGTCATCGTCGAGTGGCCCTACAACTCGCCAAACGTCCGTGCCTAATCAACACTGATGCGCTTCTTCCACCCCTCCATCGTCCCTCCGGCGCCCCGCGCGGCGGCTCGCAAATTCCGCTCCTCGGGCGTCAACACGGGCGTCTCGCCGGGGCCCAAGGACGTCGCCATGCCATCGGCTACGTTACGATGTAGTCGGTGGGGTCGCGATGCACGGGGGGAAGGGGTCGGGCGGGGGAGGAGGGGCGGCGGCGGTAAGTAGCTCGACGTTCTTCGGGAGACAACGGATCTTGCGGATATCGGATTCGACTGGCACCCCGGGAAAACGATGCCGTAGAACAGCTTGCGCGCAGGGGTCGATATCGCAGAGGAACTCCGTCGAATGCCCCGCCCCCTCAAGGCCGACCTCGATCCCGCCTATGCCGGCGAACAATCCGGCGATCCTCATGGTCGATGCTCCGGATCATCGAAGGACTCTGCGAAGGTCATTCTCCTGGGTGGCTCCTCCTCCTTCAGGATCGACTAAGATTGACAGCGCAGCACAGAAGCGGGCGGCGATAACGATTACTTGTCTAGGTTGTTCTTGGTGCCGCGGGCCGGCAACCATATCTGATGAAGCGAATTCCAAAGGACATGCCCTACCGTGCTGGCATGCCACCGGCGACCGTGCTTCATGCGATTCTATTGCGCTTCCATGCTTTGGCGATTCTTCAGAGTATTTGTCGATGCATCACCGCCGCGGGACCCCCGCACAGGCACATTTGTGCCCAAAGTTGCAGAGCCTGCTCATCCAGGCCGGCTCGCAGGGCGGAAGCTCATTTGGTTGGGCGCCTGATTGGAGCAAATCGAGGCGCCTGCGCATCTCGGCCCGAATGCCTTCGAGATCTCGAAACCAGAAGTCGTACACCATGAACTTGTCTTCCAGAGCAGAATAGTAGATGATGAGCCTTCCCTTCTCACTGCCCGCCATCGCGCACTCGAAGGCGAGTCGGTCCGTGTAGTAAGGGGCATCGACAGCGAGGCGGTCTCGGGGGATCATCTCCCTGCGTTTGGTGGCGCGCAGCAACGTCGGGATCCCCCGGTAAAGCAGCAGCGATCCGCGAATGGGCCCAAACTGCACCCTGGTTGTCCGGCAGGCCCCAGGTACTCCGTGCCACACCGCGTCCTCAAGCACGTCAAGGAAACCACGACGTTCCATCGACTCCATTTGTTCGCCTGCATCTGGCTCCCCACTCTCTGGGATGCCATCACGCCGGAGGGCCGCTTTCCGCGGGAATACCAGGTCGTTCAGCGTGAAGTTGTCGGCCGGCCCTATCGGGGGCACTGCCAGGATCTTAGCCTTGAGGACCTCGGCCAGTGCGGTGTTCTCTGCGATGCGGACTGTCCCGGTCGAAACCATGCGCGTGAGCGGCTGCGCGGTGACGCAACCGCAAACGTCCGCATACGTACAGTCCCGGCCAAACCACTCGCAGCGGAGGAGGTGGCAGGGATCCCCGGTGTCGAGAGCGGCACGCAGGAGGTCGCGACGCTGAAGCATCTCGCGCACGATGTGGTCGCGATCCGTCATTTCCACGTCGAACGCCTTGAGGAGAGGCTCGCGCCCGTACTCAGACCGTCGATAATACAGGAGGTGCCCTAAGGGCCTGGCGACCATCGCGCAGTACATCGCTAGTTGCTCCACCTGACCCGGACGTGATGTGAGCACCTCTGTGGGGATTGAGGAGGTGGTCTTTAGCTCGATCGGCTCGCTCTCGAAGACGTCGATCTTGCCGACGATCTCTTCAAACTCAACGAACTGCTCGACGTACTCTTCCGTCGAGACCGCGCGACCGAATAAGTCATGGAACCCGGTCCCTGCCATCATCAACTGTTTACGGTCTGCGGAGATGACAATGTCTGGCCGAGTTCGGCTAAAGAAGGTCTGTCGCGGGTTCACTAGGTCGGTGACCGAGATTCTGCGCCTTGCCGACCTGCGGGCGATGGCGGCAGCCAACTCATCTTTGACAGTGCGATTCGCATCGATCCCAGCTATGTGTCGCGAGGAAAATGCTGTCATGAGGCCCCCCTAGTCATTAAGGCAAATCGCCATGACCTTGCTCGGCGTAGGCAGGACAGCCCCCCCTGGCGACGCACAGGGAATGAGGGCTCCCTGGCGACCATCATAACTCCACCAACCTGCATTCCGGGCCACACCCGCATATCCAGTGATGAGGTTGAGAACGCTATTCGCCGCCCCTGAGGCAAGGACCCCATTCATGCATACCACCTGAGGGTCTCCCAGGGTCTCGGGATTCCGATCATAACCCGGTCGACGCACAGTACGTTCGCGCTCAAGAGCCGCATCGGAAAGTAACGGCCCGCAGCGGAGACAGGCGGAGTCCGGCGTTACAAGCACGAGCTGGCCGTGGGCCAACGCGAGATGCTCGCCCTCTGTCAGGATCGTCATCCCGATATCAACAAGGGGTAGGTGGTGACGACGGCAGAAGGCGTTAATCTGCTCGCGAGCGGCGAGCGAGTCCGCACGAAGGAAGTACTCGGGATTCTGAAGAAGACGCGTCACGGAGCACAGGGCACCACTACACGCAGGATGGCAGTAGCGCCATGAGAATCAAATCCCTCCGGATCGAGAACTTTCGCTCGATCGAGAGTCTCACTTTCGAGGTGCCGCAGATCTGCGCCTTAATCGGCCCCAACAATGCCGGAAAAAGCAACATTCTAGAAGCCCTTCGCAGAATATTAGGAACAAACTGGGTTGCGGCGTCGAGCTTCTCCCCAGAGGATATCTTCATGCGCACTGAAGCGGCTGTCACGATTTCGTGCTCGGTAGACCCGCCGATTTCATATCATCATTTCAAGGAGGCACCCCGGACCGATGTTCATGGCCTCTCGTTTGAATACACACGGTACAAGATGGGCGAAAAGAAAGGCCAGCCCCGATTAGAGCAAAGTTGCCGCGATGAAAGGGGCAAGCCGCCAAGCGTTCTTACCAAGGCCCCGAAAATGGGACAGACACATCAGTACGAACGCCTCATCGGCATCCCACCCGAGGTCCGCGATGCTGTTCCGCTCATCTACATCGGCACTAATCGGTCTCTGAAAGAGCAGCTGCCGAGCGCGCGCTATTCGCTCCTGCGCCAGATGTTCGAAGACATCAACCGCGGGCTACAAGACCCCAAAAACACTGTACGGGTAAAGCGAGGGGACGGAACCGAAGTGATGGTGTCTCGCATCGAGCGCTTCCGAGAATTAATGGAGTCAGCGCTTGAACTCCTCCACACTGATGCGTTCAACGAAGTGGAATCGTCTATTAAAGACAAGGTGCTTCAGCAGCTCGGTTTTGATCCGGTGAACGATGCAAGCAAGATCGATCTCTATTTCAAGCCAATTGATAGCCTCGACTTCTACAAAACGTTAGACCTGCATGTCCGCGAGGACGGCTTTACTGTAAGCGCGCAGGAGATGGGTGAAGGTATGCAAAATGCCATCGTTCTCGCGATTCTGCAGGCTTTTGAAGAAACCCAAAGACGGGGAGCAATCCTGCTCATTGAAGAGCCGGAAATGTTTCTACATCCCCAAATGCAGCGAGCGCTTTATAAGACTCTCCGCAGGATCGGAGAGAAGAACCAAATCATCTATACTACTCATTCGCCTCATTTTGTCGCAGTACCCGACTACAAAGAAATCGTTCTGGTCCGCAAGCAAACCGGCAGAACTGGCGTGACCATTTCAAGGCTGCCGAGCGACAGCGCGCGACGGGAAAAGCTCATCAAGGAATTAGACCCTGAGAGAAACGAGCTATTCTTCGCAACGCGGCTTCTTATCGTTGAAGGTGATACCGAAAAGCTCGCTCTACCGGAATACGCCAGAGACCTTGGGATCGATCTTGATCAAGCCGGGGCCACGATTATTGAGGCGGGTGGGAAACGCAACTTGATGGAGTTCGCTAAGATCGCCATCTCATTTGGTATCCCGACAGGGGTAGTGTACGACAGCGACTCGTCTGATTTTTCGAGCGACAAAAAGGGCGAAGAGACTACTTATAACACCCAGTTGGACGCTCTGCACCAACCGGTGGGGACTGTACGTGTCTGGCGGTTGGACACCTGCTACGAAGACCATTTGCGTAAGGCACTCGGTGAACAGAAGTATCAGGAACTTTGCCAAAAGTTTCCCAACGTGGGAAAGCCAACAAGGGCGCGATTAATCGCAATGGAACCAGGGCTGGCGATCCCTGAACCCGTACCGGAAATTCTCCGCTGGTTAGGTAATCGGCCGAAGGTCCCTGAACAAGCGTAAACTGCGAATGGTCGGATCTCGAATCGCAATATGCTTCCCATCAAGGGAAATTTCTTCCCCGGCGACACGATCGTACAAGACCCACCCGTTTTGCACACACGTGATCTGGGAATGGCTTCCCCCGTGACCGACGCCGGCGGCTCCTGTGAAGGATGCCGTGCTGAACGACTCCCGAGACGACCGGCCTACCCGCGCACCGTTTCACCCGTATTGGTGCGTTCGCCCACCTCGGCTCCCCAAAACCCTCAGAATCCTTGAACGGACGGGAGGACCGGATCGCCGGTATTGGTGCGTTTCGGGCTCAGAACGCCCGGCTCCAAGGATGGACCCGGGTCGGTGGATGACCCAAGAGCGTCACCTTTGGGCGCGTCCCACGCTACTTGAAGCATGAACCGTGCATCCAAGTTCTCGATCGGGCAGTGGTCAAAGAATCACGCGGCGTGGAAAGCACAGAGTTCGTATTTTAGAGGTCTTGATGCATCAGACATCGTATTTTACACGAAGCCTCGCCTGATTCTGATTTGATATGGGGGTAGATAAATGGCTACCCGACTTCGGAGCGCATCCGTTGATCTTAGTCTTCTCAGTGACCAGGTTTACGAACTATTCAAGTCAGAGATCTTGGCGGGCAGCCTTCGATCTGGCGAGCGAGTGACGGTCAGCGGCCTGGCTGCTCGTATCGGACTCAGCCCCACCCCTGTGCGCGATGCCCTCAGGCGGCTGAGCACCGATGGACTCGTCGACGTGTTGCCACGCCGGGGTACCATCGTCGCCGCCTTCGACGCAAGGAGTATAGGAGAGATCTTTCATATTCGGCGAATCATTGAATGCGCGGCGGCCGATGAACTGCCGTCCGCCCCCGAGGCGATCCTGATCCAGATGTTCGATTTGGCGAAGGCGATGGAAGCCCTGCGAACAGAAGAGATCTTCTCCGACTATGATGCGTTCAGCTCGCTGGACACAGACTTTCATCGGTGTATAACCAAGGTTCTTGAAAACCGTCGGCTGAGCCAGTTCTACGAAACCCTTCGTTGGCCTATTATGGTTGTCCGGGCCCTGTCACGATCTCCCTTCCAGCGCGCGCAAGCTACCGTTGCTGAGCATGAGGATATCGCTCAGGCATTCCGACTTCGGGATGTACCACGGGCTAAAGAAGCCATCATCAAGCACTTGCGAAACGCGGAGGCCGACCTGCTGCAGCGGCGCTCGGGCGATGCCCGGGGCGGTTCGTAGAGCGGTCTCGCCGTGACCCGGCCATGCTGACGGACATTCGTGTCCTTGAAACGGATGTATATGTCTCGCGGGAGACAGCGCGCGAGTCGTTAAAATTCGGCAACGTGATCGTGGACAATTGTCTCTACTGCCATGCGCGTGTCACGGTAGAAAATGCGCGTGGGCACGTTGCGGACGGATGGGGCGCGATTTTTCTGATGGACATGTGGGGATGGCCGTCAGCAGCCGTGTCTCACGTAGATCGGGAGGTTGCGCTCCAGCGGGTTACGGAGGCCTTTGCCCAAAACCTTTCCAGGTCACGAGACTATGCCCATCCCTTGAGCGTCTTCATGGAAGCGGAGCGCGATCTGCCCGCGATCGCTGGATCAGTCGCTGGTGGCCTTGGTGCGCAGGAGTCCATTCCGCCTCTGGCCGCCCTCATTTCTGCCTCGCCCCTCGACATGGCTTTGCACGACGCCTTCGGGAACGTCAACGGGATACACACCTATCAAGGATATGGACCAGAGTTTATGCGGTTTGACCTTGGCGCCTACTTGGGTCCGGGCTTCAAGGGGAGGTACATCAGCGACTATCTCATATCCGCTGCGACTCCTCGGCTTCCAGTGTTTCACCTCGTCGGCGGTCTCGACCAAATTCACAAGGACGAACTGACTGGTGCGGATGATGATTTACCGAGGTCCCTTGAGGATTGGATTGAGCGCGACGGTCTGTTCTGCTTCAAGGTGAAGCTACGCGGAAACGATCTGTCTTGGGACCTTGAGCGTTTTCTCCACGTTGTGACGGTTGTTCGAGAGTTGGCGACGATCGTGCCGTGTCCACCGGTCTTCTCTGTGGATACCAACGAGCAGTGCGAAAGCGCGGAGTATATCGTTGAGTTCCTCCGCAGGCTCGCAGAACAAGACGCACCGGCCTTCGATGCCCTACTGTACGTCGAACAACCGGTCACCCGTAATCTCGCGGCAAACCCACACGACATGCGCGCCGTCGCGCGTCTGAAGCCCGTGATTCTAGATGAGGGGCTAGCCAGTCTTCAAGATTTCGATCTCGCCCTTACGCTCGGATGGTCCGGGATCGCCCTGAAGACCTGCAAGTGTCACTCCAAGGACCTGCTGTTCGTTTGCCTGGCGGAACAGCGCGGGATTCCCTATACCGTTCAGGATCTGACCAACCCCGGTTTGGCGCTTCTTCACTCTGTAGGGTTTGCCGCGCGGACACATCCCCTTGTCGGCGTGGAGACCAACTCGCGGCAATACTTTCCCGCGACATCGGCCGCCGAGGCCTCCGTTCATCCGGACATCTTTTCTGTGAAAGAAGGGTTCGTGCGAACCGACAGTCTCTACGGATCCGGATTTGGGTTTCGCACCGATGAGATTCCGAGACCTATATTCCGCAGTTCGCACAGCAGGCCCCGGGGGAGCGATGTACGCGTCGACGGGCGCGACAGTCTGAGACTAGAATGAGTTCCACACCAGCCAGCGGGTTGCTCTATCGTGTTACAGTCGATCGCCTTAGCGTGGAGGTGTATCTTGATCGCGCGGCGACCGGCGCCGCAGCGGCTGAGCGAGTCGCACATCGCATGCGCAACGTTATCGGTCGGAAGGGACGCGTGACAATAATGTTCGCATCGGCACCTTCGCAGCGTGAATTTCTCGCGACCCTCGCCCGAATGGATCACATCGATTGGTCGCGCGTGGTGGCATTGCAGATGGACGAGTATGTGAGTCTGCCGGGGTCGAGGCAAACGCTGGCGCGCTTCCTCGAGGAGCACCTGTACGAAGTGGTCCGTCCGGGGGTGATGCACACTCTTCTCGCGGTCGGCGAGGATGCGACGCATGCGCGCCTCCGCTACATCGAGATCCTCACGCATTCTCCGGTGGACATCGTCTGTGCCGGGATCGGGGAGAATGGTCACTTGGCATTCAACGACCCCCCCGCGAACTTCGACGATCCGGAGCTCGTCAGGCTTGCGGCCTTGGATGCGCGGAGCCGGGAACAACAGGTTCACGATGCTCAATTCGAATCTTTGGCCCAAGTGCCGACACATGCGCTTACCGTCACCGTCACCGCTCTCATGCAGACCAACTATCTGTCCTGTGTTGTTCCGGGACGGGCAAAGTCCGAAGCAGTGAGGACGACCCTTCTGGAACCTGTATCGCCCATGTGTCCCGCGAGCATTCTCCGCTCGCATCGGGACGCGGTACTCTACCTCGATGAAGCCGCGGCGGCTTCGCTCCGCGGTGGATCGGTATTTGCCGGAGGCCCGGCGGACGCGCGTGACGAAAGAGGAACGACTCGCCTATGAGCGGCGACGACGACGAGCAGCCAAACCGGCTACGTCTCCCAATCCGCCACTATCAAATCGCGCGACTCTATGGGCCTGGCATGCCGGCCGCGGGCGACGAGGGGTTACACGAAAAGCAACTCGACGCGCCGGCTGGGCAGGTTGGGCTGGTATGCGTCCATTGTTGGAATTTGGGGGAGTCGACTGGACCCTATCCCATCGGCCCCGATGCGCATTGTCCGGGTGAAGCCGCCGACTGGGTCCCCACGGCACACGAGATCATCGCCAATTACATCAAGCCGGCTGTGGACGCGGCCAGAGCCGCGGGCGTCGCCGTCTTTCACCTGGCGCAGTCTGGATATGCTCCAAAGTATCCTCAGTATCTAAAGATCGCAGTCGACCCTGCCCTGCAGCCGCCGGGCCCTCAACAGTCCGTCGAGGGATGCGTGCGTCCGTGGTCGGTCGAGGAAAGAAGGCACGACCTGTATGGCGCTGATTTCCCGGGACCCGCCTGGCGGACGCATGCGGACCGATTCGATATCGCCCAAGCAGTCCGGCCGCTACCCCATGAAGAGGTGTTCTTGGATGGGTGGCAATTGAACGGCTTATGTCGCCGAATGGATATCGACACGCTCTTTTACATGGGATTTATGGCTGATGTGTGCTTGGTGAACGTTCCAGGGGCCCTGCGTGAAATGGCGACGAAGTTCCGGTACCGATGTGTCGTGTTGCGCGAATGCACGACGGCATATGAGTTTCCTGAAACCTATGATGGCAGGTGGATGACCCACGCGGCGATCCGCGTAATCGAAATGGACTTGGGGTACTCGGCGTCGGCACGAGATTTCGTGGCCGCTTGCCGCGCCGGCGCCCAGTGAGAACCAAAGTGACGCCAGAAACCGCCGACGACAATCCACGAGGCCCAATGTCCGGTGTGCGCGTTCTGGACATTTCCAACATCATCGCCGGGCCGTTCGCTTCCTGTCTGCTCGCCGACTTCGGCGCGGACGTCGTCAAAGTGGAGATGCCGGAGAGGGGTGATGCTCTCCGCCTGATGCCCCCCCACAAAGATGGAGTGTCGCTGTGGTGGAAGGTTACCAATCGCAACAAACGGTCCATCACAATCGATCTGCGTAAGCCCGAGGGACAGGAGTTGGTGCGCCGCCTTATCGTGCACTTTGACGTCCTCATCGAAAGCTTTAGGCCCGGGGTTTTGGAGCGATGGGGGTTGGGTTGGGACACATTGCACAAGCTGCGCCCGCAGCTCACGATGCTGCGGATTACGGGTTATGGTCAGACGGGCCCCTACGCCGGTCGCGCCGGATTTGCGCGCATGGCCGAGGCATTCGCCGGTTTGGCGAATATTACCGGAACTCCCGAAACGGCGCCGCAGCACGCCGGCTACCCCATCGCCGACGCCCTGACTGGGGTGTTTGGCGCGATGGCCGTCGGTTTTGCGCTCGCGGAACGCGAGCGCACAGCCGGAGACGGCCAGTGCATCGACCTGTCCCTCTACGAGGCCGTCCTGCGTATCCTCGAGTATCTGGTCATCGAGTATGATCAACTTCGGGCGGTTCGCCAGCGCGGCGGGAATCTTAGCCAGTATGTCGCGCCGGCCAACGTCTATCAAACCAGTGACGACCGCTGGGTCAGTATTGCGACATCGACCCCGACGATCTACGAGCGATTCATGGGCGCGATCGGAAAGCCCGACCTCGTTCACAATCCGGAGACGAGCACGCCTGAGTTGCGCCTCCACCAGCGGGACAGGCTAGACCGCGTGGTGGCCGAATGGGTTGCCGCGCGCACGTTTGCCGAGGTGGATGCCGCTTTGGCGCCGGCGGATGTGGCCTATGCTCGAGTCAACAGTGTGCGCGACATCTTCGAAGATCCGCATATCGCAGCCCGTCAGAACATCGTGGCCGTATCCGACGCTGAACTGGGTTCCGTACGCATGCAGGGCGTGACGCCGCGGTTCTCGAGGACGCCGGGACAAGTTCGCTGGGCAGGTCCGGGTCTGGGCGCTCATACCGGAGAAGTCCTCAAAGAGTTGCTCAGTCTCTCAGACAGCGAAATCGATGCTTTGCGAGCCAGTAATATTATCTAACGTCGACCAAGGCGGTCTTGGCGACGTGACCGAACAAGCGCGCCCTCCTTTAGAATCGGGCGATTGTCACCGTGCGACCATCTCGGGCCGATTGACCAGCCGCTAGCGCAGCTGCCATCGCGTGGAAGGTGTCTGACGTGGCCACGATCGGCCGGCGGCCAGCTACCACTGCCTCGGCGAAATCGACGAAGACGTTCTGCGCGGGCGGTATGTCACGTACTGTCGTACGTTCTGTTTCGGTGATAACCGTCACGGGGCCATCGGCAGCCATTTCGACTTGTCCGCGCGTCCCGACTATCTTGACTCTGCAATCCATTTTGCCGAAGGGTGCCTGAAGGAGACGATGGTATTCGATCAGAGCCGGAATACCGGTCTCCATCTGAAACAAAGCGGCCCCAGCATCATCCATATACTGGTCGTCGCGGTTCCCGACGTTCACCTCATGGGCGCTTACCTGTTGATACCGTAGTCCGGTGGCCCAGGTCAGGTAATCCGCATCATGGATGGCGAGATCCGGCATCAGTCCGCCGGAGAGACGGCGATCGAAGTACCAGCGCGCGCGGGTCGCACGGCGCAATTGTGCCGCTCGCTTTGCGTACGCAAGCGCCGGCGTACCGATGGCGCCAGATTGAATGATTTGTCGGACAGCCCGGTATCGAGGATTGCCGCGCAGCGCCAATAGCATGCCGATTTCTAACTCGGGGTGGCGTGCGCTCTCGTCCACCACCCGAGCGAACATCTCCGCGTCGGTGACGAGCGGCTTGTCGGTGATGACGTGCTTACCGGCTCGGAGTGCTTCTAAGACCGTTGCGCCGTGTCGGTTTGGAACCAGGCAGACGGCGACAACGTCGACCGAGCAGTGCTCCAATAGCGCGCCAATTGATTCATAAACCGGTACGTGATGTTCGGCGGTGAAAGCCTCAGCCTGCTCACCCAAAACGGCCGCGCCAACGAGATGGATGCCCGCCGTTTCTTTGACGCCGGCGAGCACATACGAGGCATGTCCCTCGAGGCCAACAAGCGCGACCGATACGGGCGTGAAGTGCGCTCCTTTCTCAAGTTCGGTCAAGTGATCCGGCCGTGGGGGCACAAAGAGCCCCTATAGCGGCCCGATTATGGTCGAGGCGGTGTTCTTCGCTTGACAGAGGATTGATGTATCAGACATCGTATTTTAGGTATCGATAATTGTCAAGAACGATCAAGTCCGGTCAAGTCCGGGAGGGATCCGGTATGAGCAATAGACGCGGGAGCAATCGCTGGGGAGTTCGGGCTCCGAGGGGACAGCGCACGTACACGAGGGCGCAGGTTCTAAAGATTGGAGCGGCAGCGTTGGGATCAGGCTTAGTTGCGCTCAATCGGGGAGGTGATGCCTCCCGGGCCATAGCGGCCGCACCAGAGCTTTCTGGGACGCTTTCCATCACCTGGTACCATTCCCTCGCGTACAAACAACCGGAGACGAAGCGTCTTTACGATCAGTATATGGCGCTCAATCCGAAGGTGAAGATTGTGGACGACGTCGAGCCTACGAACGATGCGCCGGCCTGGTTGCAGACGAGGATGATGGGTGGCAGCATGAGCGACTTGTATGAGGCCGATAGTGTCAACCTCGTTCTTGGTGTTGTTCCAAAGAAGTGGTTCGTCGCCCTAGATCCATACCTCGAGCAGCCCAATCGTTACGTTTCGGGTAACCGGCGGTGGCGCGATCTGATTCAGCCGCCGCACTTGCTCGACCAAGGCATGTACCTGGATAATAAGACGTACGTGTTCGCCACGGAGTACGCTGATTGGGCGATCTTTTACAACAAAGATCTATTCAAGAAGGTTGGTGTAACACCGCCGGCTACCTGGGCGGATCTCATGGCCGTCTCGCGAAAGATGGCGGACGCGGGCCACCCGGCTTTTGGTCTCGCAGGCCTCAGAAGAGCCATTCAACCGTTCGGCACTGTGGTGGAAAGCATGTTGTGGGCGGGCGCCTTCAAGCACGGCCCTGACGATCCGTATGTCATGTCGCCCCTGGATTTCTGCCGCGCTGTTAAGGCAGGCCGGTATTCGAAGACAGCCGAACGTACTCGGCAAGCCTGGCAGCTTATCAAAGACTTCTCGCAATTTTGGGCTCGCGGCACGTTGACCGCAACCGAATTTCGTGCCTTCACGTCCGGGAACACAGCGATGTGGTACGACAACACCGGATACGCGATCTCCATGCAGAAGACCGTCGGCAAGGACTTCGAAGTTGGCATATTTCCTATCCCGCCGATCACAAAGCCATCGTCACCCCTGGCTATCGGCGATAGCCATACGGGGATCGGGGCCATGGCGGGTGGACATCCGATTGCCATACCGACCACGACGGTCAGTAGGGGGACCCTCCCGCTGGCCCTCGACTTCCTGCAGTTCTACACGGTGGCTGATGTCGTCTACCCGCTGGCAGTAGCGTATGGTGCGGTTCCGGCGGTCGTCGGGGCGAGGAACCTGCCGCCCCTGGTCAAACAGTCGTACGATGAGATCATCGCTCGGCAGAGCCTGCTCGGGCCGGTCCACTTCGATCTATCGCCAAGGCTGAGCCGGGGTGAACACGACTTCTTGCAGGGATATCTCGCGGGATCACTCAGTTTGGAGGCAGCAACGGCTCAGTTGAATCAGGTGTGCCACGAGGTTGCCGACGCCGCCCTGGCCAGTGTCGGCCTCTCTTGAAGTTCGGCCATGGGTGGCGGAGAATCTTAGCATTCAGTGTGTTGAAGACGCCCGATTTGATTTGAGGTGATGAGCATACTATCGGTTGGCAGTGCAGGAGTAGTCGGCGCGCCTCGGCCGAGCGCGGGCCGGCAGCGCGCGCGCACGCGGCTCGCCTACCTATTTATCGCTCCCGGCCTCGTGATGCTGCTTGTTTTCAGATACTATCCGGCCCTGTCGGCACTCTACCATTCTTTAACGACTTGGGACGGAACGAGCCCCCCGATTTTTGTGGGGTTGGCGAACTTCCGCAGCTTCTTTGCGGATCCGATTTTTGGCCGCTCGGTGCTGAACGTTGGGGAGTTGACATTGTTCTGGATGGTGCAGGCGGTGACGGTGCCGCTCATTGTGGCGCAGCTCATCCTCGGCATCAAGAGCCCGCGACTTCAGTTCATCTATCGCCTCTTTTTCGTTCTGCCTCTCGTGGTGCCCGCCGTGGTGAATATTCTGCTTTGGCAGTTCATTTACGCTGGCGACGGTCCGTTGAACCAGGTACTCGGCGCTTTGCACCTCAACCGCCTGGAACAGGATTGGCTAGGCAATCCGCAGACCGCGCTCTACGCCATTATGGCCATGGGCTTCCCCTGGGTTGAAGGTGTCGGCCTATTGATCTACACCGCCGGCCTCCAGGCGATTCCTCACGAGATCGTGGAGGCGGCACACATCGACGGAGCCGGCGCTGTGCGGATGTTCTTCGCCGTGCAGATTCCACAGATCGTGGGGCAGCTGCGGCTCATGTGGGTGCTGGCGATCATTGACGGTATTCAGAGTTTCACGCGCGTCCTTATCCTCACGCAGGGCGGGCCGGGCTACGCGACGACGGTGCCGGCCTTACGGATGTATATCGAAGCTTTCGAGAATCAACGTATGGGTCGCGCGTGCGCCATCGGTACTGTGCTCTTTGCTGCGATTCTCGTGCTCACGTTCATCAACCTGCGGTCCATACGGTCAAGGGTTGAGTACGAGCCGGATCGGGCCGATCTCCCAGTTCAGCCCAGCGGCGCACTGGCGGGAAGCTGGCGCGTGCCGGACACATCCGACACCGCGGGAACGTCATGACGCGTCTGGCCCGCTACGTGCATGAAGGCGGCCGTCACACGCTGCTGTGGCTGCTCATTGGGCTCACCTTCTTTCCTTTCATCCTCATGGTCATCACGAGCTTCAAGGACAATACGCAGTTTTACCGCTCGTTTTTCGCGGTGACGCTGCCGCTGCACTACAGCAACTACGGTCTGGCATGGGCCGATATCAATCACTACATTCTGAACAGTTTGATCGTGACAGCGTTCTCCACAGCGGGCGTCGTCGTGGTCTCGTCACTGGCTGCGTATGCCTTCGCGCGCTTTGCGTTCCCGGGGAAGGAAGTACTCTATTACCTGGTGATCGCGTTGATGATGGTACCGGGAGTGCTGACACTGGTGCCCAGTTTCGTGTTGGTCAAGGAACTCGGCCTGCTCAACACCCGGCAGGCCCTGATCCTGCCGTATATCGCGGGAGGCGAGGTGTTCGGGATCTTTGTTCTGCGTGCGTTCTTTGCGACGCTGCCGGAGGAGCTGTTCGAGGCCGCTCGGATTGACGGGGCTAGTGAGGCAGTTACCTTCTGGCGCATCGCGCTGCCACTCACCAAGCCGGCGCTCGGCGCGATCGCTATTTTGCAAGTGCTCTACAGTTGGAACGACTATGTGTGGCCCCTGATCACCGTGTTCGACAGCTCGCTGAAGACGCTAACACTGGGTTTGCTTGACTTTCAAAACAAATACGTGACGAACTGGGGACCGTTGATGGCCGCGTACACCATCGCGAGCATCCCCTTACTCATTCTCTTCGCCCTCGCTACGCGGACGTTTATCACGGGATTGATGTCCGGCGGGTTGAAACTGTAGCCGGCCCAGATCGTGCAACAGGAGGTTGGCGCCATGCCCGAAACGATACACAGCTTCGACAGGTCGCTAGCTGAATTCAGACGTGCCCTCGCGGTGATCCCCGCGGGAAGTCAGACGAACAGCAAGCGACCCGGGCGGTTTGCTTTCGGACGGTACCCCATCTATGCCAGTCATGGCCGCGGTGGCCATATTTGGGATATCGATGGTAATGAATATGTCGATTTCGTGATGGCGCTGGGGCCGATCACCTTGGGCTATTGCTACCCGGCTGTGGACGAGGCAATCAAGGTGCAACTCGGCCGGGGCATCATATACAGCCTCCTAGCCGAGGTCGAGGTCGCCGCGGCAGAAGCGGTGGTGGCGGCGGTCCCGTGTGCGGAGCAGGTACGCTTTCTCAAGTCCGGAGGCGAGGCCACCTCCGCAGCCGCGCGAATCGCGCGGGCCTACACGGGACGGGAGAAAGTGGCCAACTGCGGATACCGCGGCTGGCACGATCAGTGGATGATCTCAGGCAACGAGGAGGGTGTCCCGCACGCGTTGCGAGCCCATACGCTGCCATTTGAGTTCAACAACCTCTCCTCCCTTGAAACGGCGCTGGACAGCAACAGGGGCGCGGTTGCTGCCGTGATACTCGACCCGGCGCGCCGCGATGTTCCCGCGCCGGGCTTCCTGGAAGGCGTCCGAGAACTGGCTCGGGCCCATGGCGCCTTGCTTATCTTTGATGAAGTTGTCACGGGCTTTCGCGTAGCCCTGGGCGGCGCGCAGGAGTACTTTGGGGTCACGCCCGATTTGGCGTGCTTTGCCAAGGGAGTTGCGAATGGGATGCCGCTTGCCGCCGTTTGCGGCTCGCGCGCAGTCATGCAGGCGGCAGAGCGACTGACAGTTACGACGACCTACGGCGGCGAAGCACTTTCACTGGCGGCTGCCGTGGCAACCATTAATGAGTATCGCACCGAGAAAGTCTTCGCTCACGTTTGGCGACTGGGCGAACGGCTGATGCGTGGTTTGAATGACGCGGCACGCTCGGCCGGTGTTGCATTTCGCTGCTTTGGGCTGGCGCCGATGAGCGCCATGAAGTTCGACTCGGCCGCGCCAGACGCTGAGGCGCTATCGTGGAGTTACTTTCTCCAGGAAACGGCGCGGCGCGGCGTGCTATTTCGGCGCGGCGGCTTGAACTTTGTCGCCTTTACGCACACCGAGCAAGATATCGACACCAGCACAGCAATAGTGAGGGAGGTCTTGGGCGGCTTGCGGCGCCACCTAGATGCCGGTAGCTTACGACGGGCCGTGCCGGACGAACGTGAGGTCCAACGCCTTTGACCTCGCCTGAGTATAGAGCCATGCACTCGAAAACTGATGAGTCATGCGCGAGAAGCGCCGCATTAACATAGCGCTGATTGGCGCCGGATTCATCGCGGAGACGCGGGCTCGGTGCTACGCGACCGTATCAGGCTACGACGTGCGGATCGCGGCCGTCGCCGGTCGGTCCCGCGACCGCGCCGAGGCATATGCCCGCAGGTACGGCGTTCCGGACGTATACGATGACTACCGGGAGATCCTCCTCCGCCCCGACATTGACATCGTGGACCTCTGCGTCCCGAACCATCTTCACCGGTCCATGGTCGAAGATGCCGTTGTGGCCGGCAAGCACGTTGTCTGCGCGAAGCCCCTCACCGCATTTGATGGGTATGGCCTGCCCCCGGACACGGACGTCGCCGCAGTGCCCCGCGCACAGATGCTGGCGGGCGCGGTCGCCAACGCCGACGCGATGGTCACCGCCGCCGAGCGGGCTCGCGTGCGCCTCATGTACGCCGAGAACTGGGTGTATGCTCCGTCGATCGCAAAGGCGGATCGCCTGGCGGCCGCGTCGGGCGGGGCGATTCTCGAGATGCGCGGTGGCGAGTGCCACAGTGGATCTCACTCGCCTTACGCTCGGGAGTGGCGATTCACAGGTGGTGGTGCGCTGCTTCGCCTCGGCGTCCATCCGATCGGCGCGATGCTGCACTTGAAACGGCGGGAAGGCTTTCGTCGCGCAGGTGTGCCCATCCGGCCCCGTGCCGTCGTCGCTGACGTGGGCGACCTGACACGTACGCCGGCCTTTCAGCGGGAAGAACACCACTGGATCGGCACCGGCTGGGTGGATGTGGAGAACTGGGGTTGCCTCCTCATCACCTTCGAGGACGGCACCCGGGGAGTCGTCTGGGCTTCGGATGCCGTGCTGGGCGGGATGGAGAGCATCCTACAGGTCTTTCTGTCAAACGCGCACATCAAGTGCAGCATGGAGCACACCAATCTCGTGCAGGCGTTTGCGCCCGACCCCACTGTCTTCGAGAACGAATATCTGATGGAGAAACTCGAGACCAAGGCCGGCTGGAGCTCTCCGGCTCCGGACGAGGATTGGGCGCAAGGCCACCGGCAGGTCCTTCAAGACTTCGTGGAGTGTGTGGCCGAGGACCGTGAGCCGCTCGCCAGTGGACGCCTCGGCCGCGACGTCGTCGAGGTGGTCTACGCCGGCTATCTTTCCGCCGCAGAAGGACGGCGCGTCGAATTGGAGCCGTAGATAACCATTCGATTCCATCGGCGTTCTCCCATCCAGCTGGTCGGCGACCCGGTGAGGCCCTGCAGCAGTGCTCAACCATAATCCGGCCTTGCCCCTAACCGCAATGACGAAGATATCGTCTGATCCTTGTCGGAAATGCTCACTCAGCACTGTACAACACCCAACCGTTTTACACGCGTGATCTGGGAACGGCTCCCATGAACGACGGCGGCGGCTTCTGTGAAGGACGCCCGAGACGCCTAGCCTATCGTCCGGCGCGTCGTTTCGCTCATATTGGTGCGTTCGCCACACCTTTGGCGTCCGAAACCCTCAGAATCCGTGAACGGACGGGAGGCCCGGATCACCGGTATTGGTGCGTTTCGGGCTCAGAACGCCCGGATGAACGCGGCTCGGGCGGCCGCGCTCGCGTCCCGATCGCTCACGGTGCAGTAGACCTGGGACGAACTGATCGACCGGCGGCAGGCCGGCCGCCTCGGCCAGGCGCCGCCAGAGTCGGGCGAAGGTCGAGCGGTTCATCTGGCCGCCGTGGGAGGAGACGAACAGGACGCCGCTCCCGCCGTGCCCGCAGCCAACGGCTGAGCACGCGCACCTCGTCCAGCAGCGGCTGGCCCGGGTGGCGCTCGAGCGTCTGCACCGTGGTGAGACTGCCCTTTAGCCGCTCGACGCGGATCCACCCCTCTTTCACGTTGACGTGCTCGACCCGCATGCCCGTGACCTCCGACACCCGCAGGCCGTGCCGGATCGCAAGCAGGACCATAGCGTGTGCGCGGGGACCATGCCGCTTGGCGGCCTCGAGGAGCCGGAGCACCTCCTCCTTCTCCAGCGCGACGAGTCTCATTTGGACACTACCTCCGACTCAGCAATACGACCCCTCTTTCGTAAAGCTAGAATGAGTCCCTCTTGTACCGTGCGCTTGGCGTGGTACGCTCGGTCCATTGAGGAAGGCAAGGATCCGGACCTACCGGACGCGCTACGAAGAACCCTGGACCGCCTCGGTCGCAGAACGCTCGCGGCCGTCAGCCGGTATGCGGCGTCCAGACTGGGAGCGATGGGTGGCGTCAAGGGCGGCAAGAAGGCGTGGGAGGTTGCCCTAGCCCATAATGTCCCCTTTGATTGCGGGTCATGATTGCTGGGAGGTAGCTTGCCTCGTTCTGTCACCCCAGGCGCCCATCTTGCGCAATCCCCGACACGTATGGGTGGACGCGGGCAGAGTGGGATGGCCGATGTTGATTTGTAATCAGATGCGCCAGGCCCAAGAGAGAAGTTTCCGGGAAGTCTACGACAGCCTGCTGTGGGGCATGTTGAGAAGAGCGGCATAAGATTCGCGTCGCTTGGTGAACGAGCCGGGATCTGCGGCTCAAGGTTTGGAAGCTGACTTGTGAGCCGGGCTGCCCCTGCGGGAGCACATATTGACCCTGGAAGAGAACCTGCACGCCTCGGGCACTACTTGGCGCAGGCTATACGCCGTGAGGAGGTAGCGGAGCCATGGGCAATTCACCACCCCGTGGAGCTCCGTTCGCGGCTTTACAAGGTCCGGCAGCCTCCACGCTCGTGTGCTTTACCATCGGGGAGCGCACCTATGCCTTGGCCCTTGAGCATGTTAAGGAGTTGCTCCGGATGGTCGCAATCACGCCTCTTTCCAACGTCCCTTCTGAAGTCGTCGGGGCCATCAACCTGCGGGGACACATCATTCCCGTGATCTCTCTCCGGGCTCGCATGGGTCTCCCCTCCAGGGAACCGACGCTCACTGATCGCATTATGGTCGTTCACGCGGGTGAGCAGACTGTCGGATTGCTGGTAGATGGTGTCGAGGAGGTCGTGACCGCGGAGCAGGTGGAGGTGCAAAGCGTGGCAGTCGACCCGACTGGACAACGCACGTCGCTTGTCGCACAGCTCCACGATCGCTCGATCCCCGTCTTGGAACCCGAGATGCTCTATGCGCCGGAGGAGATGGGCTCGGTGCCAATCTCCCGGAGCGAAGGAATGCCGTGATCCGCCTCGACGATGTAGCCTACCGGCGCTTTCGTGACCTTATCGCTTCGAGGGCCGGGCTAGCGTTTCCGGATCAACGACGGGCGGACCTGGAGGCGGGGGTACGGAGGGCCCTGGTCCAGTCCACGCACCACGATCTTGACAGCTATTACGCATTACTGGCCGATGGGGTTCGTGGAAGAGCCGCGTTCGAACGACTGCTGAGACACCTGACCGTGGGCGAGACGTACTTTTTCCGGAACCGCGAGCAATTCGACGCGCTGCAGCAGCAGATTCTCCCCCAGTTGATCGCCTCGAATCGCGCTTCCCGTCGCCTGCGAATTTGGGCCGCTGGGTGCGCTTCGGGTGAAGAGCCCTACTCCGTGGCCATGGTGCTTCGGGAGTTGCTTCCCGACGTCGACACCTGGACCATTCTGATCCTAGGCACAGACATTAACGAGGAGCAGCTCCGCACGGCTGAGAGGGCATGCTACGGGAAATGGTCCTTTCGCGGGTGCCCTCCAGGCATCCAGGCTCGGTACTTCACTCAGCACGGAGCGGAGTTCCATCTCAGGCCTGAGATCGGGACGATGGTATCCTTCGCCCACCACAACCTCATCGAGGGACCATATCCACCCCTCGCGGGCGGCCCCGAAGGGATGGATCTCATCCTCTGCCGCAATGTCACCATCTACTTCGACAGTCACACGACTCAGCAAGTGGTGAGTCGCTTTTACGACGCCCTGGTTGAGGGCGGATGGCTCCTCGTCGGCCATGCCGAGCCGTCGCTTGAGATCTACCGGCGCTTTCAGATCAGGACCTTCCCTAATGCGATGGCCTATCAGAAGGTGACGACGCAGCCATCCGTGCCGGCCCCTCATTTGCCATGGACGCCCCCCGACGAGACCCCGAGGCGGAATTCTTTCGCTGACCCTGCCCCCCGCATGGACGCGGGCCATCAGGGTCCTCTCCCGGGCGCAACAGTGGCAGGAGCGGCGTCCGCAACCGCGGAGGAGGCGTACCGGCAGGCTCGCGAGCACGCGGACCACGGTCGCCTCGAGGACGCCCATGCCGTGATTGCGGACATGCTGGCCATCGATCCGCTGCAGGCGAGGGCCCACTACCTGAGGGGGCTCGTCTATCAAGAGCAAGCACGCTGGGAGGTCAGCGTGGAGGCCTTCAGAAGCGCGATCTTCCTGGATCCCGAGTTCGTTCTGGCCTACGTTGTGCTCGCCGACGTGGCGATGCACGCCGGGAACAATCGTCAGGCTCGAAAGTGCCTGGAGGTGGCCCACCGCCTCCTTCGAGCGCGACCGAGGGAGGAGCCCATCCCTGACGGCGAGGGCGTGACGGTGGGCCAGCTTCTGGACGCGGTGGCCATGAAACTGAATCACCGGTGAGGCGAAATCACGATGGAGACCCGGACCCCCGTCGATGTCCAGCGCATTCTCGAAGAGCGTGCGCGCAGACTCTCCATCGTCCCCGAGCTCCCCTACGCAGGGGAGCAGAAGCAGATCGTAACCTTCGTTATCGGCGGCGAGGCCTATGGGATCGACGTGACGCACATCCACCAGATCCACCCCGTGCGGGGGCTCGTGACGCTCCCTTCCACACCCGAATTTGTGGCGGGGGTGATCAACATCCGCGGGACCCTCTATTCGGTCATCAACCTGCGGCGGTTCCTTGGCCTGCTCGATGCCGGAGCCGGCAGTCCGGCCAAAGTGGTCCTGGTGACGGGGGCAGGGCTGACCGTCGGAATCCTTGCCGATGAGGTCGGCGATGTCCGCACCGTGCCCGTGCAGGACATTGGGAAGATGTCGTCGCTCGATTGGGCGGTTAGAGAGGAGTACGTGTTCGGTATCATGCCCGATGCGCTCATCATCTTGAACCTCGATGCCATCCTTGGAGACCGGCGGATGATCGTGGCCGCCGCTGACATGGAGTGATGATCCTGAGCCGCGGTCGCTATTAACGAAAGCAGGTGACGGGCGATGAAATGGTCGATCGGACGAAGAATCGGGGCCGGGTTCGGGCTGGCACTGGTGCTCTTGGCTGTCACGGACATCTTCGCCTACCGGATCACGGTGCAGCTCGTTGAGTCCAGCCGTCAGGTGACGGTCTCCCTCCAGGTGCTTGAGCACCTCGAGACGCTGCTTTCGACACTCAAAGACGCCGAGACCGGTCAGCGCGGGTACATCATCACTGGAGACGAGCGGTATCTGGCACCGTACAACAGCGCCGTCGCGGTCGTCAGCCAGGAACAAAGCGCTCTCCAACAACTCGTTGGTGCTGCCCCTGGTTTGCAGCGCGGGCTTGACGCCCTCGCTCCCCTGATCGCGGACAAACTTTCCGAACTCAACAAGACCATCAGTCTCCGGAGAAGCAAGGGATTTGCGGCGGCGACCCAGGTGATTCTGGACGGTCGCGGCAAGACCATCATGGACGAGATCCGGAAGGTGATTGGCACACAGCAGGACGACGAGCGCGTTCTGCTCCGGCAGAGGGATGGGGCAGCCGGTGCCATAGCTCGCGACACTATCCGCGGTATCACATACGGCGCGATTCTGAGCGTGCTCCTGCTCGTTTCGATCGGGTTCGTCGTCACTCGTCGGATCACCCGAAATGTCGGCGAAGTCGCGCGCGCCGCTCAGGGGCTGGCGGGCGGCGATCTGACGCATCGTGCCGATGTCCACAGTGGCGATGAGGTCGAGGCCATGGCCACTGCCTTTAACCGGATGGCCGAACGTCTTCAGGAAATGGTCGAAGCCGAGCGCCTCATGAAGGAGAAGCTGCAAAACACCGTGCGCGATTACAAGGTCCTGGCGGAGCGTGTGGCGCAAGGTGATCTGACCGCGCGGTTGGCCCAAGATGGCCAGGACGAGCTCGGAGTGCTCGGCCTTCACCTCAACACCATGGTGGTGAGCCTCCACGAACTCGCCAGTCAGGTGGGGAAGGGCGCGGGGAGCATCACCTCGGCCGCGGCGGAGATCCTTGCAGCGGTCACGCAGCACACGGCCAGCGCGACGGAGCAAGCAGCGGCGATCTCCCAAACTGGCACGACGGTGGACGAGGTCCGGGCCGCTGCTGAGCAGGCGCAGGAGCGGGCGGAAGGGGTCGCCGAGGCGTCCCAGAACGCGGCAAAGATCGGCCAGACCGGCCTGGAGAACGTGCAGGCGATCGTCCAGGGTATGCAAGAGATCCGCGCCAAGGTCGACGCGATTGCCCAGGACATCCTGGCACTCAGCGAGCAGACCCAGCAGATCGGGGACATCACCACGACGGTCAACGACCTCGCCGACCAATCCAACCTCTTGGCCCTGAACGCGGCGATTGAGGCGGCCAAAGCTGGAGAGCACGGCAGGGGGTTCGCCGTCGTGGCCGCCGAGGTGCGCACCCTTGCCGAGCAGTCCAAGCAGGCCACTGCTCGCGTGCGGGCGATTCTGGGGGAGATCCAGCGAGCCACCAACGCCGCCGTGATAGCGACGGAGCAGGGGACGAAGAATGCCGAGGCGGGGGTAGTGATGGCTCAAAAGGCGGGCGAGGGCATCCGGCAGCTCGCAGAGACGATCCGGGAAGCTTCGCAGGCGGCCCAGCAGATCGCGGCCTCGGCCCGACAGCAGAGCCTCGGCATGGGCCAGATCGCCCAGGCCATGAAGGATATCACCCAGGCCACCACGCAAGCCGTCGCGGGGTCTCGCCAGTCTCAGCAAGCCGCAGAGCACCTGAACGAGCTGGCCGGTGAGTTGCGCGGGACAGTGGAGCGGTACAAGATTGGTTAGAGCATCGGCTTCATTGGACGATGAGTTCCTGCGCCGGCTTCGAACGACCTTCTTCGCGGAAGCCGAGGAACATCTCCAGTCGATGACCGGGCTCCTCCTGGAATTAGAGAAAGACCTCACGCCAGACCTGCGCCGAGGCCACCTGGAGGCGTTCTTCCGGGAGGCGCACAGCCTGAAGGGAGCGGCGCAAGCTGTTGGGTTCGATGACATCGAAGCCAGGGCCCACGAACTGGAGTCCCGGCTGTCAGAGATGAAGACAGGGAATGCAGCGCTAGGCCCGGAGACCTTGACCTTTATCTATCAGAGGCTTGATGGGATTGCCGCAGCCATGAAGACCGTGCCCCCGGACCCGAGTTCCCAGGTGGACACGTCCATCTCACGGGAGGACACGCAGGCCGGGGTACCGCGACCTGCACCGGCGACCGTCCCGGGACCCGGGCAGGCTGCCCCTCCTGCCTCGGCAGGTGGAGATGGGTCCCGTCTGGCCAATGCCGCTCCCACCGTCATGCCGACCGTGCGTGTGCCCGCAGCGAAGCTGGACTCGTTTTTGGCCGAGGCAGGAGAGCTGCTCGTGGCCAGGATGGGTGTGGAGCAGCCTGTCGAGACCCTTGGATCGGTCGCGGACCTGGCCAACCGCTGGCATGACGACTGGCGCCAGGTCCGGGGGATGATCCAAAAGCGCGGTTGGCCTGACGAAGGCGGCGCCCCGCCGGCAGAACTGCTCCGGTTCCTGCACCGGAACGAGGAGCGCCTCCGGGAACTGCAGGAGCAGATGCACTGCTTGCGACACCGCTTCAAGGCCGAAACCCGGCGCCTGGCCCAGGTGAGTGCGAACCTCCAGGATGAGGTGAAGCGGATCCGGTTGCTGCCTATCTCGACCGTCTTCAACCTGTTCCCCCGAATGGTGCGTGATCTGGCTCGCGAGAAGGGCAAGCGGGTCACCCTGCAGGTGGTGGGCGCCGACACCGAGCTCGACAAGACGGTTCTCGAGCTGCTCAAGGACCCTCTCGTTCACCTCGTGCGCAACTGCCTGGATCACGGCATCGAGTCCCCGCAGGACCGGGAGCGGGTGGGAAAGCCTCCGGAAGGGACCATTACGCTCGAGGCAGGCTCGGAAGGCGGAAGCGTCACCCTCGCAGTGGCCGATGACGGGAGAGGGATTGATACCCAGCGGGTCAAGGAAGCGGCGCTGCGGAAGGGCATCGTGGAGGCGGAGGAATTAGCCGCGATGGACGAGCAAGCAGCGCTGGCCCTGGTGCTTCGGCCGGGCCTCTCCACCAACGCGATGATTACGGATCTCTCCGGGCGTGGCGTAGGGCTCGATGTGGTCCGAGAGCACATCGAGCGGCTGCACGGCCGGGTCGAGATCTCCTCCACACTCGGCGGAGGGACGCGGGTCGTTCTGACCGTGCCCGTGACGCTCACCACGACCCAGGGGCTCCTGGTAGAAGCAGCGGGCCAGACCTTTGCGATCCCTCTCGGCAACGTGGAGCGGATCCTCCGCGTGTCACGGGAGCAGATGGTTGCCGTGGCAGGGCAAGACGCTATTCGTTACAACGGTCGTCCTGTCACTCTCGTTGGCCTCGAGGACATTCTCGGTCTGCCTCCTGTCGCCGTCGCCGCGAAGGACCCACTGCCGGACGACACCGTCACCGCGGTTGTCCTCGCGTCAGGGGAGCAGCGGGCCGCGTTCCGCGTGCGGCGCCTCTTGGGTGAGCAGGAGATCGTCATCAAGAGCCTGGGTCCGCAGCTTGCCAAAGTCAGGCATGTCATCGGCGCCGCCATCCTGGGCACCGGCGAGGTTGTGGTCGTCCTCAACGTGATCGATTTGTTGAGATCCGCCGGGCGCGCGCAGATCCGAAGGCACATGACCCGGCCGGGTGCCCCGGCCGTTGCGGAGGAGCGGCAAACGATCCTGGTGGTCGATGACTCCATCACCACGCGAACGCTTGTGAAGACGATCCTTGAGGCGGCAGGGTACGAGGTTCTGGTGGCGATCGACGGGGTCGAAGCGTGGAACGTCCTGCAGGCCGACGGGTGCGACCTAGTTGTGACAGACGTGGCGATGCCCGGCATGGATGGGTTCGAGTTGACCACACGGCTTCGGAGCGATGAGGCCCTCAAGCGCATGCCGGTGATCCTGGTGACGTCGCTAGAGACCCGCGAGGACAAAGAGCGAGGGATCGCGGCCGGGGCAGATGCGTACATCATGAAAAGCATGTTTGACCAGGCCAACCTACTCGAGACGATTCGACAGCTACTCTAGGAGCGAGACCTTGCCGATTCGCGTGTTGGTAGCCGAAGATTCCCCCGTCATGCGCGACCTCATTGTCGCCGTCCTGCGGAGCGATCAGGACGTGACGGTGGTGGGCCAAGCGATCAATGGGGCCGAAGCGGTAGCCCTCGCCGCCAGCCTGCGGCCCGATGTCATCACGATGGACATCCGCATGCCCGTGATCGACGGGTTCGAGGCGACCAAACGGATTATGAGCGAGTCGCCCACGCGCATCGTGGTGGTAAGTTCGAGCGTGGACCCCGATGAGGTAAAGATCGCGTTCAACGCATTGAAGCTGGGAGCCGTGGCCGTCGTGGAGAAGCCCCGGGCACCGACTCACGCGGCATTTCAGGCAGTGCGCCACGAGTTGCTCACGACAATCAAGGTGATGGCGGACGTAAGGGTCGTACGGGGTCGGCCTGATCGGGTCTCTGCAGTCCATTCCGTCAGGAATCTGGCCGGCCCGACTGCTCATTGGAATCAGGTCATCGCCATCGCCGCCTCGACTGGGGGCCCGGCGGCGCTGGCGGCAGTGCTGCAGGATCTGCCGCCGGACCTCAGCATACCGATTCTGGTCGTCCAGCACATCAGCCCGGGCTTCGAGCCAGGGCTTGCGCAGTGGCTCGGATCGCTTACGCCGCGTCGCGTGCGCCTGGCGAAGAACGGCGAGCGGCTGAACGGGGGCGGCGTCCTGCTGGGCCCGGGTGACTGCCATCTCGGTGTGGCAGGCGACGGTGATATCGCCCTCAGCCAGGTCCCCCCAGTGAGCGGACACCGCCCATCGGCGACCTACCTCTTCCGCTCGGTGGCCAAGACCTATGGGCCGCGAGCTGTCGGCGTCATCTTGACCGGAATGGGTGAAGATGGAGCGGACGGGATGAAGGAGCTTCGGGACGCCGGAGGCCAGACGATCGCCCAGGACGAGACGTCCTGCGTAGTCTTTGGGATGCCGAAGGCGGCCATCGCCCGCGGGGCCGTCGATTACGTTGAGCCGCTGAGTCACATTGCGGACAGAATTATGACCCTGGTGGCTAGCAGAGGAGGCCGAGGTCGATGAGGAAGAAGGTGCTCATCGTTGAAGACAGCCGTACACAGTTGGAGCGCCTCCGTGCAATCATCGAGGCAGAGGGGTACGAGGTGCAGGTAGCGGGAGATGGGGAGGAAGCGCTCACCAAGACCGCCACCTGGCACCCGGATATGGTGATCACCGATATCGTGATGCCGCGGATGGACGGCTATGAGCTGTGCCGGCAACTGCGGGGTTCCCCCAAGTTTCAAGAGACTCCCATCATTATGCTCACCTCAAAGGGCGCGCCCATGGACATCATCAAAGGCCTGGAAGCGGGCGCCGACAACTTTTTCATCAAACCCTACGAAGATGTCCTACTCCAAGGACGGATGCAGGCCCTGTTCGCCGAGCAAGAGGGGGGGCACCGGCAGCAGAAATTTCGGCTGACGATGGATGTGGAATTGTTCGGGAAGAAGATTGCCGTCACGCCGGAACGGCAGCAGATCGTCGCGCTGCTTCTCAGCACCATGGAGGAACTCGCCTATCGGGCCGAACAACTGGAACAGGCGAACGCCGAATTGGATGCCTTCGCGTATTCGGTCGCCCATGATCTCCGGGCACCCGTTATAACAGTACACGGCTTCTCTCAAATGCTCCTCGAAGACTATGCATCGTCCCTCCCCGAAGAGGCCCAACGGTATATCCACGAAGTGGCGAACGGGACGCGGCGAATGAGCGATCTCATTGATGATCTGCTGTCGTTCTCGCGTCTCGGTCGCCAACCCGTGAATAAGCAGCATGTCGAGCCAGCGGATATCGTCCACCAGGCCCTGGCAGAGGTGAACGGAGCGAGAGCGGGGCAGGAAGCCGATGTCCGCATTGACGATCTTCCCCCCTGCTGGGCGGATCCCGCTCTGCTCAAACAAGTCTACGTGAACCTGCTCTCCAACGCCCTAAAGTTCAGTCGCAATCGCAAGGACGCGGTGATCGAGGTCGGGGGGCGCACTGATCTTGAGGAACCCACGCACCACACCTACTTCGTCAACGACAATGGTGCGGGATTCGATATGCAGTATGCCGGTAAGATGTTCCGCGTGTTTCAGCGCCTACATCGTCAAGAAGAATACGAGGGGACCGGCGTAGGGCTCGCGATCGTGCAACGCATTATTCAGCGTCACGGGGGACGCGTCTGGGCCGAAGGGGAGGTTGGAAAGGGCGCTACCTTCTACTTCACCCTTCCGGGAAGCGAGGCCACATGACCGGAGAGCCTGTCGAGATCCTACTGGTTGAGGATACGCCGGATCACGCAGAGATGACCGTCCGCGCGCTCCGCAAGTTCAATATCTCCAACCCTATTCAGGTGGTCGCGGACGGGGCGGAAGCCATCGAAATACTCTGTGCCAAGGACCACGAGCGCAACGCTGGGCTGAAGCTTGTCCTGCTCGATCTGAAGCTTCCGGGAATCGACGGCATTGAAGTCCTCCGTAGGATCAGAGAGAACCCATCTACTCGAGGGATTTCCGTGATCATCCTCACCGCCTCGCAGGAAGAGCGTGACGCCCAAGCGTGCCGGGAGTTGGGCGTGCACAGCTATATTGTCAAGCCTGTTGATTTTCAGAAATTAACCGACGCGGTTCGCACGACAAGGTTCTACTGGGACACGGTCGATTTTTACAGGGTGTTGTTCAGCCACATTCCTGGGGGCTAGTCGCGTTCGAAGCGGCAACCGAATCTCGTAATGAAACCAGGGTACAGCGCGATCAGATCTTCTGTCGCCCATACGACTCCTTCGGGCCGGTCAACGCGTACGTCGCCGGGTTGGGCTGACTCATGGCGGCGCTCAGGCAGCGGCGGCAGTTCCCCACCTGGCTCGGCGTCACGTCGCTGTCGGGCGGGTGACGGCGGGAAGCCCTCCCCTCCACACGGGTCCGCGCTGGTCCGACACTCCGAGCGGCTCCTCGTTTCGGTTCGAGATCATTGAAAATACGCGGACTTGCCGATGCCAAAGCGAAAGCCGCCACGCCTCTCCGAATTGAAGCGAGTCCTGCGATGGCTTCGGGCGCAGTATCAAAGACGGGCTGGGGAAGTCGCCACACCCTGTCCAAGCTCTCCCAGCCCGTCCAGTAGCGCGTCCACTCCCAGCACGGCGCCCCGCACAGTCTCACGAGCACCCCCACCCGCACGGGTCTGACAATCGAACGAGGCAGACTCTATAGTGGTCTCTATTCGGCCGAGTTTGCCCGAGGTGGCATCCGAACCCTGGTCCCCGAGATTGCCCCCTCGCCGCCCTGACGTTGCACTCCCTCGAGCCAAAGCACAGGCGCCAACGCCGTGGTCCCACATTCAGGCGGATGGTAGTGGTATTGAGAGCGGATCGCCGCGAGGACGCCTCCCGGCGGTGCGCATGATGCCAGCAATGGAGGCGTCCGCCGGCGCCACGGCAGCGGCGCTCCCCTCGTCGACTGCGTCGCCCTGCTACATTCCTCGTCGGCGGGGTCGTGCGCGCGTGGACCGGTACAGGTCGATAGGCGCGATGGGCACATCCAGCGAAGAGGAGATGATAAGAGTAATTGGGTAAACATTTGCTCAGATGTTTCTCGCCGCGCAACAGGCTCCGGACGCGAAGGGGTGAGGAGGGTTGACCGGGCTCGGGACATGGCTCGTGATCGCCCTCGTTCTAATCGTGGCCCTACCGGGGCGCCCACCGGAACACGCAACGCTTCACTATTCTCTCACGTTCTCGGGTACCTCCGCCAAGGGAACGATTGCCGGGACTTGGGGTGGGACCGCTTTCGTGGGGGCATATTCGGATGGGCTCTGGGGAATTGCCTCGGGGGGCACGCTCGTGGTCGGCGGCACCTATCACTGCAATGCCGGCTGCACCTTCAATGGTACCGCGACCTATTTGGGGGTCTCTACGGCGGTCTCGCTGGTAGCAAAGACGCTCGGAGATATGGAGCGAACTGAGACTGTGTCGGGAGATCTGTCGATCAATCTGCCGGATTACTGATCATGGTCTTCTCAGGCTCTCTGAAGTAGCGCGATCGATTACACCCAACGACAGTCGCCCTGCCCCCCGGAGGACGCCTCCAGTGCTGGCATCATCCCGGAATGGTCCTTGCCAGCACTTTCACCCCCCTCCCGCCGAAAGGGAACCCTTTCCCAGCTCGCCGTTCCGAATAGGGGACCCCGTGATTTGCAGGGGCCCGCGGGGCGCGCCCGGGACCCCCCCTTTCCGGGGCCGGCCGACGTGCTTGCCCTGCGCCCGGGCCATCCCCGCCCGCGTCCGCTCCGAGATCAGGCCGCGCTCGAATTGCGCGAACGTGGCCATCAGGTTGAACAGCATCTCCGACCAGGGCGACCCGGAGGCCGTGTCGATCATCGACTCGGTGTAGGACCGTAGCCCCACGCCCCATCGCTTGAGGTTCTGGAGGGTCGTGTTCGCGTCGAGTACGCTGCGGAAACAGCGGTCGAGCTTCCAGCAGACGACTAGGTCGATCTGCCGCCTCGAGGCGGCGTCCAGCAGCGCCCGCCACTGGGCCCGGCCCCGCAGGTTCGTCGCGGACGCCTCGTCCACGTACTCCCCGGCGGCCCGCCAGCCCTGCGCCTGGATGAACGTCCGCAGCGCCCACAGCTGCGTCTCGGGATTCTGGTCCTTGTCTGACGTGGAGACCCGCGCATAAATCGCGGCGCGCATCACGCTGCTCACCTCCTTTCGGCAGAGTCGCCACGACAGCGCCCGCTAGCGCGGCGATGCCGAGCGCCTTTGACGTGCTCGACCCACAGGCCCATGACCTTCGCCGCTCGCAGGCCGTGCCGGATCGCGTGCAGGACCATCGCGTGTGAGCGCGGGCCGTGCCGCTTGGCCGCCTCGAGGAGCCGGAGCACCTCCTCCTTCTCCAGCGCAACGAGTCTCATTTGGACGTCCCCCCCCAACATACGCCCCTTTTCGTAACACCCAATACGAGTCCCTTTCGTGTTAGGACCTTTCATGGTACGCTCCGCCTATGAGGAAGACCAAGGAACCCCGCCGGCTGCGGGCGGCAACAGCCGGAGCACACTCCGGGCCATGTTGCCCGTCGGACTGGCGCCTACGCTCACATTGCCAGTGGTGGGGTTACCGTTCAAAGGAGCCCCGGTGGCGATCCGGGCGATGTCGTATCGGAGTTCCGTCGCGCCGGTGATCTTGACGTTGTGGATCTTGCTCTTGACGGCGTTCAACTCTTCCTCGACGATGGCAGGCGGACGTTCTTGTCGGTCAGTTCCTGGCGTAACTCATTGACGAGTTGCATAATCAGATCGAGGTCTTCCTTGGTCACCTCTGGCTGGGGGGGTGTGGCTCTGCTGGCCGTAGATGCTGCGGACCGGAGCTCGATGCGGGCAAGGAGCCGCGCGACGATCGTCGCCATCTCATAGCGCGTAAGCATTCGATCGCCGCGGAACATGCCATCGGTAGTCCTGGATGAGGCCGTCCGCCGCCAACTTGGCGAGCGCACCATGCGCCCAGTAGGTGGTTGGCGCATCCGCGAATGGCTGGGCCCAGGCGGACGTGAGCAGCCCAAGGACGAGCACAACCGGTCCTGCCAAGAACGACGTTTTCATCTCATGCCCCTGGGATGGGGCGTGTCTTGCATCACTTCCCCTGGGCGAGGGCCGCACGCACCTGTTCCAATTGGGTCAGCATCCACTGCTGGAAGGTTTTTCCCGGCGGTTCGGTCTCCGAGACGCCAACGACGGGAACTCCCTGCCGCTTCGCCAGCTCCTGGACTCGCTTGGTGATGGGTGACACCGTTTGGATGTTGTAGAGGAGCAGCCTGACCTGGTGCTTCCTGACCTGATCTTCCATTTGCGCCAGCGCCGCGGCGGGCGGATCCTCCCCCTCCTCGATCGCCTTCTGGAACTTCACGGGCGTGATGACGTTCAGCCCAATCGCCTGCGCCATGTACCCGAACACAGGCTCCGTCGCGCCAACAGCGGTGCCGGCGTGTTGGGCCCTAAGGTCGGCGATCGCCTGGGTCAGGGGTGGGAGCGACGCCTGGAAGGCTCGGTACCAGTTCCGGTACGACGGGGCGTTTGCGGAATCGATCTGGACCAGCGCCTCGAGGACCACCTGCGCGACCTTGGGGATCGTCGCCGGATCGTACCATAGGTGCACGTTGTCGCCCTTCTTGTGCCCGGTTAGTTCTGATACCACGATCAGCTTTCGCTGGGAGTTCGGCGACGCCGCCTCCAGGCGGTCCATAAAGGCGTCGTACCCGAGACCGTTTTGAATAATGAGGCGGGCGTTCGCCACCGCAGCGGCATCCCTGGCGTTAGTCTCGTATTCGTGGGGATCGATGTTGGGATCGCTCACGATACTCGTGACGGCGACATGATCGCCGCCAATTTGCCCCACGATATCGCCGTAGAAATTCTCGGCGGCGACCACGATGACGGGAGAGGATGGCGCGGCAGCGACCGGGTACCCCGCCGCGAGTGTCACAGAGCCTATCGCAATGCTGACGAGCAAGCGGCGAAAGGGCCTCGAGGGCATTTGGCACCTCCTTAATATAGATGAGATTGGGTATCGAGATTTAGTCTCATGAATCATATCGAAACCGATATTCACCTGTCAAGGGCGCGAATGCCCGGGGTGTGATGCGAGTTAGCCCGAAAAATTAATCGTCGCTCGCTTCTTAATCAATCCAATCTCTTATAGGTCACGAAATCGGACCAACGGAGTAGGCTACTCAGGCCTGCAGTTGTCTGGTATCGCCGCCCTTCAAAACAGTATCCGCAAACGGGAAGACTCTTAACTAAGGCCGAAATGAGAAGCGCGGAAATTGTCTGAAGATGTGTGGTAAGGGAACTCCAAAGCAACTCTGCCGCTATCCTGGGGCTGAAGCAGAGGCCCGGCTGGACGAGTACCGGAGGGAGGTTGGGAAACTACCAGAGGTAGGTGGCGCGAGAGGATCAGAATTTGACGTTGTGGGGATTAGTCTTTAGCTCGGCCCAGCGTTCTGTCAGAGATATAGGAACGAAATTGTCCGTGAGAGCGACCTGGTACCCTATCTGACGAAGCTCATCTCTGATGGCCTTGATCCGATCGGGCGTTGGAGGGTGGCTGGCGAAAGCAACCCCAACCGCCCCCTGCTTCTGCTCAAGTGTTTGAAGTCGCTCGAAAAACGAGATGGAGGCCCTAGGGTCGAAGCCCGCTTTCCGAGCATAGATCACGCCGTAATGATCCGCTTCGTATTCCTTGTCACGAGAGTACTTCGCTCCGATCAGGCCAGTCGCAATCTGAGAGAGCTGATATACACTCAAACTCCCCCCAAACAATAGGCGGGTAATCAGGGCGGCTCCTAGCTGCAACTCCATTTCACGCTGGGCAAGATCCACAGCATGGCGATGCGCGATGTGGGTAGTTTCGTGACCCAACACGAACGCTAACTCATCGTCCGATTTAGCAAACGACAATAGCCCTTTGGTCACGAAAATAAACCCCCCGGGAGCAGCGAAGGCGTTCACGGAGGAATCGCGCACGATGTGGTAGGTCCACGGGAGGTTTGGCCGCTCTGAAACGCGGGCGAGCTTGAGCCCCATAGTCGCCACACGGCGCGTTTCGGCGGAATCGTTCACGAACCCGTATGTCTTGGCCACTTCGGCTTCGACCTGCCGTCCTATCTGGATCTCCTCGTCTTCGCTAATCCCAAGAAGCTGCGCATGTGCGACCGAAGAGCTGGGTGCGAGAGGGACCAGGATCGCCGCAGTGGCTGCCGCAATCAACCGGCGAACACTGCACCGCATGAGCATCACCTCCCTCGAGGGGCCTGGTGCAAGCTGATCAGCGGGGGATCGCGCCACCCGGCTAGAGGCGCAGTTAATTCACTGTGCGTGCGGCCAACACGGTACCGATGATTAAGAACGTGATCCCGGCGGCCATCGCCGGCCACGATCCTCGCATGCCCGCACCCATCCGGCGTAAGCCAACGACGACGAACCCACACCCGAAGGCGATGACCGCGACGCCCGGGAGCATAACTGTCCACGGGTTGGAATGTCGGATGAAGACCGCGTCTTCGGTCGGGATTGTGACCCGAGCGGTGCTGGGTCCAGCGTGGATGGCCATCTGCCATCGACCGGTCATTGGAAGAAAGAATGTCCCACGATACGTGCCCGGGCGGATTTCTGCGAGGGTCGTTCGTACTGGAGCCATTTCATGTTCCAGCATCGTCAAGGTAAGGTCCACCGTCACCCCATTGGGTGCCGGCGCACTGGTGGCGTCGCGAATGGTCAGTTCGATCGCGAAGCGGCCAGGGTCTCGACGCTCTAGGGTACCGCGAAGAACCCACGGCCCTGCTGTGTCGCCGAAGGTCAGGGGTCGCGAGAGTGTCGGGGGCGGCCCCGGGGGTGCTTGGGAGACCAGCACGGCCGTCAGACCAAGAATAGCGAGGAGCAGCAGTGACTCGATCTTAACCGTCCCACCCAGGCGGCCTGCTTCTGATCTGAGTGCGAGCGATGGCATCAGCACCCACCGGTTGACCGCGGCGACCATGACCACCATGGAAACTACGGCGAGTTTAATGAGCAGGGCACGGCCATAGGGCGTACCGATCAGTGCCTGAGGGCCCCAAATATTTTTGAGGGACGCGTAAACGCCCGTTGCAGCGATCAGCATGACGCTCCAGAGTCCAACTGTCGAGAGCCGACCCAGAGCCCGCTCAAAAGATGGGCCTGCGGTACCGGATCCATGCCATGGGAAGAACCATGCCGCGTACACGAGTGCTCCGGCCCACGCAGCAACGCCTGTGAGATGGGCGAGATCGGCCGAAACCGGGAGGAATCCGGGTTGAGCACCTGCGTGACTGACGAGGCTGAACGTCATTAGCAGCCCCACGCCGAGTGTAACAAACGCGGCGTTGTCCGCGCCGGCTGGCCGTCGATGCCCCGCCCCGAGCCAGAGAAGAAGGGCGACGATCGCCACCCGGGCGATGACCGCATTGCCGTGCCGGGTTTCCGACAGATAGGGCAGAAGGAGAGACGGGTCAAAACTGCCGACCGCACGGGAGAGCGTGTCGATTACGTCGAGCGCGCATCCGCCAACCAACAAGACGCCGCCGGCCCAGGCTCCTGCTCGGAGCTGTCGCCACGACCCCCTGTTCACTACGTCCCCCGCGATCCAGCGGACGAACACCCCCGCCCCGAGCAACAGGATGATGCCCACAAAGAGCGCGGCTTTCGCACCTACCTGCATGGGTTCAATAACAACTGTCTCCGCGTGGGTCGTGCGTTAGAAGCTCTTCGTCGCTTCCAATTCGTAGATTTGTGCGTTGCTCAATTGGAGGCCGGACACCGGACTCGTCGTGACGATGCCCCCATCGACCTGATAGCTGTTGTAGGTGACTTTGATCACAATGTCCGCCCCGAGATTGTACTTTACCCCGATCGAATACACATTGTAGTTGGGTCCACCGTCCTTGTACGTGCCCCACTCGGCCAGCCCAAACAGCGAAACCGCCGGAGTCACCGAAAGGTCAACGCGTGCGCCGACTGCGGTGAGGTTGTCGTTGGTGTTGAAGATCCCGAAATCACTGGGGGTCAGCAGGTGACCAAGAGGGGCATCCAGAGGAAGTGTATACGGATCGAAATTCTTGTACCAGAGCGTCAGTACCGGCTGCGCCGGTAGCCCGAGCAGCCGCTGCAGGTCGAACGCGAGGCTCGGTTCATAGTACCATCGCGCCACATCCTGTGATTGCGTGTAGGTGGCCGCTTCCACGATGAGGTTCACGCCAGAGGTAAGCTCTCCCTGGATTCCCGCCGAGAACCCGTTGCCGACATTGCACCCGATGCCGGGGCACATCCCGACCTCGACGTCCCCCGCGGTGTCGGCCCGATAGCTCACATTGACGGTCCAGCCCGGCACCACCTCAGCCTCGGCGCGGGCGCCCCACACCCGGCGCGTTGACGTCCAGTTCCCGATCTGCAATCCGTCGTCCACCGCGTACTGCATGAAGCCGAGGACTGAGACCGGGCCGAGCTGAGACAACTGCATCTCAATGCCATCGCGCCGGCCACCGTCAAAGGCAGTTTCGTCGAGCAATAATCCCGTGAAGCCAAGTTTGATCCGATCACGGCCAAGCCGTATGCCGAGGCCGGGCAGGCCAAATAGATTATGCGCATCGAGGTAGGCTTCTTCGATGTCCGAGGTACTAAAGTCAGCCGCGGTTGTGTTTTCGAGGCTCAGATCGGCAAACAGGCTGAACGTGGGGCTGAACGTCGCATTCCAGGCCGTCTCCAGCAGACCATCGTGGATTGTGGACAAGCCTGGCGTGGGTGCCAGGCCATTCAGGTTGGCTCCACCGGCGACCGGGGGATACGGGCTGTTGAATAGCCGGTACATCAAGACACCGGAGACTTGGAGGTTGGCCGGCGGGTCCTGGCGCTCTGGAGCGCCAGCCTGTAGCGCTTGAATAGCCTGCGGCGGCATCGCATCGATCGCTGAGGCCTGTGCACGAATGCCGGCAGAGAAGTCCGATGACCCGGTTGCGGTTTCCAGTGACCGAATGGGTTCGTTGGCGACCCGCACGCCGGATAGGTCCGGGCCGTCAATGTCCGGCAGCCACACCCACAAAGGCGGGTGAGCTCCCGCGGGTTCGCCGCCTTGCGTGACGTCGGCGGCAAGAACAGTCGACGGAAGCGGGATCGTCGCCCACGGAGCGCTCCCCAGCAGTGGCTCCTGCCCGGCTCCACCCGTCATTCCCAGCGTGCCCGCATCGGATGTCAGCATAGAGGGATCATGTGCTGGCCCGAAGGCGAGCGGCGTCAAAAAACCTACCACGGGGGCCGCGATTCCGAGGATCAGCAAACCGGCGAGGAGCACACTCTGCCAGATCCGGGTGTCTGCGTGCTTATTCATGAATCGCCGGGCGCGTAGACGAAAATGAACGAACCTTGCGTCGTGTGTGTGTCGACCGAAAGGACGCGCCACATGAGCACGTAGGCGCCCGGCTCCAGATCCTTGAGCCGCAGGACGATGTCGGTGCTGGTCCTCGTGGTGTTCGCGACACCCGCATCGCTTCGAGCCGCCTCATCACCGCGCTTCAGCAAGTCAGCAGACACAATATCGTCCGCCGCCGCATGCAGTGCCCGCACGTCGGCGCCGGGCGCGGCATTCAATTTGTAGACCTTGAAGATGCTGAAGCGGATCTCGACCGGTTCAGAGTACGATAACCTGACCTCTTTCAGCAACGCGCTGGCGGTGCTGTCCGCGCTTGGAACTGATGCGTTGAGGAAAGCATGTGCGGAGGCCTGCGGGCCTCCGCACATGCACCCTAACATGATGATGACAGCGATCCACCCACTTCGCCGAACCATGAAGCCCCCCCGAATGTGCCTGTCCAGCAGTGTAGATCGAGGCAAAATCTCGTACAATGGTCCAAAAGTAGTAGAGACATCCGCCGGCGGAGTTTCTAGAATGAGGGGGCTGGAGGCCAGGGGCTCTTCCAATAGCCCTCCGGCGCGTTCGACGTGAGCCTGCCCCGGTTGCTACGAAATAAGGAGAAATTATGCCATGGCGTGGTGTGTATACATTAGGAACCGGACTAGCCCTGGCGCTATGTGTGGTACTGACTGCCACGGGCAGTGCCGGAGCGCATGAACGGCGCCAGGTGGGGGCGTATGTCATGCGCGTCGGCTGGGCCGATGAACCCACGTATGCGGGTGTGAAGAACGCCGTCCAGCTCATGCTGAGCGACGCGAAAGGGAAGCCGTTCACGGACCTTCCCGAGGACCTCAAGGTCGAGATCGTCTTCGGCGGCCAAAAGACGGGTCCGCTGCCGCTGGAGGCCGCCTTCGGAAAGGCGTTCGGCAGGCCGGGCGACTTTCGCGCCGCCGTGGTACCGACGCGACCGGGTAACTACACCTTCCACTTCATTGGGTCGCTCAACGGCCAGCGGATCGACCAGTCCTTCACGAGTTCCGAAACAACGTTCGATCCGGTGCAGGAAGCGGCCGCGATCGAGTTCCCCGCCAAGGATCCGTCTCCGGGAGAACTGGCGGAGAAGCTCGACCGGCTCGGCTCGCGGCTGGAGGCCACCCGGGTTACCGCCGCAGCCGGGGCCCGTCGCGGAGAGCTGCTCGGCACGATGGGGATCCTGGCGGGCACCGTCGGCGTGATCGTCGCCGCCAGATCGAGCCGTCGCCGCGCACGCGGGACCGGGCCCGCCGGCGGGACGGTGCGGTCAGCATGAGCTCTAGCAGAGAGAGGAAAGGAAGGTGAGGTACATGGGAAAGACAACAACGGCAGCAACCGTGTGGCTGGTGGCGGTGGGAGTGGCGACCCTGCTCGCGGGGGTGAGGGTATCGGCGCATGCGGAGATGACCAAATCCTCTCCGGCTAACGGCGCGGCGCTGACATCGAGTCCTTCGGCGATTCAGGCGTGGTTCAGCGAGGAACTCGCCACGCATGGGAATTACCTACACCTGTACGATGCCCACAACAAGCAGCTGGGGACCGGCGGCCTGGATCCGAAGGTGTCGAGCCACGAGGTCCTGCGACTGGCGCCGCCGCGGTTAAGCCCCGGCAGTTACCTCGTGCGCTGGCATGTGGTGTCGGCTGACGATAACGCGGTCACGCAAGGGTACTTCCGCTTCTCGATCCAGACCAGCGCCATGAGTATGCCCGGATCGATGGCCCTGCCGGCGCTCCAACTCGTCGCGCCGGCCGACCACAGCACGGTCAAGAACCCGGTGGCCCTTATTGTGGAGACGCCCGGTGATATCAAGAAGCTGACCATGGGGAGCATGACCACGGGGCAGACGAGCGGTGGGGGGGGCATGGCGGGGATGGCGCCGGGCGTCCACCTGCACATCCTGGTGGACGGCGTGGTGACGATGCCGAGCAGCGACCAACTCACACCGGCCGGCACCCACCGCTACCAGTATATGCTCGCTCCGTTGTCGCCGGGTCCGCATACCGTGAAGGTCTTTTGGGCGGACAATAAGACGCACCAGCCGGTGGGCCCGGTGCATGCAGCGACGTGCACCGTGACGCAGTAGCCGCAGACTCGCAGGGCGGGCCGCTGTAGAACTGCGGCGGACAGCCCAGAGCCAGACGTACTCTGGTTCGGATGGCGGTGTCTCCATATCTACCCAGCTAGGTGCTGGGGGCGGCGAAGTGTCCGCACGATCGGGGGCGCGTATGGCGATCGCCACGTATCCGGGGTCCATTGTCTCGTTTGGCGCGCGAACGCTCGCCCGGTATCTTACGGTTCTGCTGCCGGCGGTTCTGGTTCTTGGCGCCGAGATCGTCAGGCACGAATGGTTGCACGATGTCCTCCCGGTGATGCTGGGGAACGTCGTGACCGGGGCGATCGCGCTCGGCATTTCCCTGCTGATCTTCGTGCCGCTCTACCGGCGGCTCGATTCAACTGATGCGCGCGTCCGGAGGCTCGAGATCGAGCACGCCGTGCGCGACGAGCGGGAGCGAATCGCCCGGGAGCTGCACGAGGGAATTTCGCAAGCGCTGTTCTTCCTCAATGTCGAGGCCGGGACGCTCGAACGATCCCTAGGTGACCCCACCCAACCGGAGACCGCCCTTCGCACCGTGCGCGAGATCGCACAGGCCGTCCAAGACACCGCCAGCCGTGTCCGTGATACCATCTTCGACTTGCGAACGGCGCGGCAGCCCGACCAGCCGTTCGCCGCCTGGCTGCGAGCCTACGCGCAGCAATGGAGTGACATCCACAACGTGGCGGTCACGCTGGAGGAGGTGGGCCCCCCCCTGGCCCTCCCGGTCGAACGGGAACTGCACGTGATGGCCCTGATCCGGGAAATCCTGCACAACGTCGCCAAACACGCGCAGGCGCGGACGGTCACCATCACCGTCACCAGGAGCAAGGCCGGCCTCGCGGTCGCCGTTGCGGACGATGGGCGGGGCCTGCCGGATCCCGTCCCGGGTCCGGCGCAAGGGCGGTACGGCCTGGCGACGCTCCGGGAGCACGCTGCGGCGGCCGGCGGGACGGTGGCGGTATCGCAGGTGCCGGGTGGGGGGACCGCGATTGTCCTTTCCCTCCACGGCTTGGGAGAAAGGACCTGATGTCTGTCAGGCGGACGCTGATCGTTGACGACAGCGCGCTTGCGCGGCGCGCCATTCGGAACATCCTCGAACGGTCCTCGCAGTTCGAGGTTATCGCCGAAGCGACAAACGGCCTGGAGGCCATCGCCCGAGCCCGTGAGCTCATGCCCGAGCTCGTGCTTATGGATCTCCGCATGCCGCGTCTAGACGGCCTCGGCGCGATCCAGGCGATCAAGGAAGAATTTCCGTCGATGCAGATCGTGGTGCTGAGCGTCTCGGACGACCCCCGGGATCTGTTCGAAGCGATTAAGCGTGGCGCGCAAGGCTACTTGATCAAGAATATGGAACCGCAGCTCTGGTTGGAATATCTGGATGCGATTGTGTCGGGAGACGCGCGTATCTCACGGACCATCGCGGAGCGCGTCCTTCAAGAGTTTACCTGGTCCCGGAAGCCGGACCTGGCAACGACCCTGCCGATGCTCACTGCGCGAGAGCGAGACATTCTCACGCTCGTCACCCGCGGCCAGACGAATCGGGAGATCGGGATGGTGCTGGACATTGCAGAGAATACCGTAAGACGCCACCTCCAGAACATCCTGGAGAAGCTGCATCTACGGAACCGCGTCGAGCTCGCCGCCTTCGCGACGAGGCATGACATGGGCCAGCGCAAACGGTGAGCAGGGGTTCACCATCGGACCCCGCTTGGTCCCAATTCGATAATGTGCTGCCGAAGAGCAGAAGACTCTAGTTTGGGAGCTTTCGGTGGCGTGAACGAACCGCGGCGCCCGGGTACCGCATAGTGTTCTCGCGGGGCACGACCCTCGCGCTCGTAACCGTACTCGTCATCGCGTCCCCGGCCGGTGCACACGCGCTGTTGCGCGAAGCTACCCCCGCAAGCGGAGCCGTTCTCCAGAAGTCACCCGCCGCTGTGACCATGACCTTCACCGAGGAACCCGAGCCGACCCTCTCCGTGGTCCACGTGCTCGATAATGCCGGCCGGGTGGTCGATCGCGGAGGGGCACAGGTCGTTCCAGAGAATCCGCGGCAGCTACGAGTCCCTCTCGGCCCGCTCCTGAACGGGGTGTACACGGTCACTTGGCGGACCGTATCCCGCGTCGATGGCCACGTAACCGGGGGCGCGTTTGGGTTCGGGATCGGTGTCTCTCCAGGGACGGTTCCGGCAGCGCAAGGGAGGCCGCCGTGGCCCTCACCGCTCTACGTCATCAGCCGTTGGGGGTGGTATCTTGGCCTGAGCGGTCTGCTGGGGGCTGCATGGGTGTGGGCGCTGGCAGCCCACGAGCCCGTGATGCCGAGCGCGGGATATCTGTGGATGCTGTGGGCGTTTGCCGCGGCGGGGCTAGTCGTCCTGGGTCTGGCCCAGGCGGCCGACGCGGGAGTCGGGATCGGCCGCCTCCTCGGAACACCGCTCGGTCTCGCCCTCGCTTGGAGGGCGCTCCCGCTCAGCATTGCGGGAATCGCCATTGGAGCGACCCAACGCCTATCCATCCGTTCACGTCGCCGCGCCCTTCTTATTGTTGGCATAGGAGCGGCAGGCGCGATGCTCGCGCATGTGCTGGCCGGGCATCCTGGCGCGGGCGCAGGCCCATGGCGATGGCCGAACATCATGGACCAGTGGCTGCACTTTGCCGGCATCGGCATCTGGGTCGGGGGCCTCGCTGCCCTGCTGGTGGCCGTCCGTGGCAGGCCAGATGGCGACAAAGCTATTCTGGTCCGGCGCTTCTCAACCGGAGCCGGGGTGGCACTGGTCGTTGTTGCGGCAACGGGCGTGCTTCGCGCGGTCGATGAGGTGGGGAGCTGGGGGGCCCTGCTCACCAGCGATTTCGGGCAGGTCGTGCTGGTCAAGGCCGCGTTCTTGCTCGTCCTCGCGAGCCTTGGAGCAGTGAACCGCTACCGGAGTGTTCCCGCTGCCACCAAGACCCTGCGCGGTCTGCGTCGGATAGGGGGAACTGAGTTGGGGCTTGCGGCGGTGGTGCTGGCCGTGGCCGGGCTGCTGACGGGCTTGGCGCCGCCCAGCCTCACCGGGGGCGCCGCATCCGCCGTGTCGGTCGTCACGGCCACGGCCAACGACTACGCCACGACGATTCGAGTCCACCTGGAGGTCACCCCGGGGGTCCCCGGCGTGAACCGGTTCGTGGCACAGATTACAGATTATGATACGCGGCGTCCCATCGCGGCGGAACGGGTCACTCTGCGGTTTATGGCTCCCGCGCGACCGGACATTGGCGCCTCGACGCTGGAACTACGGCGCGCGGCCGATGGAACGTACCAGGGGCAGGGGGTGAACATTTCCCTCGACGGACCCTGGCTCGTCACCGCCGTCATTGAACGACAGCGTACCGCCGTGGAGGTGCCTCTCGCGGTGACCACCCGGACCCCTCCCCAGGCCGTTCGGATCCTGCAAACCCCGGGCCAGCCCGCCCTCTACAACATCGATCTCCCTGGTCGCCGTCTGTTGGACGCGTACCTCGATCCTGGAAAGCCAGGACTCAACGAGTTGCACCTGACCTTCATTAATGCTGCAGGCGGCGAGCTTCCGGTCCCGCGATTTCCCCAGATTCTCGCGGCCGGGACTGGGAAGGTTCCTCTGTCGCTGTCTGCGCGCCGGTTCGGCCCTGGGCACTTCATTGCGGACGCCCGATTGACCAAAGGGGACTGGAGAATCGACGTTGTCGTCACCACCGGAAGTGGCGAGACCCTGCGCGCCCATTTCACCGCCCACCTGTAGAGCGACCCTGGAGGCGAAACGGCGTGGCGCGTGTGGAGCGATCCTTTTCCCAATGGGGATCCCTGGTCGGTCTTCCAGGATTGGTGCGCATTGCCTTGAGCCTGCGCAGGTGCAGTGCCGTCCCGGCGGCCCTCGGGCCCGCGAACAACACCCATCTGCGCTGGACCGCCGTGCTGACCATCGTCTCGCCAGAGCCCGGCGCCACGATCTCGGGACCTATGCGCCACGTCCGGCTTCGAGCTATATGCGCAGATCACCGCCCAGAACTCCACGCGTCTGAGACCTGACAGAGGGGACGTCCATTTGCTCATCGATAGGCAAGTGGTTTCAATGGCATACGGCTCGATCAAGCCATCTCTGTCGCCAAAGGGGGGACATCTGCTCACTGCCGAGTTCGTCGCACAAGATCATTTTCGATCCACGTGTGATCCGATCACTGACCTTCACGGATTGTTGAGCGTTTTTTCCCTCGGGCCCCCTTGTCGGGTAGCGTCCGGTCGCGCACGCTCAGACGTTTACCTTCTTGATCGTCGGGTGATCACAGAGATTCGATACATTTTCTCGCGCGCACAATAGAGTCCTCCGTTTTGATGTAAGCTTCCGGAATGTCGGTTTTCCGGTAGTGCTCGGGCCAGTGACGACGTTGGCAAGACCTCGCTCGGCTAAGTCGGCCGGGATGTGAGGACTACTATTTCCGGACCATTGTCCAGAGGTATCCGGATGATACAATCATTTTGGTGGGACCGAATGACTCCGGGGGGGGCATGGTGAAACGGGGTGATCAACACGGATGAACGGGAAAAGCGCCGCGCTTCTGGGGGCCCTCGCATGCCGATCCGGGGTTCACGACGTTGGGTGGGAATAGTATTAGTCACCTTGATGGCGGCGACCGTCGGTGGGCTCGCGACCTTCAAACGCTTGCTACCTCAACCCCCAACCCCCCTTGTCGGGAGCGTGCTCACGCCTCCAATATCAGCCTTCGGGTTTCGCCTGCGAGATCAAGACGGACGGGAAGTGTCTCTCGCGGGTTTTCGGGGAAAGGTGGTTGTCCTGACCTTTCTCTACACCCATTGCCCAGATGTTTGCCCGCTGATCGCCGAGAAACTGCACCGCACTTACGCGCAATTGGGGATTCTGGCACGGCACGTGGCGTTCATCGCGGTCAGTGTGGATCCCCGGGGAGACACCGGCCCTGCGGTTCGGGCCTTCCTTGCAGCGCACCACGTACGGGGGGAACTAGAGTATCTCACAGGGTCGCCCGCACAACTCCGCCCGATCTGGGCGCAATACTATATCGGAACGAGGGGACTGGATCCTGAGGCCGGTGCGGTGGCGGCGACCATCGGCAACATCACACACACCGCCCTCGCGTACGTCATCGATCCAAGGGGGCAAATTCGAGTTTTCCTGTCCGCGGACTTCACGCCGAAGGCGCTGATGACGGACCTGAAGATTCTCGCCCCCCCGCAGACGTGAGAACAGGCCACGCTGGAGAGGAGTCCTATGCCGCAGGGACCGCGTCGAAAGATCAAGACTGGTGCGGGTCCGGAGATGCGCCGACCCGCACCGCATGGTCGACGACCATCCCTAGTGTGGACGCTCCCGGCCCTCGGCGTGGCGGTTGCGTTGGTCATCGTCGGGGGTATCGTCCATCAGCGCCAACGGCAAAGCGCCTCGCGGCTAGCCTTGGCCGCGGCCGAAGGCACGCCACTACCGGCGGATATCGCGCGCAACCTGGCCGCCATCCCCGAGCCTACGTGGGATCGGGTGGGAGCGGACGGGGCGGCTCGCCTGATGCTTGTGGGGACGCCGCCGTCGGGTAACGTGACGCCCGTCGTGCTCTACGTCGGCGCCGAGTACTGTCCCTACTGTGCCGTCATGCGGTGGCCGCTCGTCGCGACGCTCGATCGATTCGGCACGTTTACCGGGCTGGCGCTCTCGACATCGTCCGCAACCGACGTCTTCCCACGCACGCCGACCCTCACCTTGCTGCGACAACGATACGAAAGCCCATACCTTCTGCTGCAGACCGCGGAACTGCAGGGCAATATCCAGGACGCCTCCGGGCGATATCCACCGCTGCAGCACCTCACCGATACGCAGGCAGCGCTGTTCAGCCACTACGACTCCTCGGGGAGCATCCCGTTCCTGATCATCGGCGGCCGATATCTTCTGACGGGATCGCCCTTTTCGCCATCCGTGTTGCAGGGAATGGATTGGCACGCCATTGCAGCATCCCTCCCTGTAGGCACGACCACCGCGGCTCGGGCGATTCTCAGCTTCGCGAACGAGATCACCGCCGCGATCTGTGCCGTCGACGGAAAGGCGCCGGCCTCCGTGTGTCAGAGTGCGGGGGTGCGCGACGCCGCGCAGGTGCTGCCCCACACCGGGAACTGATCGGGTGTCCCTCCAGGCCTGGGACCGCGTCCGTCTCGCCGCGAGCCTGATCGGGCTTGGGATCGCCGCGTACCTCAGCGCCCTACACTACGACACGGCCGTGTCTCTTGTCTGCTCGAGTTCGGGCGCCGTGAACTGCGAGCGCGTGCTGACGAGCCCTCAAGCCGTCTGGAACGGGATCCCCGTGGCACTCTGGGGCATGATCTGGTTCGCCGTCGCCGCCACGCTCGCGATCCTGTCGCTAGTGCGTCACGGAGCCGCGGAGCCCCCGTGGCTACGTTGGGGCGGGATCGGCTGGGCGGTGATCGGTGCCGCAGCGGTGCTGCGGCTTCTCTACACCGAACTGGTGGTGATCGGAAGCATCTGCCTGTGGTGCACGGCCGTGCACGTGTTGGTCATCGGCCTCTTCGTGGTCCAGATGCTGACAGACGCGACACGCACCTCTACGAATCCAGAGCCTTAGAGGTCGTTCATCCGGCCGAGGTGGTCGTGAGCGGGTCGAGACGCACTCGAGGAGGTTGCCGTCGAAATGGGCAACATTTCTCGGACGATCTTCGGAACGCGACCGCCGACGCGTCTTTCTGCTACTATACTGGAGGGCGGGACTCGGCTCACCATCGATGGTCGTCACGCTACGGCTCACAGATTGGGATTGGAACCCCACAAGCGTCGCCGGTTTGTGGCTGACCGCGGCGGCGTACCTCTGGGTGCTACACCGGTTCCGCGTCGGGCGCCGGCAACAGCTGTACTTCTGGGCCGGTTTCTCCACGCTCGTTGTCGCCCTGCTCTCCCCGGTTCACACTGGAGCCCCGTACTCGTTTACGCTCCACATGGTCCAGCACATGCTCTTGATGATGGTCGCCCCCCCGTTACTCGTGTTGGGCGTGCCGTCGGGGGTCGTTGGGTGGCTCCATCGTCGACCTTCGCTGTGGCACGCCTACCGGGCGCTGTGGTCGCCTGTCCCGGCCTTCGTGCTCTACAATGGGGTGCTGCTGCTCTGGCACTCCCCCGCGGCGTACATTGCGACGCTCGAGGCGCCGTGGATCCATGCGGCCGAGCACGCCAGTTTCGTCGCGGTCGGTCTCGTGTTCTGGGGCGTCATCGTCTCACCGGCGCCGACGCTCGTTCAGGCGGACCTGGGGGTTCGCATCACGATGCTGTTTGGTACCGAAGTTGTCAACTTCTTGCTCGGCCTCGCGCTGGCGTTTTCGGACCGAGTCTTCTACTGGCCTTACACGGTCGTCCCGCACCTCTGGGGCCTGAGCGCTCTTCAAGACCAAAAGCTGGGTGGCAGCCTGATGTGGGTGATGGGGCAGATGATGTATGTCATCCCATTGCTGATCCTGATCGCGTGGTTCCTCGGGCGTGAGGAACGCGTGCAGCAACGCCGTGAGGCGCAGGCGGCCCATGGAAGGAATTAGCTCATGACGGCAGCCAGTCCGGAACGTCGAGATGACGGGAGGGGACTCCGCTGGGAGCGAATCCTCTACCGATGCATAACCTGATGGGGCATGCAGGCCTCATTCTCATCTCGCTTGCGATCATCGGATGCAGTGCGCGCCCGCAAGCGGCCGCCCCGCCAGCACCCCAGATCCGCCCGCGCTCAAGCGCCACTCTCGCCATCGTGTGGCCGGAGCCCGGGGCCACGATCTCAGGCACCACCCTCCACGTCCGGCTCCGGCTAGAGGGGGCGCAGATCACCCCCCAGGTCTCCACCCACTTGCGACCTGATCGTGGGCACGTCCATCTGCTCGTCGATGGGAGGGTCGTGTCAATGGCCTACGGGCTCGAGCAGGACATCGCTGTGGTCAAAGGCCCGCACCTGCTCACGGCGGAGTTCGTGGCACAAGACCACTTCCCGTTTAATCCGCGCGTGATTCGATCGGTAACATTTACGGTTCGCTGAGCGTGGGAGGGGCGCGCCCGGGAGAATGGGGGGCGGCGCTGTTGGCGGTCTGCGGCTGCGTGGCTCTGGCCGTTCGGCCGCCGGGGTCGTTCAGCGCGGTGCTGGTGACAGGCGCGGTAGGGGCAGTCGGGGCGCTCGCCCCCCTGCGGCGCGATGAGGTTGAACGGCCGCGAGGGACGCGCTGGCTGGTCGCCGTCGGAATGGGCATCACCGCGTTCGCCATCGGCCGGTGGCTGCGCGTGGCCGTGGCGCCTGCGCCCGTCACCACCTTGGCTGTGGGGGCAAGTCTGCTCGCCGCTGCGGCCGAGGAACTCTTTTTCCGGCGGTTCGTGTATGGCTGGCTGATTCGATGGGGGGCATGGCTCGCCGTGGGGGGGAGTGCCATGGCCTTCGCGATCGTGCACGTGCCGGTCTACGGGGTGCGAGCCCTGCCGATTGATCTCGCGGCAGGGGTGTTGTTCGGCTGGCAGCGCTGGGCGGCCGGTACGTGGTCCGCCTCAGCCGTCACGCATGCCGCGGCCAATCTCCTCCAGATGAGCTGATGCCAATGCGACGTGGGGCGCTTGCCGCTCGGCCGCAGCGCGTGCGGCTGAGCGAGCTGCCAAGCACGACGCAGTCATGGCCGTCAGGAGCGATGAAGAGGTCGTGAGTGCGCACCACCAGGTACCGTGAGGACTCGCCCCCTCGCTTGGGGTATTGTTGCGGCACTCCTGTATCTTGCGGCGGTGACCAGCTCGTGGTCGTTCTTTTCTCGGTTGCTGTACGATGGGTTGGCGCCCCTTCCTCCATACCGCTGGGTCCATCCTCCGGCAAATCGCACCGGGGACAATCAACTCCCTCAGCACCTACCGCATCGAGGCGACCTACGCGGCATCGGCGATGCCGGCTACGCTCGCCGGTCCTGCGACAGTGGTGCTCCGCTACGCCGTGCATAGCACTATGCTGCTCCAATCAGTCGGGAGCGGGTGGAAAGCTCTCCCCACGACGCGGTTCGCCGGGAGCCAGCAGGTGCTGGCGGACACAGACAGCCTGGGGATCTTCGTCCCTGCCGGGCCGTGATCCGAGATCGGGCCAGGGATCTCCGCACAGATGGTGGCTCCGGGGTCACCACGATGGAGAAAACTCTCTTCAGACAACCATGGTGAAAGGAGCGGGGTCCGGGGTCGAGCTCAACGAGAGCTCACGGCTCTGGCTTGTGTGGGGGGGCCTGACCGTGCTGCTCTATGTCGCCGCGACGGTGTCTGCCTGGGGGTCAGGTCCGATCCGCTTGCTCTACGATGGGATCGCACCACTGCCCCCGTATAACTGGCTCCACCCCCCGCCCTCTCTTCGAGAGGGAAATCACGCTCCGGCGACGGGAGCCGGGGCGCTCGCGTTGAACCAATTCGGGTCGGTGGAGGGGGAGGTGTCGACCGATGACGCCCAGGCCACAGTGATCTTTCCTCAGAACGGCGTCGTCCCACATCACGGCGAATCCTCCGTGATTGTGAAAATCACCCCGGTGGACCCTTTCACGTTCGCCCCACCGCCGTCGCAACTGAATTTCGACGGGAACGCCTATCGCATTGACCTGCGCTATGCGAACTCCAAGGCGGTGATCGAGCTCGCCAAGCCTGTGACGGTCGTCTTGCGCTATCCAATCAGCGCAACGGCGCTCCTCCGGTTCTCCGGATCGGGGTGGAGCCCGCTGGGGGCGACTCAGGTATCGGAGGGCATGGAGGTTTTTGCCCCCTCAGACCTGCCGGGTGTGTTCGTGGCTGCCGGCCCCACGGCGACCCGCCCATGGATCCGCTGGCTCGTTGCTATTGTGGTAATCGCTGGGATAGGGGCTGTGGCGCGGAGGATTTTCTCCGCCGGTCGCCACGGGGGGATCGGTGGCCCCGGCGCTACGGATCCTGGAAAGGATGAGATATCGTCGGTGATATGAGTCCCGGAGAGCCCAAAGGGTCTCAGACCTTCCTTCCCCTCTTATCGAGTAGCTAGGCCCCCCGCGAGGCCGCGCCGAGGAAACGGGCCCCCCGACGCGTTTCAACCTGTGCCAAAACCTGTGTCCCAAGTACCCGAAACTAGACAGAGTGGGGCAGGGGAACGCAGGATCGATGAAACTTCGCAAACACCTGTGAACAAAGGCTGACAGCGAGATGCGGTTTTTACTAGACGGCAGACCAAAGGTCGATGTTTCGATTCCCGCCGCCTCCACCAAGAACCCGGCTACATCCGACTGCACGGCGCTGCTAGACGCCCTATCTTCCAAAGGTTTCGGCCCCTCAGAAGGTAGAACAGGAATGCACCCCGTTGCATCCTGCATAGCGCCGGACAAGTGTAAATTGAGTGCAACCTCCCACCCCTCGGGAAAACGAGGTCGTCGGTGGTACCCTCTGTCCATAAGGAAGGCCAACGATCGGGACCTACCGGACGCCGCGAGAGGGAGGGTCGGCTCGCACTTCCACGAGGCCGCACCGATGTATTCGGATCATGCACTGTCGCCAGTCCCGACCGACGTGCCTCTCTGGAGCAAGGGTCTGACGATCGACCGGGGCAGACTCTACCTATCTCTATTCGGCCGAGGTTGTCCGAGGTGGCATCTGAACCCTGGTCCCCGAGGTTGCCCTCGCCGCCCTGACGTTGCACGCCCTCGAGCCAAAGCACAGGCGTCAACGCCGCGGTCCCAGGTTCTGTCAGCGCCGGTGGTAAATGGGTGGTTACCATTAAGCACAAGTTCCAGCACCCTTCGTCGACTGCGTCGCCCTGCTACATGCTCATCGGTGGGGTCGTGCGTGCGTGGAAGGGGTCGGGCGGCTGGGTGCTCCCCCCCACTTACACCAATCTTCGGGTCTTTTCCCTCCCCGCGCACCTCGATCACCTTCGCGCAAACCCTGGAATCCCATGAGGTTCCGAAGATCAGCGGGGGTTCCGCCCATCCGGGCAAACTTACGTTTTCAGCCTCTTTCGCACCCCATTAACACCCCATTAACACCCCATTCACGCCCCATTCACGCCCCATTCCCGAGGGTGATCACCCCCAGAGCGTCCCCTCGCGGATCGCCCAGGCCCATCCCGCCTTCATCCCGATTTTCTCGGACTGCACCCATAACGCCCGCTTGGCGCGCCAAAGGGTCGCGCGAGAAATACCGCGCTGCCTGGCGAGCGTCTGCACCTCTGTGACCGGCCTGGGCCTGCGACCGAGGACCTCGCGGAGAAACGCTATGGCTATTGCGAGCTGGGAAGACTTGGCGGCGACCGGTTGTACAGCTTCCGCTGAGGGCGCGAGAGTAGTCGGCCCGGCCACCAGCAGCTTCGGCGCTTGCTCCGGCGGAGTGTTGGCCGAAGGTGCGGGGGCTGTCGGGGGCACCCCCTGAAACCGCCTAACCTTGCGCTGCTGAATGAGCGCTTCGGCCACACTAGGCTCAAAGCCAGCCACGTCCCCGGGCATATACGAGGCATATCCGGGCACATCCACGTAAGCGACTACCACAACCGTGACAAGATCGCCATCCATCACGAAGCCTCCAGGATTCGCCCGTGCGAGATACGACAGTTCTGCACCGAGAAGCTGGGCTCCCGACGAGGCACCGCCGCACCCTCGCTGCGAGCACGACCACGCTACCGACAATACGGGGGATCTTCCGTCGAGCCCCGATTTGGGACCAGTGACCGCGGAGGTCCTCCACGCCCAGCTCGTGAAGCTCAAAGTCGCCGCGGTGTAGTGCAGTATCGGGTATGAGATTGTACCGAGGATTCACCGACCGAGGACTACCTTGTCACGGATGACACTGTCCTCCACTATTATACCCCGGAATCCGGCGCCAGCGCCCTGTCCCACAGTCCTACCAGTCCGCCCAGTAGGGCGTCCACTCCCTGCCCGCCCTCGTTGCAGGGTGCGCGACCCATCGCGCGCCACCCGCCCGAGCTGACGCGACTCTCTCGCCAGCTCCCCTCGCGGGGTCGCCCGAGACCGGCTCTACAATGGGCTCTACGCCCCCGAGAATCTCCGAGGACGAGTCCGACTCTGGGGCCCGAGGGTAACCCCCGAGCTCCCCTTCGACCACGGCTCGCCTCCCGGACTTGCCTGGACTTGTGCTCTCAAGTTCAGATGCGGTGGCGGGACCGGCCCATAGTGCCTGAATTACCGGCATACCGGCATAACCGGCATGGGGACAATGCCGCCTAACCGCGTGCGCTCGGCTTGCGCGCTCCACTCTGTGTGGCGGCCGCGACGGCTGCCGCGGTAGCCGCGATCAGCGTCCCCATGTCCGGCGGCTGGGACGGTTGCGGGGAGGGGGTGACGGGGGCCCCGCTCAGGACCACGTAGCGACTCCGCATGTCCTTCTCGACGGGGCCTACGCGCGGGTGGCGCTCCCGTTTGGCGATGATCCTGCCGATCCTCTCCTCCGACCAGCGATCAGCTCTCGCGCCATGGCGCTGCCGGAGTCGTTCGCTCAGGTCCGTGTACCGATACTGACCGGCGGGCAGCGTGTCGAACAGCTCCAACAGCGCGTCTCCCAGCGGCGACTCAATCCGCCTCTCGGCCGCCTGTTCGTGGGCGCGGCAATAAGTCGCCACGGGTTCCAATAGACCAGCGACTTCCGCGACGGCGAGCATCCCGGCCCAGAGTTGCCGCTGCGATTGGTTGGCGAACTGCCACCCCGATCCGTACGTCGCACTATGGCTGTAAGATAGATACCGGTCGCGGACCTCGTCCCGGTGCGTCTTGGCCCACGACTCCAGCGCGTTACACAACTCCTGCTCCAGCCGCTGGATCCGTAGCGAACTGAACTCCGCCACCGGCGGTTCCTTCATCTCGATTATGATGATCCGCCGCGCCAGAGCCGTGCTCGCCTCAGCCCCGCGGATGCTGACGATCAGTTTCGGCCCGAACACCCGATACGTGTCGCAGCCTGCACCCTTTGGGCCGGGACGACCACGCCTGATTGTGCCCTTGATGTTATTGCCGTTGAGAAGGATCTCTTCGAAGCCCTCCCTGCGCGCGCCGCGCAGTATCCTTTCACCCTCGTCCGCGACGAAGAGACGGCCGACGTTCTCGTCCAGCCACCGGTAGACTGACGCTGCTGTGTGGCCACCGGAAACGGTTCCGGCAGTCAGCGACGCCATGACCTCGCCCAAGGTGCTCTTGCCAGTACCCGCGGAGTTGTGTACTCCCAGGTAGGGCGCCCACCGGATCGCTCCAATTGGTGTCACGTGGCAGAGCGCAATGTACGCCGCGACCACCGCGCGCTCTTCCTTCGTGGATAAGAAGACAGGCTGGCGTAGGTACCGGCGCGTCGCCTTGATCACATTCTCGTCAATCAGGCTTCGTACTTCGTCCCTTGCCGTGCGCGCCCGCTCCCTAAGCGCCTCCAGTACATTCACATCAGCCATTCCATCGCCTCCCTTCGAATAACCGCCTTGGTCCAGGTGCAGTTTTGATGCCTGGGGCTCACCACACACGGTGGGGGGGACCTTGCAGCGACCCTGGACGGGAGAGTCGACGATGGTCTCGTACACGGGTAGCCTCTACGAAACATGGGTCGTAAGCGTAGCGGCAGCATGGCGAGGCCCCGGCAGGAACAGCGTGACCGGCCCCGCCGGGTCCACGATGTGCATGTAGCCCTCGTAGCACAGGTGGTGGATCGCCTCGCCCGCCTGCTTCTGGGGGACGCCGCACCACGCTGCCGCGAACCTCCAAGAGAAGGCCGTCGGCGCCCCGGGCGTGTGCAGCCACTTGCAGCCCAGAAGGAACAGGAAGCCGTCGTATACCTGGCGGACGTAGGGTGGCTCCCAATCGGGCAGCGGCGGGGGCTCCACGCGGACCGGGTGCAGGACGCCTGCCTCCACGAGCAAGCGCAGCCCCCACGTCGCCAACCCTGGTCCCCGGAGCTGGCGGACCTCGCCGTATGCGAGCGCCGCGCGGACCTCGGGGAGCGTCAGGACCTTCAGGCCATCCCGCTCGTGCCAGTCGTAGTAGACGGGGATGCCGACGCTGTTCAGGCCGAGCGATGCCGAGGGGCTCGTCTCGCCGTGCCCGGGGAGAATGCAGCGGAAGCCGCGGCCGACCTCGCCCGGGATCCCCAGGACGGCGGCCACCGCCCGGACCGTAGCAGCGTCCCGGTAGAGATCCGCCAGCCAGTTGCGCCCGGCGGCGCCACACCCCCCCTCTCTCGTTACTTGCTTCTTAGGGGGTGCGGGGCGAGAAGCGACGGGGGGAGGGACACGCGTCCGCAACAGTTCGAGCCATTCCCCGGGCAGTTCATTCAGATCACTGAGCGGTCGGAGCCACCGCCTGCCGAGGGACGGCGGGACTACGACGTAGCCGGCCCCGAGGACATCGAGGTTCGGCCGGAGGCCAATCTGGCGCGAGAGGCGGACGGAAGACCGGTACAGACGGTGACGGCCGCGCGGCGAGGCGAACTCTGCGGTCTCCGGCACCGGTAGACGGATGTCGTTCAGGTGCATTTCGCCGTCCTCGCCGTCCACGTCGAGGTCCACGAGTCCCCCAGGTCCCCCGAGGATGACAGCCGTCCCGTAGTCGGGGTATCTGCTGCGAAGGCGGTCGAGGTCGCGGCCTGTCTGACAGTCCTTCTGCCAGCGCCGCCACCGGAAGCCGCGAGGGGGCCGCTTCGCGCCGGTGATCACCGGGATCACGTTCAGCCCGGCTCTACGGAATTCGAGGGCGGCGTCGGCGAAGCTGCTGGCATGGGCCGCGTTCATCCGAGCGATCTCCGCCGCGATGCAGAAGAGGAGTTCCTTGTCACACTTATTGAGTTTCGTCGCATGCCTGCTACACGTGGAAGTCCACGACCACGAGCAGGGTGCTCCCCGGCAGGTGCTCGACGAACCGCTCATAGAACTGCCGGGCCCAATCGTCGGCGTCCTCATAAATGATGATAGTCGTGTCGGCCTCGATCCTTCGCGTTACAGAGGCCGGGCTCGTTGTCCGGACAGCCCTCTCGCACTCGGTGCGAATCGACCAGCTCAGGCCCATGTCCAACGGCTCTCGCTCAATCCAGTGTCTATACCGGAGAAAGGCCTTGAACGGCGAGAATGCCGGAACGGTCGCGACGTACTCAGCTTCGGTCATCGCGAGGATCTTCTCGCGTTCGGCGCGCGGACGTAGGGTCCGATCCCGTCGCAACCACCGGTGAAGCTCGGCGGCATCGGCCCGCCGACGCCTGAGCAACGCGTCCAGATCAATCTCATCGTGTCGCATAATGTCGCCGTCGTGCGGCGGCTGGCACAACAGGTCGTTCCATCTCCAGCCGGTGCCCAGACACCCGTTGCAGCCCTTACCGATCACCGGGAACACGCCGGAGTCAAGGGCGCGCGCCGCATACCACGCGTCTAGCTCTGGCGCCGTCCCGCCGAGCGGGCGCGTTCCCTTTCCGCCGCAGAATTCGCACGGCGAGTAGTTCCGCTTGTCTTGTGAAGGACGGTAACCGGACAGGTAGCCGGTGCACCGGCCTCCGATCTGCCAACTGTCCCACAGGCCGCCGCTCTCAGCGTCCCCACCGAACGTCGCCATTTGTTCCGCGACCGCCGTTTCCACTGTGTCCCGATCACGCCTTGCAGTATCAAGGACGACCAGAAGGGCCCGGTGCATTTTCATCCCACCTCCATTGTGTCAGTAGTGAAGTATTTTTCGCACGTTCAGCAACAAGCGAATGTACCCCGCGATGTCTCGGGGTCCGAATAGTACCTCTGGAAAATCACCGAACAGAAACCAGCAGGGGACTTCGAAGTCGCGTCTAAATTCCTCATCGTTGAGCGCATCAAATTGCCGCAACGCCCGCTTAATTTGCCGCCGGATCTCATGTTGCTCCCCATAGACGAGGAACCTGATCGTTTTTCTCCGCACCTGCGCCTCGAACGTTGCACTCAGAGAAAAGACCCCTACGGAGTTGTGGAGCACAATGAAGCCGGCCCTCTGGGCCGCTAGGAGGAACTGGACTTTATGGCTCTTCGATATCCGACTGCTCATTTTCTGTCACCATTCGTCTCGCCGGGTAGATACAGGGCGCAGGGCGGCGTCGGCGAAGCTGCTGGCGTGGGCGGGCGTCATCTTGGCGATCTCCGCCGCGGTGTAAAGCGGAGTTCCTTGTCAAACTTATCGTGTTTCGCACCCATTCTCGTGATGTGGCGAATGTGTGTCTGAGATTGTGGGGGGACGGCGTCGCCTGCTCCGACCCGGGAGTTGTATTGCGCCGCGTTCGGGCTCGCCTACGCCACGGCTGCCCTCCTCGTCGCCGGGGCGCTCATCGTGGCCGATCACCGCAACGGCGTTCGCAACGCGTTGTGGGTGATCATCGGCTCGGTCATTCTCTTCTTCGGCGGCCAGATTATCCGGATGATCAAGGGATAGCGCCGATGCTCCCGCAGCATCCGGTCTTTCGGAAACTCGACGCGGCGGTGACGGTGCTTGGGGTGGAACTCGAAGATTGGTTCGGCCTCGGGGTGTCCTTCGTCGTCCTGTCTCGGGTGAGCGATCTGGTCGTTGGACAAATCCTGCGGATCCCTCGGGCCGAGGCCGGCGCCTCGGCCCTCGCCACAGGTGCCGTTTTCCTGCTCTGGCGGAGGGTGCGGGAGCGGACCCCGCGCCACTTCGTTCGACACCTCCTCGACTACCTTGGGGAACCCGACGTGTACGTCCTGACCGCCGATACGGACGCCAACCCCTACGTGGCCTGAAGGGCGATGCCGATGGAGTCCTGGGGAGATCTGACCCGAGCGCTGCCCTACTGGACAATCCGCGACCGCGCGGTCGTCCTGCGCGATGGAAGCTACCGGTTGGGATTCGAGGTGGACCTTCCGGGGACTGAGGTCTGGGATGCGCCGCAGCTCACGCTGTGCAACGAGCGGCTCCGGACCCTCATCGGGTCGGCGGTTCCCGATGGCGAATGCCTGCGGATCCTCCTGGAAATCCACACCGACTGTGCCGAACTGCTGCGCACGTATGCCGAGCAGTGCCTGAGCAGTCATGCCATTGTTCGGGAACTCCACCGCCGGCGCGTTTCCGCCTGGAGCGAGGCCCACGCCGCGGGTCGCTTGGTGAACTCACGCTTGGTGTTTGATCTCTCCTACCATCCAAGGCACGGGCGGACACGGTGGTGGGCCCCGGTGGACGCCGCCACCTACAGGCGTCACCTGCGAGAAATGGAGATCCTCCGCGATCTGATGGTCGGACACTGCGAACGGTGCGGGTTCCGGGCGCGCCCGCTTGACGATGGGGACCTGCTGGCGACCGCCTGGCGGTTCTTCAACCCCGATCGTAAGCGCTACTGCCCGCCCCCCCCCGTCCCCATGGAGAATCAGGGCGGTGAGCTCCCGCGGCGCCTGCTGGCGGCCTGGCCGTTTCTCAGCCGTCCGTCGGTGCGCACGGCCGTGGCCCGGTCCGATCTCTTTCGCCGGTGGGATTTCCTCTGGCTGGATGGGCACGCGCATGCCGTCGTGGCGATGGATACCCTTCCCGACAAGCCGACGACGCCGAACGTGCTGGGGCCGCTTCAAACGCTGCCCGGAACCTACTGGCTGGTGATCGAGGCGTGGAACGACCCGCGCTCGGACCAGATCAAGCGACTCGAACTGAAGAGCCGCTTGAGCCGGCAGGCCGTGCTCGCCCAGGATGGCGGCGATTCCAACGCCCGCGCGGTGGAGCGACAGGTTGCCGATGCCCTGGATGTCCTTCAACTAACCAGCGAGCGCGTTGTCCGCGTCGGGGCAGCGGTGATCCTTCAAGAGAGGAGTCCGGAGGCCGTTCGCGCGGCTGCGCGCCGCGCCGTGGACGCGTTTCAGCAGATTCCTGGAGTTGACGCCCGCATCGAGTCGGTGGCGCTGCGGCGGCAATTCGTGCAGCTCGCGCCGTTCAGCGGTCTCCCCAACGAACGGCTGATGCGGATGTTGACCAGCAACGCGGCCGATTTCGTGCCGTGCCACGCCCCCTGGCGAGGCGCCAGACGTGTCGTCTGTCCATTCCTGACGCGCCGGGGGAGCCTGGTGGCGATCGACCCCTTTGACCCGCGGCTCCCGTCCTGGAACGCCGTGGTGGTTGGGGAGTCCGGGGGAGGGAAGACGCACTTCGCGATCGCCTGGTTGTCGCACTTGCTCGCGCGCAATCCGGTCGTCTTGATCGTCGACAAGGGCGGGGCGTACAAGACATTCTGCGACGTCTACGGCGGGCAGTATGTCCACCTGGATCCCGGCTCCGGCATCTCCGTAAACCCTTTTGACCTCCTGCCTGGGGAGGTGGAGCCCGATCACACCCAGCTCGGTCTGCTGAAGAGCCTCGTGGCGATGATGGTGGCCGAACCGGAGAAGAGCTTGGACCGCCAGGAGATGGCGATCCTCGAGTCGGCGATTCGACAAACCTACGCCCGGGGGGCGGGTGACCCGGTGTTCCTGCACGATTTGGTCCGGACCCTCCGGACGTTCGAGCAGGTCGGCACGCACGAGGGGGGACCCGAGGAATGGAGCAGCGCCCGGGGAATCGCCCGTCGCCTCGAGCTCTGGGTGGATCAGGGACTCTATGCGGGTTTGCTTGACCGCCCGTCCACGGTCGATCTCAGCGGTGGGATTGTGTGTCTCGATACCGAGGGGTTGAACGAACACTACCCCGATCTCGTGCCGATCGCCGCCCTGCTCGCCAACCATCTGATCTACCGGAGGGTGCGGGGTGAAGAAGGTCGCCTCAAATACGTGGTCAGCGACGAGACCTGGGCCACCCTGTTGAACCGGGTCGCGGCGGATTCGCTGGTGGGCATGTTCCGCCGGTTTCGCAAATTCGGCGCCGGGATCATGGCGATCAGCCAGCGGGTTCAGGACTTCGAGAACGAATACGCCCGCGGGATACTTGAAAACGCCCCGATCAAGGTCCTGACCCGCGCCGAAGACGTGGACCGCGTCGCCCCCCTGTTCCAACTCAACGACCAGTATCGGATGTTGTGGAAGAGTTTGGCGCAGCGTCGCGGGGTGTTCAGCGAAGCGCTCGTCATCACGGACCTGCTCGAGGGGCGCGAGGGCGGCATCGTCGTCATTCGTGATATTCCGGAAGACTACGTGATCGCCACCACGACCGCGGAGGAACGCCTCGAACGGGATCAGCTCGCCGCTCGCCTGGGCACCTGGAAGGCCGTTCAGCACCTCGCCGAATCGAGGAGGGAACAATGACTTCACGGTCGATGCCCCGGGCGACCGGGTTTCTGCTTGTGGTGAGTCTGCTGATTGTTCACGATCCCGCTCCGCTGCTGGCGCAGATCGCCGCCCCCGGCCAACGGCCCCGCATCTTCCACAGCCGGAGCGCCTCACCTCCGGTCGCCCAAGCGGCGGTGGGGGAGGCCGCTGTCGATCCGCACGCCCGGATTTTTCTCACCTTAGGCTGGGCTGCGGCTCCTGCGTCGGTGGCGCAAGTTGGCGGAGCGGAGGATCTCTCCCAGGTCATCGATCTGTTTCGGCAATCCCTGGACCGGTTGGCGGAGTGGAGCCAATTGTTTCGACAGACCTCCTCGGAGATGCTGGCGCGGCTGATCCAGGAGTTTCCGGGTCAGCTACCGGACGGGACGGATCTCACGGACCTGGCCAGGGAAATCGCGGCCCTGCCCGCTGCGCTCGGGGGCGCGCTGCAGGTTGTTCGGGCGAAGCTCCAGCCGGCGGTCGTTCCGGGGAGCGTCGATGAGCGGCACCACGCGTACGTGGGGAGTAATCCTGCGGTGGCCCGGGAGGCCGTCGGCATCGCCGAGACCGATCAGGTGGTCGCCGGCGGGGTCGTCCAGCAGGCGGCCGCCTCCGAGACGGCCGCGGCGGCGGCGGCGGAGGTCGCCCGAGACCTGCGCCCCCAGGCGGCGGCCGTGCAGGCTCGCGAGACGGGGGATGCGCTCGCATCGAGCGCGCACGACTTGCCCAGCGCTCGGGCAGGCATCGAGCTCCTGGTCGCAGGGGCCGGAGCCAGCCTACGGCAGCAGGCGGACCTCGGGACTGCCACGGCGGATCGGTTGACCGTTCTCGTAGCGCAGGCCGCGGAGGTGAGTCAGCAGGTCGGCGCGCTCGCGGCCACGACGGGAGCGCTGACCCTTCGGCAGGCAGAGCAAGATCGGCGCGCGCTGGACGCGCAGCTGGGTTTGGCCGATGCGGTCTCGACGGCATCACAGGTGCTCGGCGAGGTCCTGGCGGGCGCCGGCGCCACCCAACCCGCCGACATCGAGCTCCGGCCGCTGTACTAAGGGAGGAGACGGCGACACCGATCGTGAGCGGGTTTGAGCGAGGGATCGCGGAGATCTTCACGGCGTTGGAACAGTGGCTCGTGTCGACGGGGGCCACCCAGTCGATGTTGCGACTTTCCTGGGCGGTCCTGACGTGCCTGTGGTTGTCCCACATCGCTGTTTCGCTGCGTCCGGACCGGCCCCCCGATGTGGTCGGAGCGTTCAGTCGTTTGATCGTTGCCGGCGGGCTATTGAGTGGCGTGGGGTCGATCAATCAGCTCATCCTGCTCACCTTCACCACGTTTCGAGATGCCGGAACGGCCGTGCTTTCCGGGCTGATCAGCCAGCACTGGAATCAATTCGTGCAGGACTGGCTGTCGCCGCAGGCCGCCACGCTCTTTCAGACCTTGGGGCCTTGGTTCACGTATCCATGGGCCCTGACCGTGCTGCTGGCGGGCGTCCTGCTCGGGGTGCTCCTATTCGCGGTTGGCTTCATGGTGTACTTGGCCATCCTGTTCTTTGCCCACCTCACCCTGCTCCTGGCGATCTTTCTGGCCCCGCTGGCCTTCGCGCTGCTCGCGGCGCCGGCGACGGCCCGATGGACGGCGCGGTGGGCGGTGGTCGTCGTGAAGACGGGGCTGGTGGTGTTCAGCGTCAGGGTCATCCACGCGGCCGCGATTTACCTGGCGGTGATCGTCCCGATCCACCAGCTGTCGGCCGGACTCTCCAATGGGTTCGGCCAGACGGGAGGGAGCTCCCGAGGGGATCCCTCCACCCTGGGGATTGCGCTCTTGAACCTGGTGTGGCTGCTTGCGCTGATGCTCGTGGGGACCGGCATCGGCGTGTACGCGATGCTGCGTGCCGAGCGGTTGACCGGGCAGTTCGTGGAGGGCGTGGCATTTGGCGAAGGCCTCTTCGCCGGCCCCATGCGCCTGCAGGGACAACTCGCCGGCTGGGTGTCGCATCAGGCCGCGGATCGACAGATCCCCGACACCGCAACCATCGGCCCCCCGGCGGGAGGAACGGGGCCGTGGGGTCCTCCGAGCGGGAGCGCTCAGGGAGCCACGGTGATTCAGCCCGGGGGCCGATTCGTCCGGTGATGCCGGCCGGCCTGCGTCGTGTGGTCGTTGCGGTGATCGGGGTCCTCGCGCCCCTGGCGAGCCCCTGGGCGGGGGCGCAGCCCCTCCCGGCGGGGACGACCGCGGCCGTGCTCTCCTTTGTCGATTCCGCGGCGGGTCGGGTGGAAGTGGTGCGCGGATGGCCGACGGCGCCCTCGGATGTCGACGTGTACCCGTTCGTCCCATATTTCTGGGGAGGGTGCCCCGGCGTGGGGGCGGTGATGATGCTCGTGACGGGACCCGCCGCCGCGGGTCCGCTCGCGGCTCGGGTGGCCCAAGCCCTGATCACGAGGCCGCACCCCGCGGAGGGAGGCCGGGCCATCGCCAGGATCGCCGCCGCCCTTCGGACCCCCGGCGACCCTGGGGTAGAAGCCCTGAAAGCCGTGTCGCCGTGGATCAGCGATCTCGCGACGTACGAGCGTTTGGGCTATGCCGTGTTCCTGTTCGTGAGCTGGGAGGGGGTTCGCTGTGCGGTGACCTTTCGCACCATCCCGGAAGGATACGCGATCCCGTTTGTGCGGTGAGCGGCGGATGCGTTCCAAGCTTTGCGAGGTGGGGGCCGCGATGCAACTCCTGGGGATCGCGATCGTCGCCGCGGCGTTGCTTGCGATCGCTCGGGAGAGCGTCGAGACGATTCGAAGAGTGCTCCCCGCCGAGGCCTCCTCGGCTCCGGAAGGCTTCGCGCGCTGGCTGCGGGCCTGCGCGTTCTCCTCCGAGTGCCGCCGGGGAGTGTCTTGGGTGTTCCGCCGCACCCTGCGCACGCACGCAAGCTTCCTGTCGGTGACGAGCCTGGTCGGGGTGGGGCTGGAAGTATTGGGGCGGATGTGGCGCGCGCGGGCGGCGGGCCTTCGTTCCTCCGCGGGGTGCGCACGATATGCATCGCTGGTCGAAATCTGGCGTCTGGCATGCCAATCCGGTGAGGCCTGGCTCCCCCTCGGATACGCGCCGTTCCCGCGATTCCTCAGGGCGTGGGCGCGGCGCTCGGCGCGCACGGGGATCCGTCATCTCTTGTCGGGGCCCCTGGTGCGGTTGCCGACGGAGGACCTCGCTCGCCATGTGCTGACGGTTGGATTGACCGGCTCCCACAAGACCACCGCGGTGGTCTTGCCGATCGTGCTCGAGGCCGCCCGGCACGGAGTGTCTGTGGTGGCCTTGGATCTCAAGTACGGAGAGGGCGACAGCCTCGTCGGGGCGGCTCAGGAGTGGCAGAGGTGGGCCCGCGACGTGCTGGTGTTTGCTCCTCTCGACACGGCCACCCTGCGATGGAACCCTCTCGTAGGGTGCCGCTCGATCGGCGATGGTCAGCGGATCGCATCACAGCTCTTCGACGATCTCGAGTCTTCGGACCCCGGCATGGTCTACTGGATGGGGGCGGAGCGGCACGTCTGCGCCGCTCTCTGCCATGCGGTCACGGTCGACGGCGGGCCGCCCACGCTTGGCCGGGTGCGATCGCTGTGCGAATCCGGCCCGGGAGTCATCCACGCCTTCGTCGGGGCCCATCCGCACGCCGCGCAGCTGATGGCTCGGTTGGGAGCGTACTTGGCGATGCTCCCCAAGGACCAGGCGGGGATCCTTCAGGGGATCGCCGCCCGCCTCGAAGCGTGGGGCGATGACGCCGTCTGCGCGGCCACGGGTCAAGGCGCGCCGTGGGAACACGTTGATCTCGGCCGGCTCCGCCGCGAGCCCGTGTTGCTGATCGTCGGGGTGCCCCAGGCCGCCCTCGGACGGCTCCGATGGCTCTGCCGACTGTTCCTCCGAGACCTCGCCGTCCATCTGCTTCGACCGCGCGACGCGGACGAGGCGGTGCGGGTGTTGTTGGTGCTCGAGGAGTTGCCGGCGTGGGGGGCGCTGCCGGGGCTGGCCGACCACTTGGCCACGTATCGGAGTCGGCAGGTCTCCGTGGTTGCGACGCTGCAGAGCACGGCCCAGGGAGAGCACGTGTACGGGCGGGCAGGGTGGGCCGCCATCGAAGCCAACCTGGTGACGAAGTTGTACCTCCCATCGCTGGCAGACGGCGATGCCGAGCGCCTCAGTCAGGTGCTGGGGATGGCCCCAGGGGAAGACGTCGCCCACAGCCGGGGATGGGGAGCGGCCGGGTATCGCGGCGGAGAGCAGCGGCGGGCCATTCCCGTTCCCCTCGGACGCGCCGAGGAGCTTCGCGGGGGGGCGTTGGAGACGGACGAAGTCCTTGTGCGGTTTGGCCGCATGCCGCCGGCACGCCTGTGGTGTCCTCCATTCTATCTTCGGCCTCCGTATGTTGGCCGAAGCCCCGATCGACTCCCCCGCACCCCCGACCTCGCCGTCTATCACCACCTCTGGATCCGTCGCGCCAACGGCTCGGCGGCGCCTTCCCCGCCGCCGGCACCAGAAACGCCAACGGCGCCGCCACGTTCCCCCGCCGTCGGTGGTCACCCGCAGGGTTCCGACCCACCGGCCCCGCCGTCGAAGGACGCCCCGACGCCGGCCGACATCTCCTCCCCCGCCGTCGGTGGTCACCCGCAGGGGTCCGACCCACCGGCCCCGCCGTCGGAGGATGCCCCGACGCCGGCCGACATCTCCGAGCTGCACAGGTTTCTTGAGGTGCTCATTCACGCCCAGCGGGACCGGCCGGACGCGCTCCGGGGAGTCCGGGTGCGAGGGAGGCTGATAGAGGTCCGAGTGGATCCCCGGGCGGTCAGCCGCGCCTGCGGCCGGCCCGAGGTGATGCACGCGTTGGCTCGGCGCTGGTCGGCCCTCCGTTGGGTGCGTCGCGTTCGCCCGTCATTCGTCCTCAGTCGGCGGGCGTTGGATGCCCTCGACTCACGGCTGGCCCGGCGACTCGAGAGCTCCATCGGCGATGGAGGCGCGAAGCCCTGACGGCGCGCCGACGTGTGCGCCCCGATCGCCGGTCCGCTCACAGGCCCGGATCGCGTTGGCCGCGAACTACCTGCGCATGGACTTCGTCCACCTCCTCGGGGCGGTCCGCGAAGACCCCCGCTACCGCGGTCAGATCGTCCACGAGGAGCGCTTCCCCGCCAGATCGGCGCGGTATGCGACGCTGCGAGAAGCACTGGCGCCGCCGCTCGCCGAGGCGTTGGTCCGTCTAGGGATCACCCGCCTGTACACGCACCAGGCGGAGGCGGTCGAGGCCGTGCGGGGCGGAGAGTCGGTCATCGTCACGACCGGGACCGCCAGCGGGAAGTCACTCTGCTACATGCTGCCGGTTCTCGAAGCGCTGGTCACGGCCCCGGAGGCGAGAGCGCTGTTCATCTTCCCGACGAAGGCCCTGGCGCAGGACCAGCAGGACGCGTTGGGGGAGTTCGGCCTCGGCCTCCGCGTTGGATCCTACGACGGCGATACCCCACAGGCCGAGCGGCGACGGCTGCGCGGAGAGGCGCAGATCCTCCTGACCAACCCCGACATGCTCCACGTGGGGATCCTCCCGCAGCATTTTCGGTGGACGCCATTTCTCAAGCACCTCAGGTTCGTGGTGCTCGACGACATGCACGTGTACCGCGGCGTCTTCGGGAGCCACGTGGCTAACATCCTCCGCCGGTTGGTCCGGGTCTGCCGCCTTCGCGGGATCGATCCACAGATCATCTGCACGTCGGCGACGGTGGCGAACGCCGGCGAGTTTGGCCGCCGCCTCACCGGGCGCCCGCTGCGGGTCATCGACCAGGACGGTGCGCCGCGGGGGCCCCGGTCGTTCCTGCTGTGGAACCCCCCGGTGATCGATCGGGCCAAGATGAGCCGCCGCAGTCCTTACATCGAAGCGAGCTGGCTCGTGGCGAGCCTCCTTAAGGGCGGTGTGCGGACGATCGCGTTTACCAAGGCCCGCAAGATCACGGAGCTGGTGCACCGGTACACCGTGGACGCCCTTCGGGAGGATCCCGTCCTCGCGGCGCGCGTCAGCCCGTACCGGGCCGGGTACCTTCCGGAACAGCGGCGGGAGATCGAGCGGCGGTTGTTCAGCGGCGATCTGGCCGGGGTGATCAGCACGAGCGCGCTCGAGTTGGGGATTGACGTCGGCGGGCTGGACGCGGCGGTGCTGGTGGGGTATCCGGGGACGATGGCCAGTGTCTGGCAGCGGGCGGGGCGCGCGGGGCGGGGGCAGGATGAATCGCTCGCGGTGCTGATCGGCCTCGAGGATGCGCTTGACCAATACTTGATGCGCCAGCCGGCCTACTTCTTCGGCCGGCCGGTCGAGCACGCGACGGTTGACCCGGAGAACCCCTATGTGCTGGCGGCGCACCTCCGTTGTGCCGCCAGTGAGGTGGCGCTCTGGGCGGGGGACGAGGCGGTGTTCGGTCCGCGGATGCGGGTCATCGCCGAAGCGCTCGAAGGCACCGGGGAGCTCGTGCGCCGGCGGGATCGGTGGCACCCTCGATCCCGCCGGTATCCTGCGGGGTCGGTTGAAATCCGCAGCACCTCCAGCGATCTCTACCGCATCGTGAACGCCCGCACGCGCCGGTTGGTCGGGACCGTGGACGGCGCCCGAGCGTTCGAGCAGGTGCACGAGGGGGCCATCTACCTCCACCAGGGGGAGGCCTACCGGGTGACACGCCTCGACTTGGCCACGCGCACAGCCACCGTCGAGGCGGACGACAGCGGCACCTACACCGAACCACGCGTCGTCACCGACCTCAGCGTTGCCCGGGCCCGGGCCGACCGGGCGTGCGGCGGGACGACCGCATACTTTGGCGAGGTTCTGGTCACCCATCGGGTGGTCGAGTACCGGCGCAAGCATCTCGTCAGCGATGCGGTGGTGTCCGTCGCACCGCTTGACCTCCCCGAGGAGGAGCTGGCGACGACCGCACTGTGGCTCACCATTCCCCCTGCGCTGGCCGCCGCCGTGGAGGAGGCCGGGCGGGACCTCGCCGGCGGCATCCACGCCGTCGAGCACGCGGCGATCGGTCTGCTGCCCTTGCTCGCGATGTGCGACCGCTGGGATATCGGCGGGGTCAGCTACCCGGCGTATCCCGATACAGGGGAGGTGACCATCTTCATCTACGACGGGCACCGGGGCGGGGTGGGGGTCGCCGAGAAAGGGTTCGAACTGCTCGACGAGCTGCTGCGGCGGACGTTGGACGCGATCAGGTCCTGCCCGTGCGAAGCCGGGTGCCCCTCCTGCATTCAGTCCCCCAAGTGCGGCAACTTCAACACCCCGCTCGACAAGCACGCCGCGGTGCTGCTGCTCCGCTGCCTGCTGGAGGAAAAGGGGCTGCGGTCCAGATGAGCGCCATCGCCCGGGCGCTGAGTGCGGCGGCGGCGATGGGGTGGGAGATCCTCTGGCCGCTGATCCTGGGATTCGCGCTCTCGGCGACAATCCAGGCATTCGTCTCCAAGCGGCAGATGGTCCGGGTGCTGGGAGACGACTCGCCGCGCTCCATCGTCCTGGCCAGTCTGTTCGGCGCCGCCTCGTCATCCTGTTCGTACGCGGCGGTGGCACTGGCCCGATCGATATTCCGGAAGGGTGCCGACTTCACCGCGTCGATCGTGTTCGAGTTCGCGTCGACGAATCTGGTGATCGAGCTTGGGATCATCATGATCGTGCTCCTGGGGTGGCCGTTCGCGCTGGCGGAGTTTGCCGGCGGCCCGATCATGATCGCCGTGTTGTGGTTGGTGTTCCGCCTTACGCTCCGTCGCGCGGCGGTCGACGAAGCCCGCCGGCAGGCGGAGCGGGGGCGGGCCGGGCGCATGGAGGGCCACGCCGAGATGGACATGGCGGTGACCGAAGGCACACCCCTGCTCGCGCGAATGGTATCGCCGGAGGGATTTACCGCCGTCAGCCATTACTTCGTCATGGATTGGGCGGCGGTCTGGATGGACATCGCCGGCGGCCTCGTGATCGCCGGGGCCATCGCCGCGTGGGTGCCCGCCGCGTTCTGGCGGGGGTTTTTCCTGATGAACCATCCGGGGCTGGGCCTGATCTGGGGTCCGTTGATCGGACCGGTGGTGTCGATGATGGCCTTTGTCTGCTCAGTGGGGAACGTGCCGCTGGCCGCCGTCCTGTGGAACGGGGGCATCAGCTTCGGCGGGGTCGTGTCCTTCATCTACTCCGACCTGATCATCCTTCCCATTCTGAACATCTATCGGAAGTACTATGGGACGCGGATGGCGCTGTACCTGCTCGTCACCTCCTACGCCGCGATCGTGACCGCGGGCGTGGCCGTCGATCTCCTTTTCCGTGTCCTCGGACTGACCCCGACCGCGCGCCACGCCGTCGTACTCGACGCCCGCATCGCCCTGAACTCCACCTCGATCCTCAACCTCATCTTCCTCCTGCTTGCGGCCGTCCTGGTCCGGCGCTTCCTCACGACCGGCGGGCCTGAAATGCTCCGAATGATGAACACGCCCATGACCACGCCGGAGTCGAAATAGCGAAAGGGGCCGCCTCCCCGAGCGGGAGGCGCGACCGCGCCGCGGGCCGCCGGGAGCGGAGTCAACGTTCCGCCGCCGTACGATCGCCGGGGTCCGGCGAGGCTACCCGACCCCGGGCGGGAGCCCGCAGGCGGTCCAGGTTGAAGTTCAGCCTGGCCCCGAGCCGCCAAAACTCCGCCACCCGGTCGGCTTCGGCATCGGCCCGCGCCAGCTCTTCGCGGTGGGTCAGCGCCGCGTCGTGGTAGGCGTTTTGGACATGCCAGAGGTTGAGGGTGAACCCAAGGGCGTCGGCGAGATCGAGCAGGCGGTGGAGCTGGTCGAGGTCCTCCCCGAACGGTCCGGTCTTCAGGCCTTCCGCCCGCGCCTCGGCGGCCCGGCGCAGGAGCAGCTCGTGCTCCCCCGCGTGGTCTTTGATCTCCAGCGCGTCGAGCTCGCGGGCGATCTCGAAGGCGCGGTCGGGCAGGGGGTGAGCGGGCGCGCGGTCCAGCGCGTCGGCGAGCTCTTTGAGCAGCGTGTACTCCGCGGCCATGAGAATTCCGGCCGGAACGGGGACCCCCGAATCGCGCATAAACGCGATGAGCGGGCGCGATTCCTCGTACAGCGCCTTGTACGCCCCCTCGAAGCGGGCGAGGTGGCTCTCGGTGATGCGCCCCAGGATGCTCCGGCGCGCTTCGGTGAAGAGGTCGGAGAGCGAGTACAGGGAACCGCGGAAGGCCTCGTCGAGGACGCGAACGGCCTCGCTGGGCCCGTTGGTGAGGAAAGAATCGACGAGCTCGGTCTTCACCGTCTCGTACCATTCCGGGGTGGCGTCCATTCGGACCCCGCACTGCACGTCGGTCCCCCCCAGGTGCAGCACCGCAAACGCGGCCTGCTCGGCCTCGGTCGTGATGCGGGAGGCCGCCGAGACCAACCCCACGGCCACGGTGTGGCCGCCGCGGTCCTCTCGCCGGGCGTCCAGGCGCCGTACCACAAAGCTAAAGACGCGGGCGTCGTCTTCGTACGGGTCGAAGAGCCCGCTGATCGCGTAGTGCGCGGCGAGCCGGGAATGGGTCACGGCCGCCGGCCGAATGACCCGCCGGTAGATCTTGGCACCATCCCCCCACCGCGCGACGTTGCTCCTGGCTTCGGCCAGCCGCGCAACGAACTCGTCTTCCAGGTGGGCTCCGAACCGTTCCGCAAGTTGGATCGCGCGTGCGGCGTACATGGTGACCTGGACCGCCTCGATCCCGGAGAGGTCGTCGAAGAACCACCCGCACGAGGTGTACATCAAGAGCGCGTGCCGCTGCATCTCCAGGAGGCGGAGCACCCGCGGGCGCTCGCCGCGGTCGAGGCCCGGACGGCCGTAAGCGGCGAAAAACCCGTCCACGTTCTCCGGGCTGCGGTCCAGGACGATATCGACGTAGGCATCCCGGGCCGCCCACGGATCCCGCAGGTCTCCCCCGATCCGGTCCTCGTAGATGGGCGCGAGGGTGTCCCGAAGCCAGTCGAGCGCGTTGCGCAGCGGCGTCCGCCACTCTTGGGTCCAACCGGGGTGCCCCGCACGACATCCGCAGTTAGACCGCCACCGCTCCACCCCATGTGGGCACGACCAGCTCGACGGCTCGACGATCTCGACCTCGTGGTCGGGGGGGTGCAGCGCAAGAAACAGCCCGTAGTTGGTGAGGCGCGCCGTGTCGCGCTCTTCGATCATCCGCAGGGCGGCGGTGAGGGCCATCTCGCCGAACGCGTGGTGATGCCCGTATGACTCCCCGTCCGTCGCGATGTGGACGATCTGGGGACCTTGCCGATCGCCCCGGAAGCCCGCGGCGAGCCGGTCCGCGAACTCCTCGCCGCTGTTGAGGAGGCCTTCGAACGCCACGGCGCGCGAGATCGGCCCATCGTAGAAGAACAACGCGATCGTCGCTCCGCTCGGGAGCCGGCAGAGATACGGACGGCTCGGGTCGACACGACCGCCGCGGACGTCGATCCACCCATCCTGCCCCACAGGGCGCACGCGCGCCGCCTGGTCGGGAGCGAGAATCGTGAACCTGAGGCCGGACGCGGCGAGGACCTCGAGCGTTTCGGTGTCCACCGCGGTCTCGGGGAGCCACATGCCCTCGGGCTCGCGCCCGAAGCGGTGCCGGAAGTCGGCGACCCCCCATGCCACCTGGGTCTCCTTGTCCCGCCTGGTCGCCAGGGGGAGGATGATGTGGTTGTAGGCCTGTGCCAGTGCATTGCCGTGGCCGCCCCGCTGCGCCCGGCTCACCCGGTCGGCCTCCAGGATTCTCGCGTAGGTCTCCGGCGCCGCGCCCTGAAGCCAGGCGAGAAGCGTGGGGCCGACGTTGAAGCTGACCAGCCGATAGTTGTTGGTGATTTCCAAGATGCGCTTGGCGCCGTCGAGGAGCCGCGAGGCGCCATTCGGCGCGTAGCACTCGGCGGTCACCCGCGCGTTCCAGTCATGATACGGTCGGGCGGAGTCCTGGACCTCCACCGTCTCGAGCCAGGGGTTCTCGCGGGGCGGCTGGTAGAAGTGTGCGTGAATGCAGATGAAGCGGTCCGCGGCGCCCATCGCCGTCACGGCAGCGCGGAGGTGGGGGTGGTCCTCCGGACCCGGGTCGTGCCGCGCGCCACGATGGTGATGCCCGAAGGATCCACGATCGCATCCTCGGGCGGCTCGGCCTCCTCGCCGATCACCGCCCCAGCGGGGACCGTGTTGAACCGGTCGACGATGGTCCGCCGGATGCGGGCGTGTGGGCCGACGGTGGTATTGTCCATGATGATGCTGTTTTCGATCGTGGCCCCCCGCTCGATGGTGACCCCGCGTCCGACGATCGAGCGGCGAATCGTCGCTCCGCGGACGAGGGTTCCTTCGCCCAAGAGGACGTCCTCGATGACCCCGTCGAGGATCCGGGCCGACGGCCCACCGAACGGGGAGCCGAGGACCGGCCACCGGGGGTTGTCGAGGTCCAACGCAGGGGCGGGCCCCAGCAGATCCATGTTGGCCCGCCAATAGGCCTCAATCGTCCCGACGTCCCGCCAGTACCCCAGCTCCTCGCCGGGGTGGATTCCCGGGATCGCGTTCTGCATGAAGTCGTACGCGAACGCCCGCGCGTACGGGTACAGTTCGGGGATGATCGTCCGGCCGAAGTCGTGGTCGGTGCTGCGCCGCGCATCCTCGACGAGGGCCTCGACCAGCACGTCCGTCGTAAAGATGTAATTGCCCATCGAGGAGAACGCCCGCGTCGGGTCCCCCGGCATCGGTTTCGGCTCCCGCGGTTTCTCCTCCCACCCGATGATCCGGCCCTCGACATCCGCTTCGATGATGCCGAACCCGGAGGCCGACTCGATCGGCACGGGGAGGGCGGCGACGGAGACATCGGCGCGGCGATTCAGGTGCGAGGCGACCATCTGCTGAAGGTCCATCCGGTAGATGTGGTCGGCTCCAAAGATCGCCACCAGATCCGGGTCCACGTCCCGGATCAGGTTGAGGTTTTGGAACACGGCGTCCGCCGTGCCGCGGTACCAGGTCTCGCCCCAGCGCATCTGTGGGGGGACGGTGATGATGAAGTGGCCTTCGACGAGGCCGCCGATCCGCCAGCCGCGGCGGATGTGGTCGATCAACGATTGCGATTTGTACTGGACCAAGATGTACAGCGAGTAAATCTGCGAATTGATGAAGTTGCTCAGCACGAAATCGGCGATCCGGTACTTGCTCCCAAACGGCACCGCCGGCTTGCTCCGCTCCTGCGTCAGGGGAAACAGCCGCTCCCCCTTGCCGCCCGCGAGGATCAGGCCAAGGATGCGGGGCGTGCTCACGCCATCACGCCGGATGGGGATGCTGTGCCGCCGCCTCGAGGTGCCCGGCGAGGACCGGAAAGCAGAAGTCCTGTACCTCCTTGCTTTTGAGGAACTGCTCGTCCTCCCAGGTGAGGGACCCGCCGCCCGCCACCCGCTTGGCCAGGTCCAGCAGCCGGGTCAGGTTGGCGCAGTGCTCGGCGAAGCGCGTTTCGGCGTAGCTGCGGGCGGCCCAGGTGGTGATGAGGAACTGCCAATCGGACCCCTGCAGGAGCAGGAGCTCCCGTCCCATTTGCTCGACGATCCGGCGGAGCAACGGCGTGCGCTGCCAGCCGCCGGCGGCCACGAAGGTCCAGAAGGTCTCCTCGGCCTCGTAGATCATTTCCCAGGTCCATTCGGTGTCCCGGTTCATCCAGACGCGGTGGTCCCCCCCCTCGCCCCAGGATCCCTCGAGCAGGGTGATCGCCTCGTGCGGCGGGTGCTTCGCCAAGTATTGCCCGGCTGTGAGCGGGGTGATCTGTTCCGCCGCCAGCCGCTCGAAGACGCGGGCCAGCCACTGCGGGCCTTCGTACCACCAGTGGCCGAACAATTCGGTGTCGAACGGGCTGCACAGCACCGCCGGTGCCTCGCCGTCTCCCCCGCTGCGGCTCAAGATTTCCCGGACGATCCCCACGTAGTGCTCGGCTTGCGCCCGGGTGCGTTCCGCGGCGGGCCGGGGGTCGTAGACCTGCTTGTCGGCGAGGTCGATCTTCGGGTGGGTCACCCGCCAGAAGCGGAGCCCGCCCGGGAAGTGTATCTTATGGAAGTCGAGGTACCATTCATCCCCCGGGTAGCCGACGTCCCGGCTCCACACCTGCAGGGTCGTCTCGGGATCGCGGACGAAGGCGACCGCCTGCCCGGTTCCGCCGCGCGAAGCGACCACGTACGGGGTGTAGGGCGTCCGCTCCCCCCGCCGGTAGAAGTTGTGGGGTTCGGGCCCCAGCACCGTGCGTAGGCTCGGGAAGTAATCCCCGTACGCCGAGATTCCCCGCCCCCCGCGCACCAAGTGGATGTCGGTGAAGAAGTACGCCAAGCCGTGGTCGGCCAGGACCTCCTCGACGCCGCGGCGGCGATACCGGACCTTGCCGCTGCGGGGGCCCACCGGCGGGGTCCACTCGTACCGCGGGCGGTAGGCGCACTCGGGGAGCCAGACCCCGTGGGGGGCGTGGCCGAAGTGTCGGGTATGGGTCGCCACCGCCACCCGCATCTGGAGGTCGAGGCTCTCATCCCGGCTCAGCAGCGGAAGGTAGCCGTGGGTCGCCGCGCAGGTGATCAGCTCGATCGCCTCGCGGTCCGCGAGCCGTCGGAAAGCCCCGAGGAGATCCCCTCCCAGGGTCTCCAGTTGGGCCTGCGCTCCCTGGTAGAACGACTGCCAGTAGTCGCACAGGGCGGCGAGGTGATCCTCGCCGGTGTCCGCGAAATGCCGGCGGTTGTCCCGGCACGCCTCCAAGCGCTGCTGGAGAAAGGCGGTGATCTCTTCCCCGAACCCGGGGTTGGCCAACTGTTCGCAGAGGATGGGGGAGAGGGTGATGGTCACCGTGGGGATGACGTCCTCGTCGGCGAGCAGGGTCAGGCTGCGGAGGAGGGGCAGGTAGGACTGCACCGCGGCCTCGGAGAGCCAGTCGCTTCCAAAGGGCCATCGTCCGTGGTTCAGCACGAACGGGAGATGGGAGTGTAGCGTGAAAATCAGGTATCCCACAGGCTGCTTCATGATGTCCCTGTTGGCGAGCGCGGATCGCGGCGGGGATTACGGGCACGCCGCCCGGAGCACGAGCATCGGTGCTCCTAGTATTGTACCCTATTGTCACGATATTCCAAAGGCGCGCTACCCCCCGCCGGTTACGGCGGCGGTGGCGTCGGCGCGGAGAGCGTCGCCCCCGGGACGATCCCGCGGTGTCCCATCGCCTCCAAGACGTGGCGGCGGAGTTCGGCGGCCACCGCGTCCTGGCGCCCCGGCGGGACGCGGACCGAGCACTGCAACACCGCGCCCGTGTCGTGCAGCTCCACGACGCCGTCGATCGTTGGGGCGGCCAGGCCGTCCGCAGCCTGGGAAGCGGCCCACGTCTGCGCCGCGTCGCGGAGCGCCTCGAGCGCCTTCGAGGCGTGGGCATTGTAGGGCACAAGGACTTGGACGATCGCTCGCGCGAAGCCGCGGCTCAGGTTGCCGATCTTCGCGATGGTGCCGTTGGGCATCGTCACGAGTTCACCCGAGAACATCCGGATCTGCGTGAACCGGAGCGTGACGCGCTCGACGGTCCCGAGATCGCCGTCCACGCGCACGGAGTCCCCCGTCTGGATGATGCCCTCGGAAACCAGGAAGACGCCCGCCAGCAGATCCCGGATGATGTACTGGGCCCCGAAGCCGAGCGTCAGGCCGAGGACGGTGGCACTGGCGAGCACCGGGGTGATATCGACCCGCATCGCGGCAAGCATCAGCACGATCGCCGTGAAGACGATCACGTACCGGAGCAACCCTTCCAGAATCGGCTGGAGGCGTGCGGCGGGGTGGCCGACCCGCCACGCCGCCGTGCGGCGCACCACGCCGAGCGAGAGGCGCAGCGCCACCCACGCACCGATCGCGATGACCGAAAGCCAGATCACGGCTTCGATGGTGCCGGCGATTCGCTCGGGGTTCAGCAGATCCCGTCCGACCTGGCGGAGGGGTTCGAGCGGATCCATCTCAGCGGGCTCCCGCCGCTGCCCCCCGGGCCGACCCGATGAGCGCCCGTTGGTGTCGGTACTCGGGGATGGTGATGATCGGCGGCCGCTCGCGTTCCAAGACCTCGCGCACTTCGAGAGAGCGGCCGCCGTCGAGGCTGACGAGCGTCATCGCCGTGTTCATCCACTCGCGCAGCGGGGCGCGCAGCTGCTCGCCCACGCGGGTCATCACGACCTGCACGATGGCAAAGGCCATGACCGACAGCGGGGTGAGATCCCGATTGCGGTGCACACGCGAGTCTAGATTCACCTGGGCGATGCCGTCAAGCCCGAGGTGGCGGAGGACGTCGATGAGCAGGCCGACCTCAACCCCGTACCCCGTGAAGAAGGGGAGGTGCTCGAGGAGCTCGCGTCGCCCGGCGTATTCGCCCGCCAGCGGCTGGATCACCCCCGAAAGCTCGGGGAAGAACAGATTGAGCAGCGGCCGCGCGGTGAGCTCGGTCACCCGGCCGCCGCCCGACTCGTTGCGCCGTCCGCCCACCTTGATCGGACGCCGGTAGAACCCCTTGACGTAGCCGATCGACGGCTCCTGCAGCAGCGGGCCGATCAGCCCATAGACGAACTTCGGATGAATGTTGCGAATATCGGTGTCCACCCAGACGATCAGGTCCCCGCGGAGGATGTGCAGGCTCTTCCACAGCGCCTCGCCCTTTCCGTGATAGGTGCCCTGCTCGGGGAGGATCTCCGCTTGGTGATAGGTGGGGACCCCCAGGTGACGCGCCACCCCCGCGGTTCCGTCGTCGGATCCGCTGTCGATCACGACGATTTCATCGAGAAGGGGGACCTCCTCCACGAGCGTCCGACGGAGGACCTCGATCTCCCGGCCGATCGTGGCTTCCTCGTTGAGCGCGGGGAGGCCGAGGCTGATCGTCACCCCCTGGGCCCGCTTGAGCGCGAGCAGGGCGGCGAGGTCGCTGAACGCCCCCGCGTCAAAGGTGTGGTTCGCGAACCACTCGTCCACCGAGGTGGACCGGCGCTCCGGCACCGCCCCCCGCCTTCCGGGGCGGACCGCGGGCGATCCTGGACCGCCGGCCTGTGGTCCGGTCATGGCCGGCCCACCGCGACGAGGCGGTTGAGCAGCGGGATGATCCGCTCGCGCATGATGCCCTCCCAGGAGTACGAGGTGAGGACGCGCCGTCGGAGGCGGTATCCCTCCTCCTCCATCAACGCATGGAGCAGCCGGAGTGCCACCCCGGCGGGGGGCTCCTCCGGATCGAAGGTGTGGATCGTATCGCCCCCGATCTCACGCAGGGGCGGCAAGGCGGTGGTCCACGCCGGCAGGCGGGCCAGCCCGGCCTCGAGCAGCGGAAGCCCGAATCCCTCCTGTCGGCTCGGTAGGAGCAGCGCGTCGGCCAGGAGGTAGAGGTCCGTCATCGTCCGGTCGGAGAGCCGGAGGCGGCGCCCGTCCCGCCCGGAGAGGTCCGAGCAGAACACCACCTGTTCATCCAGCCCCAGACCCGCTCGTAGGGTCCGGAGTTCCTCAAGGTAGCCCCGGTTCCTGGGGTTGTGCGCGCCGAGCGGACCGCTGACCAGCAGCCGCACGGCCATCTCGCGTCGCACCATCTCCGCGACCACGTGCAGCGCATACTCGATGCGTTTGCGCCTGGTGATCCGCACCGGCAACAACAGGACCACCTGCTGCTCCCACAGCCGCAGGGTGGCGGCCAGCCACCGGCCGGTGGGCGTCAGGCGCAGGAAGGCGGCCGGGTCGACCCCGTTCGGAATGACGTTGATGTCGGCCTCCGGCTTCCCGAGAAGGACGCCGAGGTCCCGCTGGCGGTCGCGGGAGACCGTGACGTAGGTTCCCCCCGGGATCGCCGTCCGCAGCAGGGACCACGGGGCGCCAGGGTGGAGGTCCACGGTGTACTGCGGGTTCGTCCACGCCAGGTCGTGGCACCAGGCCACCAGTCGCGCGGGAAGCCGCCGGGTGGCAAGCCGGTGTAGCGCGGCGGTGAGGGCCAGGTTCTTGTGCAGGGTGAGCGCATTGTGCACGACGCAGACCTCGCACCCTGCCAGCGCGCCGCGGAGGTTCGCCTCGATCTCCGACACGAGCGCCTCGAATGCGCCGGTGACGCGTCCGGCCTCGAGCTCGCGGGTGACGGCGATCACACGGCGGTGCCGCGAATCGAGCAGGGGGAGGCGGTGGAGCCGGACGCCCCGGCCGATCGGTCCGCCCCGCCCGGTGAGGACCTGCACCTCGAGCCCCGCCGCGGCGAGCAACTGTGCGTGCCGGGCCACGACTCCTTCCACGCCGCCCACTACGGGGGGCGTCGTGTAGTGGAGCAGCGTCACGCGCGGCATCAGCCGGGATCTCCGCGTGCGCCGGGCGCGGTAGGGTCGGTGCCCCCCCTCCGGCCCCGGCGCCAGCGGGTCAAGCGGCCGAGGTACCGGACGAGGGCCTCCGCATCCTCCGGAGGGAGCGTGCCGATCCGCCAGTTGATTTCCCGCACCAGTTCGCCCCCGGTCATCTCCGGGATCGGCCCGGGGCGGCCCTCGGCCGCCGGCGGGCGCGCCCGGCGACGCTGCCTGAGCCGTTCCATCATGTCGAGGACCCGGATCTTCGTGCGGCGCGGCAGCACGTACGCGGTCACCTTGATGTACTCCCGGTTGGTCAAGAGGCCGTGAATGTCGATCGACCGCCCTCCCGGCCTCGGACGATCCGGCGGCCGCTCCCGCCCGTTCCGCTCTTCGGTCTGCTTGGGCCGCACGGATCATGCCCCCACCTGTTCCGGCTCCGTCGCGGGATTGAAACCGCGTCGGCAGGGAGTGTGGTTCGGGTTCCAGGATGGGTCTCCCTGCGCATCTCTCGGGGAGGAGGGGGGGAGCGCCGCGCTCCGGCGAATGATTCACACATGTCGGCGCTCGACGCCCCCGCACGGTTGCGGGCCTGTGACCCGTCGGGAATGCTCGAGTGCGTCCTTGGACTGCCCCGACAGATTCGCGAGGCGTGGCGCCTCGGCTCCGCGGCCCCGCTTCCCGTGCTGCCCGACCGTACGGAGCACCTCGTTGTCTGCGGGATGGGCGGATCGGCGATCGGCGGCGACCTGCTCGGCGGATACCTGGCGCCTCGGGTTCCCGTGCCCGTCACCGTGGTCCGGGGCTACGACCTGCCCGCATTTGTCGGCCGGCGCTCCATCGTGATTGCGGCCAGTTATTCCGGCACGACCGAGGAGACCCTTGCGGCCGCCGCACAGGCCGAACGCGCCGGGGCCGTGCTGTTTGCCGTCACGTCCGGGGGGACGCTGGAGGAGACCGCACGCCGCGCCGGTGTCGTGGTGCCGGGCGGCCTCGCCCCTCGCGCCGCGCTTGGATATCTCATGATCCCGATCCTCGCGGCGCTGGAGCGCTGGGGTCTCGTTGCGCCGTGCGGCGCCGAAGTGGAGGACGCCGCCGCGGTCCTGGAGACGTTGGCGGCGGAGAACGGGCCCCAGGTCCCTTCGGCCCGGAACCCCGCCAAGGAGCTGGCGGAGCGGTTGGCGGGGAGGATCCCGGTCGTCTACGCCTCCTCCCCGTGGCTCGAGGCCGCCGCACGCCGTTGGAAGTGCCAGTTCAACGAGAACAGCAAGACGCTGGCGGCGTGCAATGCGTTTCCCGAGCTGAACCATAATGAAACGGTCGGGTGGGGAGCTCCGCCGGCACTGGCGGCACTCTTCGCCGTCGTCGTGCTGCTGGACGGCACCGAGGACCCGCGCTCACTTCGACGCATCGAGTTGACGTGTGATCTGGCGTTCGGTCCCGCCGCCGGCGTCCACCAAGTGCGGGCACACGGGACGGGCCGCCTCGCCAGATTGCTCTCACTGGTGCTCACGGGCGACCTCGTCAGCGTCTACCTGGCCTGCCTTCGCGGCATCGATCCCACTCCAATCGAGATCATCACCACCATCAAGCAGGGGTTGCGGCAGGTCGGCTGATCCGGCCTCGAGGCGGACGCGGCGGCGTTCACGTCAGGACCACGACGTGAGGATTTCCGCATCTCCCGGCAGGTTTTTCCCGCCGCGCGCCCGTTTGCAGCCCGCCCCACCGCCCGCGGTGGGGCGTTCAGGTCTCGGCCCATCCCGAAATGGGCATAGTTTGTCTCATCAGGAGACTGTGGCCCGAACGACAACGGAGGCGGCGCATGACGCCGTGCACGCCGGCCAAACCGCGGCGGTCGGGAGCGGCGTGCCGGTCCGTGCCCGTCCTCAGAGCGCCTTCCACGGTTTGGGTCCACGGCACCCGGCGGACGGGCCGCCCCGGCGAGCGGATGCCATACGGAAACGGGGAAGGGATGCGCGGCGGTGTCCACACGGATTGAAGTCGATGCTTCCCTGCTGCCGGCTTCCCCTCCGCCGGTCAGGCTCGGGGCCCGCACGGGCGAAGAGTGGATCAGCCTTGTCCGGGTTCTGGTCCTGCTGTCGCTGATCCCGGCGCTCTGGTTTGAGGTGATCCGAGTCACCCACCCCGCGGTTACCGCCATCGTGATGCTCCTCGGCGGATATGTCATCATGCTCGCGGTCGGTCCGCAGTGGATCGCCCTGCTGAGGAAGGCGGATCTGATCATCGCCCTCGACATCATCGTGGTCACCGTGGTGGTGGTCATCTCCGGGGGGCTCGGCAGCCCATTTCTGTACCTCTACTATCTGACCATTCTTGAGGCCGTCGCCAGGTTGAACCTCAGGCAGGCCCTGGCCTCGTCGATGGCCATGGCCGGGATGATCATCATCCTCTGGCTGCGCGCGGGGCAGGGGGCCGCGCTCGAAACGACGGGCTTCCGGCTCGGCGCCTTCATCGCCGGGGGATTCTTCCTCGCCCTCGTGCTGGACATGGCGGCGCAGGAGTATCGGACCACCGTCGAGCGGACCTGGTGGGGTGGACTCCTCGACCAGGCCCAGGCGCAGCGGACGGCCGAGCTCGAGGCGTTTTACGACCTCAGCCGGCGCCTGCGGGCTGCGCGCAACGCGGACGAGATGTACCCCATCCTCGTTGCGCAGGCCATGCAACTGCTGCAGGCCGATCACGGCACCCTCGCCCTCCTGGCCGACGGCCAAACCCTGATCCGGGTTTGCGCGGTGGGCAAGGTGTTCGAGCAGGCGGGGGGGACATTTTCGGTTGCCGGGAGCCCGTTCGGGCGCGCCGTCCAGACCGGTGCGGCCTACATCACGGACGACTTCGCGACCGCGGCGTCCATCCCCGGGTTCGACCCCTCGCCGTTCCTGGCCGTGGGCCCCATCGTAATCGTCCCGGTTCGGTCGGAGCGGGAGACAATCGGCACGTTGGGGCTCGGCCGCAAGCGCAGCCCCGGCACCCGGCCCTTCACCGACGCGGAGGTGCGCCTCCTCGATGGGATTGCCGAGGTCGGGGGGACGGCGATTCGCCGCGCCCGGCTCTACCAGAATCTTGAACAGTCCTACCTTCAGATGGTGCTGGCGCTGGCCCGGACGATGGACGCCCGGGACAGTTACACCGCGGGCCACAGCGAACGCATCGCCCACCTGGCGGAGGCCGTGGCCCGGGGGCTGGGATGCGGAGACGACGAGATTCGGGACGTTCGCTGGGGAGCCCTTCTCCATGACATCGGCAAGATCGGGGTGCCCGATGAGATCCTGAGGAAGTCCGGTCCGCTGACGGCCTCGGAGCAAATCGTGATGCGACAGCACCCGGTCGTGGGCGAGGGGATCCTCGCGCCGACAGAGCGGATGCACGGGGTCGCAAGGATCGTGCGCCACCACCAAGAGCGCTGGGACGGATCGGGGTATCCGGACGGCGTGGAGGGAGAGGACATCCCCCTGGGGGCGCGCATCCTCGCCGTCGTCGACACCTACAGTGCCATCACCGATGACCGGCCCTATAAGCAGGCCCAATCGCACGAGGAGGCCATCGCGGAGTTGCGGGGATGCGCCGGCACTCGGTTCGATCCGCGGATCGTCGACGTGTTCTGTCAGGTCATTGACCGGGTGAAGGTCCTACAGGGGAATCGCGCATGACCGCGGACAAGGGATCGCGCGGACCGGGGGACGCCCCGCCCCAGCCGGAGGGTCACGCCGTGGTGCGGGATTCGAATGAGGCGCTGGCCTTTTTGGCGCGGCTGGCCACGGAGTTTACCGCAGTGCTCAGCCTGTCCGACCTGCTCGCGGATGTGATGCAGGCCCTCCGCGAGGAGACGAGGTTCGACTCGTGCGCGGTCTCCCTGCTGGACGTCCGCAACCCGGAGATCCTGAGGGTCCGGGCCACTTCCGGGTTGCGCGACAGCTTTCACGGGAAGGAGTTCTGGCGCGGCCAGGGTCTGCTCTGGGTGGTCATGGACACCGGCGCCCCGCTGATCGTGCCCGACATGCACGCCGACCCCCGCACCCACCGACTGGACCCGATCCTCCGGTCGGCAATTTACGCCCCGCTGATGGTTCACGGCCGCCCGATTGGGGTGCTGAGTGCCTACCGGGCCACGGCCGGGGCGTTCACGGAAGCGGAACTGCACCTGCTGACCGTTGTCGCTCGGTATCTCGCCGGCGCGGTTGAGGTGGCACGTTTGCACGAGCGGATGAAGGAACTGGCGGCGACCGATGCCCTGACCGGGTTGGCCAACCGGCGCTGCTTTCTGGATCGGCTCGAGGCGGAATTAGAACGGAGCCGGCGGGCGGGATATGAACTGAGCATGGCGCTGCTCGATCTGAATCGCTTCAAGCTGGTCAACGACGTCTATGGGCACACGGTGGGCGATACGGTGCTCGTCCAGGTAGGGGAGATCCTGACGCAGGCGATTCGGGGCTCCGACCTCGCGGCGCGGTTCGGGGGAGACGAGTTCGTCCTGATGTTCCCCGAAACCCCCTCCGCCAAGGCAGAAGAGGTGCTGAGCCGGCTCCGGCACCTCGAAATCCTGATCCCGGATGGGGCGGGGACCCGGGCGCACGTCAGCTTCTCCTGGGGGATCGCTTCCTGGCCGATCGACGCGGAGGATTGGGAGCGGCTCCTTCAGGTTGCCGACAGCCGCCTGTACGCGATGAAGCGGGAGGCGGAAGCGGGGACGAGCCGGCCGCTGCGTCCGGGTGCCCCCGCCGATGCCTGATCCGGGCGTGGAGAGGAAGGGGAGGCAGGGCGCCGTGTCGTAGAGCCCAGGCGGTGGCGGCAACTCACTGGGCGCGGGGCAACCGCGCAGAGACTGGGCCGCCGCCGGGGGTGCAACTTGGCGAAGGTGCTGCTCGAGCAAATCAGCAAGCAGTTTGGCAACGTCGTCGCGGTGAACAACGTCACGCTCGACATCCCCGACAAGCAATTCACGGTCCTGGTGGGTCCCTCCGGGTGCGGCAAGACCACCTGTCTTCGATTGATCGCCGGGTTGGAGGAGGCATCCGCGGGCAACATCTACATCGGCGACCGGCTCGTGAATGACGTGGCGCCGAAGGACCGAGACATCGCGATGGTATTCCAGAACTACGCGCTGTACCCGCACATGACCGTCTACGACAACATGGCGTTTGGGCTGCGCCTGCGGAAGTATCCGCGTCCGGAGATCGACCGGCGGGTGAAGGAGGCGGGCGAGATGCTCGGCATCCAAGAGCTGCTCTCCCGCAAGCCCAAGCAGCTCTCCGGGGGCCAGCGCCAGCGCGTCGCCCTCGGTCGGGCGATCGTGCGCGAGCCCCAGGTGTTCCTGATGGACGAGCCGCTCAGCAACTTGGACGCGAAGCTGCGGGTGCAGACTCGCGCCGAGATCAAGAAGCTCCATGCCCGGCTGCAAACGACGACGGTGTACGTCACGCACGATCAGGTCGAGGCGATGACGATGGGAGACCGAATCGTCGTGATGAAGGACGGGGTCGTTCAGCAGGTGGACAGTCCGCTCAACCTCTACGACAAACCGGCGAACCTGTTCGTCGCGGGGTTCATCGGATCCCCCGCCATGAACTTCCTCGAAGCCAAGCTGGCCAAACAGGACGGCAGGATGGTTGTTGACGGGGGGGTGTTCAAAGCTGACGTGCCCGAGGCCTACGTGCCGAAGCTGTCCTCCTGGGCCGGTCGGCCGATTATCTTCGGCATCCGCCCCGAGGATGTCCACGATCGGGCGTTTCGCGCAGACACCAAGGACGGCGCGGTCGTCAAGGCCGCGGTCGACGTCCACGAACCGCTCGGCTCTGACATCATCCTCTACCTGACCGCCGGCGAACACAACATCGTGGCTCGCGTCGACGCCCGCAGCCAGGCTCGGATGGGGCAGTCGGCAGAGGTCGTGCTGGACATGCGGAAGATGCACGTCTTCAACGCCGAGACGCACGAGGCGATTTTCTAGGATCTCGCGGGGCGATCTGGGTCCAATCTGTCGACCCGCCTTGTATGCCGCCCCCCCAAATCCGCTCCAGGATTTCGGCCCCCGGCGCATCTTGGCAGGTCGTTTCGCGCGCGCGAGGTCCATCGCCGTGCTATGGCCGAGACGCCGCTGACTGATCCGCGGGCAATGCCGAGCGAGAACGGTAGGCAGGCGACGATGACAGAATCCTGCATCGTGGCTCTAGGGGGGGGCGGCTTCAGCACGGAGCCCGAGAATCCCCGCCTCGACCGCTACATTCTGTCACTCGCGCGCACACCGCTGCCGAAGATCTGTTTTGTGCCGACGGCGAGCGGCGATTCGGACAATTATATCGTCCGCTTCTACGAAGCCTACACCATTGACCGCTGCTTACCGTCGCATTTGCGACTGTTTCATCGGAACGTCCAGGACCTGCGTCAGTTCATTCTTGACCAGGATATCGTCTATGTCGGAGGCGGCGCGACCGCTTACCTGCTGGCGATCTGGCGACTCACTGGCCTCGATGCCATTTTTCGTGAGGCGTGGGAACGAGGAACCATCCTGTGCGGCGTCAGCGCCGGAGCGCTGTGCTGGTTTGAAGCGGGACTGACAGATTCTTTCGGAAGACCGCTTCGGCCGCTGCGCGATGGTCTTGGGTTGATCGCCGGTAGCTTCTGTCCCCACCATGACGGAGAGAAGGATCGGCGGGCGGCCTTCCAGCGTGCGGTGGCCGAGGGTGCCATTCCACCCGGGTTCGGGGTCGATGACGGCGTGGCGCTCGTCTACCGGGGCACGGATCTTTTCGAGATCGTCGCATCCCGTTCCGCGGCCCGCGCCTGGCGCGTGGAGCATGCGGCCGAGGGGGTGCGCGAAGTTGAACTGGTCCCACGCTATCTGGAGTGATGTAACCGCACACTGACTTCGCAACGTCCGTGCCTGTCGATGACATCCCCGGAGGTCCGGGGAGACCAGCGGCACCGCCTTATTTTCTCGATCTCACGTCTTCAGAGCGAACTGGATGGTCCGGGCGGGCCCCGCGGAACTGGCCGGGGCCCGCCCGTTTTTAAGGGGTTTCGCTACGGCGGTTTCGGCGAGGACGTGAACGATCGTCCGGCGTAGTCGAGGAACGGCTGGAGCAGCCGGGTGAACTCCATCGGGAAGATGAATTTCGTCGCCGGCCCCGCCCCCAGCGCCTTGAGCGCCTCCAGGTATTGGAGGCTCATCGTATTCGTGTCCACCGTCTTCGCGATGGTGAAGATCTTGTCGAGCGCGAGCGCGAACCCCTCCGCTCGGAGGACCGCCGCCTGCCGGTCGCCCTCCGCCTTTAAGATCGCCGCCTGCTTTTCCCCCTCGGCGATCGTGATCGCGGCCTGCTTCTTGCCGTCCGCCTCCGTGACCAGCGCCCGACGGCTCCGCTCCGCCGACATCTGCCGTGTCATCGCGTCCTGGACGTCCTTGGGCGGGGTAATCTCGCGGATTTCCACGGTCGTTACCTTGACGCCCCAGCGCTCGGTCACCTCATCCAGTTTGGCACGCAGGACCTGGTTGATTTGATCACGCTTCGCCAGCACGTCGTCGAGGATGATGTCGCCGATGACGGCACGCAGGCCGGTTGTCGCAATCCCCTGCGCTGCGCCGGCGAAGTTGCCCACCTTGATGACGCTGAGCTGGGGATCGATGACCTTCCAGTAGATGAGGAAATCGATCGAGATCGGCGCGTTGTCTTTGGTGATGCATGTCTGCGCGGGAATCTCCAAGAACACCTCGCGCAGGTCGACCAAAACCGCCCGGTCGACGATCGGGATCAGGTAGACGACCCCGGGTCCCTTTGGGCCGAAGCTGCGTCCAAGGCGGAACACGACCAGCCGCTGGTACTCGCGGACGATCCTTATCCCGCTGCGCAGTATGAGCGCAAGAACGACGACAACGGCGATCACCGAATACAGTCCCATGGAGAGCCCCCCTGTTGCAGGTCCCCTTCGCCTCGACGCGATGGCGCCCCTGCCGCGGCGCCGGCGAAGGGTGGGTGCCACGGGCCATTGGAAATCTTAAGATGCACTGGGGCGCGCCACACGCCGTGAGGCGATCATTGGCGGGTCGGGGAGCCCGATTGGCTCCCGAGTGCGCGCCGGTCGGATACCCATCCTGCCTCGCCCGCTTTGATCACCCCGAACCATCGGGCTCTTGGGGGGAGGCGTGAGGTGCTGCGCCGAACCTGTGGGTCGCGTGGATCGCCCCTCGGGAAGGCGCGGCGCGAAAGCCGTAGCTGCTCAGCGTGGACGAATTCGAACGGGGTCCAGATCCGGATCCGAGGGGAACTGAGTCGGCAGGATTTCGCGGGGCTGTTTCTGTTGGGCTGGGCCTACGAGGACTGCCTCACCGTTTCCGGGGTCAGGTTCGAAGGGATTCGGCGATCCCGCATCCGCTGACGACCGTTGTGGTGCTTCGTGTCGGCAACGTGCTCGTCACCGAGATTGGCACCGGGATTGGTGGCTACGGGAGCGAGCTGGAGCGCACGATGATCATCGGCACGGCCACCAATCGACAAAAGCGGTACTTTGAGCCGATGCTGGAGGCCCGGCAGTTCGCGTTCGATGCGATCCGGCCGGGGGGCGCGATGATACCTTCGGGCGCTCGTAGATCTGCCCACTTGCGTATAGGCGGTTGAACGTGGGCGGCGCTGCGGCCGGGTTTGCGCTCGCGGTCGATCTCGGAGGCACGAAGCTCCTGGTGGGGATCGTGGATCGCGACGGGCGGGTGCTGGCCCGCAAACGGATCGTCACCCCGCGGGGGGGCCCCGACGCGGTCGCCCTGGCGATCGGGGCTCTCGCCCGGGAGCTTTCCGGCGTCACCGGGGTGACGGGGACACGTGGGGTCGGGGTCGCGGTGCCCGGGCCCACCGACCATGACCACGGTGTGATCTACGATCCCCCGAACCTGACCGGGTGGGGGCAACAGACCGCCTTCGGGCCGATGCTCGCTCGAACACTTGGAACTCCGGTCTTTGTGGAGAACGACGCCAACGCCGCAGCGCTCGGCGAGGCGTGGGTGGGCGCCGGGCAAGGGGTGCGGGATCTCGTTTATATTACGGTTTCGACGGGGATTGGCGGCGGGGTGATTCTGGACGGGCAACTGTACCGGGGGGCCGACGGGACGGCGGGTGAGTTCGGCCACATCATCGTCGACCCGGAGGGTCCGCGGTGTCACTGCGGCAACCGCGGATGCCTCGAGGCTCTCGCCTCGGGCACGGCGATCGCCCGGCAGGCGCGCGAAGCCGTGGCTCGTGGGGACCGGACCACCCTCCAGAATCTTGCGGCCCACCCCGAGGAGATTACCGCTCAGTCCGTTGCGGATGCGGCGGTCGGCGGGGACCCGCTGGCCCTGGAACTCTACCGCCGCGCCGGGACCTACATCGGCACCTTTCTCAGCAATCTGCTCGCGATTCTCAACCCGGCCGTGATCATCGTTGGCGGCGGCGTGAGCAAGACCGGCGATTTGCTCTTCCGGCCGCTGCACGCGGCTATCGCCGCACGCGTCTACCCCAAACCGGCGCTACAGGTTCGGGTAGTGCCCGCGGACCTCGGGGACGATGTCGGGATCGTTGGCGCCGCGGCGCTGGTCTTCCATGGTGCGTCCGCGCGCGCCCGCCGCTCCTTGTAGCGGATCGCGCCCGAGCCCGTCACATTGCCGTGATCGATCGGATCCCCGAGTGGGAGGTCCGCCCGTCCTGAATCTCAGCTCGCGTCGGCCACCGCTTCTCATCCGGCAGCCGCGGGGCGGTTACCGGCGGCGCCCGCGGCCCCCGGTGAGCCCATTCTTGTTCGCGGGAGGAACGCCACCACGCGGAGGCGACGAGAGGGCGGTGCTCCTGCCTCTCGGATGGGCCACGAGGTCGGCCACCGTCTCGAGGATGGCCCGCGCTCCACGGAGCATCGTCTCCAGCGCCATCGAGGGGCCCGGTCGATCGAGTCGAGCCACCTGCTCCGGCAGGAGTGGGACGTGCACGAACCCGGCAGGGGTCGATGGGCTCCGGCCGGCGAGAAGGTGTAGCGTGGTGAAGAGGACTTCGTTGCAAAGGAAGGTCCCCGCGGAATTCGAGAGGCGGCACGGGACGCCCGCCGCGCGTACGCGATCCCGAATCACCGCGACGGGCAGCGTTGCGAAGTAGGCCGTTGGTGCGCCCGCGACGACCGATTCCCCCGAGGGGCGGTGGCCCGCGTTGTCGGGAATCGGGTAGTCGCGGATGTTCGCCGCCAACCGTTCGATTCGCAGCATGGTCTGGCGGGGGCTCCCTTGCCCGAAGCACACCACCGCCACCGGTCGGTGGCGCTCGATCAGCTCGGCGACGCGGTCCCCCGCGACGGACCGGATCACCGGCAGGACCCCCACCCGAATGGTGAGGCCCGCGATTTGTTGATCCGCAACGGCCTCGGCGATCCGCCCGCTGGGGTTGACCTCCTGCCCGCCGAAGGGTTCGAAGCCCGTAAGCAACGCGACACGCGCCATCGTGCGTGGACTTCGTGCCATGCCGCGGCGCATCCTTTGCGCGGGCTCGTGCCGCAGGCCGCTCGCCCCGTCCCGTGCAGCGGGGCCCTCCCACACCCGGGCGGGGGAGCGGCGGCCCCGGTTCAGGGCGTGTGGCGTCCGTGGCTAGGTGGTGATCCCCAGCGATTGCCAGAGGTACAGCGCCGCGTAACTCCGCCACCCCTGCCACCGTTCGGCCAGGGTGCGGAGATCCGCTTCCCCCGGTCGCGCCGCACAACCGAGGGCCCGGTGTGCGGCCACCATCAGACCCAGGTCGCCTGCGGGAAAGACATCCGCCCGGCCCAACCCGCGCATCGCCACGACCTCCGCGGTCCACCGGCCGACCCCGGGGATCTGCCTGAGTCTCTCGATCGCTTGCTCGTCGCTGAGCGCGTCAAAGGCGGCAGAATGTAGGCCCCCGGTGGCTGCGCAGTCGGCGATCTCCAGCACGTACCGGGCCTTCTGACGGCTCAGGCCCAGGGTTCGCAAGAGGCGGGGGGATGTGTTCCTCAGCCGCCGCGGAGGTGGGTACCCGAGAAAGACGATCCCATCCTTGACCATGCGGTCGCCCAGCGCGGTCATCAATCGCCGGCGGACCGATTCGGCCGCCGCAACGCTGATCTGCTGCCCCAGTACCGCGATCAAGAGTGCCTCGTAGAGATCGGGCGTCCGAATCATCCGCAGCCCTGCGCATCGGCGCACGAAGGGAGTCATCAGGGGATCGCGTCGCAAGGTCCGGTAGCACTGCGCCAGATCGGTGTCCAGGCTCCACACGTGGACCCCGAGCCGGCGCAGAGCCTGGGCAAGAGGCCGGGGGACGGTGCGTTCGCCGGCAATCCCCACCCGGAGGTGAGCGCCGGCCCGGCCGAATGCAAACTCCACAACCCGGGCTCGCCCGCCGAGGCGGAACAGTCGCCGGAGGCGGCGCGGGTCGATGAAGTGGTACGGCGCCCCCAGCGACGAACTTCGAAGGAACGCCAGCGTGCGCGCGACGCTGAACCGGCGCGGGAGCGGGAGGGTGATCAATGCCGTCTCCCGATCACGCCGAAAGCAGCGCGGGGTCGCGGAGCGGGATCCCCAAGTTCTCGTGGAACCCACGTCGCCCGCGTCCCGTCACCAGCACGATCCTGGTGCCGGGTTTGCGCACCACCCATCCCCGCTCCAGCGACCTGGCCCACAGCGCGGCCCCAAGCGCCCCCCCGAGGTGCGGCTTCCGTTCGGTCCAATCGCCGCACGCGATCGCGAGCTGACGTCGTTCGCTGCTCGCCTCCCGAATATCGACCATCAGGCGCCCGAACACCTCCGGGCCCGCGGGCCCCAACCCCACCGGGCCCCGATACCGTGCGGCGGGCTTTGCGATCGCCCCGCGCGCCACCAGCGAATCGAAGATCGCCACCCCGAGGCGGCCCGCCAGGTGATCGTAGCAGGTGCGAGCCCTGGCGATGGCGGGGGATTTCACCGTCAGCCGGGGTCCGCGCCCCGCAATGACAAGCAGGGATTCCACGAGTTGCCCCACCGAAGGGTCTGGGATTTCGTAGACTCGCTGCCGCCCGACCCGAGTCGCTCTCACCAATCCGCGACTGCGGAGCACTGCCAGATGGTTGGATACATTGGACTGCGCCTCTCCGGTGAGGAGGACGAGTTCGGAGACCGTCGACGGGCCGTCCATCAGTCGCCGCAGCATTGTTAGGCGGATCGGATCAGCCAGCGCCTGTGCGATCCCCGCGAGATCCCGGCTCGTCATGGTGGCACCCCATAGCGATCACAAATCATATTTAGTTGATATATTAATGTCCCAAGGGGCTCGCGTCAAGCTCGAAGGGGATTGGGCGGCGCGCCGGCGGTGGAGGCGCGCCACGGGATGGGCGCCTCGAAGGGGCTAAGCGCGGAGTGTGCTCAGGTCCATGCGCCGCTGGATGAAGTTGACGTAGATCTCACCGCGGCGGAAGAAGGCGTTATCGAGGGCTTGCTGGTGGAATGGGATCGTCGTCGGCACACCTTTCACCTCAAACTCTTGGAGCGCACGCTGCATCCGCGCGACCGCTTCGTCGCGATCCAGGCCCCACGCGATGACCTTGGCGATCAGCGAGTCGTAATGGGCAGGTATCAGATAGCCGGCGAAGGCGTGAGTGTCTACACGGATCCCCGGGCCCCCCGGGGGGACGAACGCTGTGATCGAGCCGGGTGCGGGGAGGAAGTCTCGGGACGGATCCTCAGCGTTCACCCGGCACTCGATCGCGTGCCCGCGCGGCTCCCCTTCGCGCGGGGCGGTCATCCGCTCCCCCGCAGCGATTCGGATCTGCTCTTTGACCAGATCCACTCCGGTGACCATTTCGGTCACCCCGTGCTCGACTTGGATGCGGGTGTTCATCTCCACGAAGTAGAACCGTTCCGACTGATCCACGAGAAACTCGACCGTGCCGGCGTTTGTATACGAGACCGCCTCGGCGACCCGTACGGCCGCGCGGCTCAGGGCTCGTCGGAGCTTGGAGGTGATCCCGACGGCCGGCGCCTCTTCAATGAGTTTCTGATGGCGGCGCTGCACCGAACAGTCGCGCTCACCGAGGGTCGCGATCGTGCCGCGGGCATCGGCGAGGATCTGGATCTCGATATGGCGCGGCTCCTCGAGGTACTTTTCGATGTAGACTTCGGCGTTGCCGAAGGCCGCTTCCGCCTCACGCTGGGCCTCGGTGAGGGCGCCGAGAAGATCCTCCCGGTTCTGCACCACCCGCATCCCCCGGCCCCCGCCGCCGCCGGCCGCTTTGACGATCAGGGGATAGCCGATGCCTCGGGCGACCGCGATCGCAGCGGCCTCATCATGAACCGGGCCGTCACTGCCCGGCACGATGGGGACGCCCGCCTTGCGCATCATCTCCCGGGCCGCCGATTTGTTCCCCATCTTTGCGATGGCTTCCGGTGTCGGGCCGATGAATGTTATACGGCAATCGCGGCAGATCTCGGCGAAATGGGGGTTCTCGGCCAGAAATCCATACCCTGGGTGGATCGCGTCGACCCCCAACAACTCCGCCGTGCTGATGATGCTGGGGATGTTGAGGTAGCTGTCCCGCGCGGGGGCGGGGCCGATGCAAAACGCCTCGTCGGCGATGCGCACGGGCAGGGAAGCGCGGTCGGCTTCGGAGTATACCGCAACGGTCCGCAGTCCCAATTCGCGGCAGGCACGGATGATGCGGAGCGCGATCTCCCCCCGGTTGGCGATAAGGACCTTCGAGAACATCGTTAGGGTGCGGGATCGAGGAGGAACAGCGGCTGCCCGTATTCAACGGGGGCGCCATTCTCGACCAGGATCCGGACGATCCGCCCGTCCACATCGCTCGGGATTTCATTGAAGAGCTTCATCGCTTCGAGAATACAGACCGTCTGGCCGGCATGGATCTCGTCCCCCTCACTCACAAATGGCGGGGCGTCGGGTTTGGAGGATCGGTAAAAGGTCCCGACCATAGGGGCGGCGATTGGAACAAGGCGGATATCCGGGTCGGCGCCCGCCACCGGGGGGCCGAGGTCCACCGCGATCCGATCGGCCGAGTTGCGGTGGGTTTTCTTGATTCGAACCTTGACGTGCGGAGCGTCGACGTCGAGTTCGGTGATGTCGGCCTCGGTCGCGAGTTGGATCAACGCCCGGATTTCGTCGAGATCAAGTCGGCCCTCATGGCCCATGCGTTTGCCCCTCTCCACGTCTGCGCTTCGCTGTCCGCGCGGCTCACCCGGTTGGCGGCGTCTGCGGTTGTGCTAAGTCCTTGAGGCGGCCGATGCAACGGTACTTTGCATACCTGGCAGACAGAAGCTCCTCGGTCGATCGACCGGCGAGGGCCGCGAGGTACCGGCGGATGGCGGCGACGACCACGGCGACGGTCTGATCATGTTGCCGGTGTGCCCCCCCGGGGGGCTCGGCGATAATCTCGTCGACGATGCCTAACCCGAGTAGGTCGCGTGCCGTCAGGCGGAGCGCGCGTGCAGCCTCGCGGCCCCGCGAGCCATCCCGCCACAAGATCGCCGCGCAACCCTCCGGCGAGATCACCGAGTAGATCGCCTTGTCCAGCATGAGCACCACATCGCCCACGCCGATGGCCAGGGCGCCCCCGCTTCCCCCCTCGCCGGTGATCACGGTGACGATCGGGGTCCGGAGTCTCGCCATGCCCAAGAGCCCGCTGGCGATCGCCTCGCTCTGGCCCCGTTCCTCCGCTTCCTTCCCCGGGGAGGCCCCCTGGGTGTCGATCAGCGTCACGACCGGAGCTTTAAGTTTCTCCGCGAGCCGCATGATACGTAGGGCTTTCCGGTACCCCTCCGGATTCGGGCTTCCGAAGTTGCGCGCGATATTCTCCCGGGTGTCACGTCCTTTGGCGTGCCCGATCACCGCCGTAGGTCTGCCGTCAACCGCCCCCAGCCCCCCGATGATCGCCGGATCGTCCCGGAACCCCCGGTCGCCATGAAGTTCAATGAAGTCCGTCGTGAGCCCGGCAATATAATCGCCGATCTTGGGTCGGCCCGGGTGTCGGGCCAGCTGGACCGTTTGCCAGGGGGTGGGATCGCGGGCGATCGCCTCGCGGAGGACTTCGGCGCGTTCCTGGAGCGCCGTGATCTGGCGTCCAAGGTCCATGCCCTTGTCGGCGGCGGTGATCCGCCTGAGCTCGTTGATTTCGCGCTCGGTCTTCTCGAGCTCCCGCTCCAACCGCTCCGCGGCAGCTTCGTCCCTCGTTCCAGGAGCCCCGGTGAGATCAGACGGGATGGCCATCGGTTGTGGGGACGGGCGGAGAAGATGCGTGGGTGGCCGGGCCCGTGCCCTCTGCCAGAGTGGGGGCGCCGCACAGCCGGAGGAGGCGCCCCAGCGTGGACCGGAGGTCCCCTCTCGGAACGATCGCATCAAGGAACCCATGCTCGAGGACAAACTCCGCGGTTTGGAAACCTTCGGGCAACTTCTGACGGATGGTTTGCTCGATCACCCGCCGCCCGGCGAACCCGATCAGCGCGCCGGGTTCGGCGAGGATGATGTCGCCTTGGAGCGCGAAGCTCGCGGCCACCCCCCCGGTGGTCGGGTCACAGAGCACGGAGATGAACATGATCCCGAAATCGCTCAGCCGCCCCAGGGCAATGCTCGTTTTCGCGAGCTGGAGGAGGGAAAGGGCCCCTTCCTGCATGCGCGCTCCCCCCGACGCGGCGAAGAGGACCAGCGGCCAACGCCGCGCGGCGGCCCGCTCCGCGCTCCGCGCCACCTTCTCCCCGACGACCGCGCCCATGCTGCCACCGAGGAACCCGAACTCCATGGCTCCCACGACGACGTGGCGTCCCTCGATCGCGCCGGTTCCGGTGAGGATCGCCTCCGGCACGCCGGTGCGTCGCTGGGCTTCCTCGATCCTGACCGGATACGGCTTCTCGTCGACAAATTCCAATGGATCTTCGGGGACCAAGCTCTCGTCGTATTCCTCGAACGACCCCTCGTCCAGCACCATCGCCAGGCGGTCAGTGGCGGACAGCCGGTGATGGTAGTTGCATCGGGGGCAGACCTGGAGGTTGCGTTCGAGTTCCTTGCGGTAGATGAGAGTGGCACACCGGGGACACTTGGTCCAGAGTCCCGCCGGAACATCTCGGCGCTCGCCTGGGGCGTATTTCGGACGCCTGATCCAGTTCAGCACCGGAAGGCGCTCCATTCCCGGGAACGGGAGGGATTCAAATTGTCTCGATTATACCGTAGGACTCCCGACCGCGGCAAACGGGTGGCCGGAAATGACAGTGCGTCGTGAATGGGGCCCCGGAGGATGCGAGGAGGGGTCAAAATGGTTTCACCGGAACGGCCAATTCTCGACCGGATCTTGGGCGTCGGGCATCAGCATGTTCGTACTGGAGATGGACGCGATCGAACTGGCCTTTCGCGAAGTCCGCTGCCCGCTATGTCAGAGTTGCGACTGAGTCCGGTCGTGATCGCCGTGTATATGCTATGATCCGGGCGTTCCACCGCACATGACGCGTGTCGCGTACGGACCTTGACACTGCCGAGGATAGTACGGGGGTGAAACTGGTCGACCGGTAGAGGATGTTATAATTAAGAGAGGCCAAAAAGGAGGGGTTTGTGATGGCTATGCAATCACCCGGTACACCCCCGAGGCGGGCTGGGTACCCCGCGGCGGCGCTGGCCGTCATCGCGGTCGCGGTCATCGGCGCGCTGCTTGGGGGCGTCGTTCTTCCTCAGTATCTGAATCTTCATCCGGTCTTTTCCGCCAGCCCAATCGCACCGAGTGCCCCGCCGCTTGCCGCGGCGGCCCCCCCGCCGCCGGCGTTGGGTGGGACGGTCCGCGTCGTCCCCGAGGAATCGGTCGTCATCAACGTGGTCAAGCAGGTGCGGCCGGCCGTGGTCAACATCGATACGGAGTCGCAGGTTCAGACGGTCTTTGGGCTCTTCCCCCAGCAGGGGGCGGGGTCCGGCGTGATCGTTCGACCGGACGGATACATCCTCACCAACAACCACGTGGTGCAGGGAGCCACGACCATCAGGGTGACGCTGCTCGGTGGGAAAACCCTCACCGGAAAACTCATCGGCCGTGACCCGCTAGCCGATCTTGCCGTGGTCAAGGTCGTTGCCAAAGAGCCCCTGCCGTCGGTCCGGTTGGGGGACAGCCGGAATCTCCAGGTAGGCCAACTGACGATCGCGATCGGCAACCCGTTTGGCCTGGGGAGCACCGTCACGACGGGGGTGGTCAGCGCCCTGAACCGCAACATCGAGCTACCGAACCTCATTGTTGAGAACCTGATCCAGACCTCGGCGGCGATCAACCCCGGGAACAGCGGCGGTGCATTGGTGGACAGCTCGGGCAACGTCATCGGCGTGAACACCGCGATCATCCCGAACGCCCAGGGGATCGGATTTGCGATCCCGAGCGATGTGGCCCGCGGGGAGATGGAGCAGCTCATTGCCAACGGCCGCGTCATTCGGCCTTGGGTCGGGGTCATCTTCGGCGGTGAGGTGGATGCGCAGACCGCCCAGGCCTACAACCTGGGGACCACCTACGGGGTAATCGTTCGGGAGCTTGAGCCGAACGCCCCGGCCGCCAAGGCGGGGGTGGAGCCCGGCGACATCATCACCGGCCTAAATGGGGATCGAATCGACAACTGGAATACGTTCGTCCACGATGTTGTCGGCAAGAAGATCGGAGAAACGGTGACGTTGACCATCGTCCGCGACCGGCAGACACGGACCGTTTCCGTGGTGCTGGCTGAGCGGCCGGCGGAGCCCCGGTGATATGGTGAGCCCCATGGAGCGCCTGCTCGCCCTCGACATTGTCAAAGTGACGGAGGCCGCGGCGATCGCCGCGGCCCGCCACATGGGGGAAGGGCGGGTTGAGCAGGCGGATAAGGCGGCCGTGACCGCGATGCGCGCGGCGCTCGACGAGCTGACGATCCAGGGGCGAATCGTGATCGGTGAGGGGGAGCAGGATGAGGCCCCCATGCTGTACATCGGCGAAGAGGTGGGCCGCGGCGGCGGCTTTACGGTGGACGCCGCCGTGGATCCCGTTGAGGGGACGAACCTCGTCGCCAAGGGCCTGCCGAACGCCATCGCGATTGTGTCGGTGACGGAGAAGGGTGGGATCCTCCACGCCCCCGATATTTATATGGAAAAGCTGGTCGTCCCACCGCAGGCGGCGGGGAGGGTTGATCTGCGGTGGCCCCCCGAGCGGAACCTCGAAGTGCTGGCGGAAGCGCTCGGCCGTCGAGTTAGCGACATCACGGTGGTGATCTTGGACCGCCCGAGGCACGCGGATCTCATCGCTGCGGTCCGTCGGGCGGGGGCCAGGATCAAGTTGATCTCGGACGGGGATGTCGCCCCGGCAATCTCCGCGGCGGTCTCCGGGCCGGGCGTCCACGCCGTCATGGGCATCGGGGGGGCGCCGGAGGGAGTGCTCACCGCGGCCGCGCTGCGGTGCCTGGGGGGAGAGATCCAGGGGCGGTTCTGGTATCGAAACGACGCCGAGCGTCAGCGCGCGCGGGAGATGGGCATCAGTGATCCCGACCGGATCTTTCGGACCGAGGACCTGGTGCGGGGCAATGATCTGGTATTCGCCGCAACCGGCATCACGGACGGTGATCTCTTTCGCGGCGTGCGGTTGTTCGGGGGCGGCGTGCGCACCCATTCTTTGGTGATGACCTCTGCGGTGCACCAGATCCGTTTCGTTGATACGATCCATATCCAGGATATGTCGCGGGCCGGCGTCATCAGACTCTAGACGTGCTCACCCATGATCTCCAAGCGCTGATCGCCCAAGCCGTCCGCCACGCTGTCAGCGCGGGCGATCTTCCCCCCTCCACGCCGGCGGAGCTCCCTCGGTTCGAGGTGGAACTCCCCCGGGATCCCCGGCACGGGGATTTTGCGGCGAACATTGCGCTCGTACTCGCGCGCACGCTCGGGCGCTCCCCCCGGGATGTGGGGACGGCGATCCTCCGCCACCTCCCTGTTCCCTCCGAGGCGGTCAGCAAGGCCGAACTCGCCGGACCGGGGTTCCTCAACCTGTCGCTGGCGCCGAGCTTTCTCCACCGATGGCTCCGCCGGGTCTATGCCGACGATCGCGCATTTGGTGGAACGGATATCGGCCGGGGTCAGCGCGTCCTCGTCGAGTACGTGAGCGCCAACCCGACGGGCCCCCTGACGGTGGGGTCGGGCCGGAACGGTGCGGTTGGCGAAACAGTGGCGCGCCTCCTGGAAGCGTTGGGCTACCGTGTTTCTCGCGAGTACTACGTGAACGACTACGGAAACCAGGTTGAGCTCCTTGCCCGCTCCGTGGAGGCCACCTACCTGGAGGCGCTCGGCCGTCCGGCGGTCTTCCCCGAGGAAGGGTACCGCGGTGCGTACGTGGCGGAGATCGGCCGCCGGATCGTCGCCGCGCATGGTGCCGCCATTGCCGACTTGGATCTCCCCACACGGGTGGCCCGGATCCAGGAGATCTCGCTCGAGGAGATGCTGAGCGATATTCGGACGACCCTGGAGGTTTTCGGGGTGACCTTCGACACCTGGTTCAGCGAGCGGACCCTGCACGCCAGCGGCGCGGTGGAGCAGGTGCTGGAGGAGTTGCGCCGCCGCGGCGTCGTCTACGAACAAGACGGTGCCCTCTGGTTTCGCGCCACGCAGTTCGGAGACGACAAGGACCGGGTCATGATTCGAGGCGACGGTCGGCCGACCTACTTTGCCGCCGACATCCCGTACCATCTCGATAAGTACGCGCGCGGATTCGACCACCTGATCAACGTGCTGGGCGTGGACCACATCGGAGACGTCGCCCGGGTGCGGGGAGGGCTTGAGGCGCTCGGGAAGGACCCGTCGTCGCTCGAGGTTCTGCTGTACCAGCACGTCCGTTTGCGCAACGAGGGTGAGGTCGTGCGGATGAGCAAGCGCAGCGGGGAGTTCATCACGCTGCGGGATCTTCTCGACGCGGTCGGGCGCGATGCCGCTCGATTCTTCTTTACCATGACCAGCCCGAGCGTGCCGATGGATTTCGACTTCGCCCTGGCGCAGCGAAAATCCGCGGACAATCCCGTCTACTACGTCCAATACGCCCACGCCAGAATCTGTAGCATCCTTCGCGAGGCCGAGCGGGTCGGGATCGGCCTCCCGCGGGCCGATGCGGCCGACTTAGGCCAGCTCACCGCTCCTGAGGAGTGGGTGTTGGCCAAACGCGCCGTCATGCTCCCGGAGATCGTGTACGCCGCGGGGACCCGGCGGGAGCCCCAACGGCTCTGCGCGTTCGCGCGGGAACTAGCGGAGGCCTTTCACGCCTTTTACACTCAGTGCCGGGTGCTGACGGAGGATCCGGAGCTGACCGCGGCGCGTCTCATCCTCGTCGACGCGGCGCGGCGGGTTCTGCGGAACACCCTGGACCTCATCGGCGTCGCCCCCGCGGAGCGAATGTAGGGGCCCGAGCCCGAACATACGGCTGTTGCCGTGCGCGATCCGGCGTGGTATACATGAGAAGAGTACCTGCACAGCATCAATGCGGCTCCCGCCCCCTTTCGAGTGAGCAAACGATCCAAGCAGGGATAGGGAGGAAAATAGGACTCAACGGCGAATACCGCGGACCAAAGTTTTATGGTAGGTCTTGCCGCCTGTCCGAAGCTCGTTCCGCCACACGCCGTTTCCCGTGGGTGGTGCGGCATCTGAGCCAGCGGACGGGCCCCGCGAGCAGTTGGTTTCCATGCACCTCTCCCTCTCGTCGGTGACGTCCTCTCGCCACTCCCTAAATTGAGAACCGAGTGACGCGAAGGATTACGCGAGGAGAGATCGGGACCGCAGTTGGCGAATCCGCGCCGGCGAGCCGAGGGGGGGCGGGGGCCTGGAGAAGCTGAAATTGGGGTATCTGAATCATGGGCGGGGAGGGTGTGCAATGATCCATCGAAGTCATGCTGTCGCCGCGGTGGCGCTTGCCGCCGCGGTGGTCGTCGCCGTCATGCCGGCGTCAGCCGCGTTGTTCTCGGACATCCAGGGTGATCCCAATCAGCGAGGGATCGAAAAATTGTCTGTGGCCGGGGTGCTGCATGGATTCCCCGACGGGACGTTCAAGCCCGGCCAGCCGATTACCCGACTCGGGGCGGTCGAGGCACTCGCCTTAGGGCTCGACATCAAGGGGACCGGAGGGATCCCGAACTACAAGGATCTCGCGGAGATCCCCGAGGAGGTGCGACCGGCGATCGCGGCGTTGCTCAACACCGGTGCCGTCTCACAACAAAAGGCCGAGGTGCGGAAGGGCGACGTCACCTACTCCCTCGAGACCGACAAGGCGGTGTACGGGACCGAAGATGCTGTCGACCTGACGTTCAAAGTCACGAATTCGGGCAAGCAGGACATAAAATTCACATACCCCACTACCCAACAGTATGACTTTATTGTTAGGCGCGGGACCACCGAGGTGGCCCGCTGGTCGCTCGGGCAGACGTTCGTCCAGGGAGACCTCAACCTCGTCCTGGCCTCCGGCAAATCGTTTGTCTACGATACCCGGTGGCTCCAAAAGGATCAGGATAACAAATTCGTTCCCCCGGGACCGTACGAGATCATGGGGGTGTCGCCCGCAAAGGACGACTCGGTGACGGTGACCCTCCAATTTCAAAAGGGGTTGCTGGCGACGTTTCCGGACAATACCTTCCGTCCCAATTCGCAGGTGAGCCGTGCGGAGTTCGCGGCGCTGCTTGTCAGAGCGCTGGGCCGGCAGGGGGAGGCGACCCAAAAATCCTCCGCGCCGTTGTCCGTCAAGGATGCGGCGGATGTCCCGCCGACCCTGCATGGGTACGTCGCGGTGGCGATCGATACAGGAATTATGCCCCCCGGGCCGGACGGGAATTTCCACCCGAACGCCGCGACGACACGAGGCGAATCCGCGGGGGCGATCGCGGCGGTGATGGGCGCGCTGAATAAGTTCAACTATGTGAAGGGGAAGCTCGTGCGGGTCGGGTCTACGGATATCACGGTAAGCGTCGAGACACAGGCGGTACAAAGCTACGCGTTGACGCCTCAGGTCGCCGTCTATCGGAACAACAAAGCGGTGGCGCCGAGTGATCTCAAGCCCAACGATCAGGTGTTAATGCTGCTCACCGGCCCCCGTGGTCGAGCGGGCTATATCGAAGCCACCGGGCAGTGAGCGCCGGGCCAGCGTCCGAAGTTCGGATGCCGCCCCTTGTGATGGGATGGGACTGCGTGGAGGTGGCCCGTAGTGGCGATCGCAGAACTTGAAATCAAGAGTCTAAACGAGCTTCAGGATCTTGCCAAAGATCTCAGCATTCCCAACTTTCGCCGCTACCGCAAACAGGAGCTGATCATGAAGATCTTGCAGGCGCAGACGGAGCAAAGCGGGCTGATGTTTCGTTCGGGGATCCTCGAGGTTATGCAGGAGGGATACGGCTTCCTCCGCACGAGCGGCTACCTCCCCGGCCAGGAAGACATCTATGTTTCTCCCTCACAGATCAAGCGCTTCGGGCTTCGAGTGGGGGATGAGGTTCTGGGACAGGTCCGTGCGCCGAAGGACAATGAGAAGTACTACGCGCTTCTCCGCGTCGAGGCGGTGAATGGGCTCGACCCCGAACAGGCTCGGTCACGGCCCGATTTCGAGAAACTCACGCCGGTGTTTCCGCAAGAGCGGCTCAAGCTGGAACTGCCTCAGAGCGACCTGACCGTTCGCATCGTGGACCTGTTCTCGCCCATCGGCAAAGGCCAGCGAGCCATGATCGTGTCCCCACCCAAAGCCGGAAAGACCATGCTCTTGAAGAAGATCGGGCAGAGCATCGTGCAAAACCATCAGGAGATTTACCTGATGGTCCTTCTTCTGGACGAACGGCCGGAGGAGGTCACCGACATGCGTCGGTCGGTGGAGGCCGAGGTGGTGGCGTCGACCTTCGATCGGCCGCCCGAAGAGCATGTACAGGTGGCCGATCTGGTGCTGGAACGCGCAAAGCGGCTTGTGGAGGGCGCGCGGGACGTCGTCGTTCTGCTCGACAGCCTCACCCGATTCTCCCGGGCCAACAACCTCGTGATTCCCCCGAGCGGTCGGACGCTCTCCGGCGGCCTCGACCCTGCGGCGCTCCATCGTCCCAAGCGCTTTTTTGGAGCCGCGCGCAAGATCGAAGAGGGGGGGAGCATCACGATCATCGCTACGGCGTTGATCGATACCGGAAGCCGCATGGACGATGTCATCTACGAGGAATTCAAGGGTACCGGCAATATGGAGTTGCACCTCAACCGCAAATTGCAGGAGCGCAGGACGTTCCCCGCGATCGACATCAAGCTCTCCGGCACGCGGCGCGAGGAGCTGTTGCTGAACGAGGAGGAACTCCGCAAGGTCTGGGTGCTTCGGAAGAGTCTAGAGACGCTCGACACCGTCGCCATGACCGAATTGATTCTCGACCGCTTGCGCAAGACGCCAAACAACCAGGCGTTCCTCCGGTCGATCATTAAGAACAGCGACAACGACGCGTAGCTGACCGGGTCAGCTCGGCGCAGCCGCCGCGGTCCGGCGCTCGCACACACACCGATCGCTCTCCTTCGCGGTCCTTTGGGGAACATACGTCCGTATCCGCGTTGTTCACGGGAAAATCCCCCGGAGTTGCAGGAATTCTCTCCCACGGGCTCAAACGTATGGGCTAGTCCTCGCAATAATCTGGCATACATTATTGCTGGTGCTTCGGATCACACACGCAGCACAGGCGATTCGGTAGCCCAAGAACTCCTCAACAATCTCGGATCGCGCAACCTCGGGAGGCCTGCATGGCAGATCGCGCCCAGCTGGTGGTGGCAGGCTTGTTGCTCGCACTCACCCTCGCGGCCGTTCCTCTGGCCGTTCCTCTAGATCTCGCCAAAGCAGATCCCGGGAAACCCGCCGCCCCCTCCGCGTTGGTGCCGGTGGTGCACCTGCGGTCAAGCGATCTTTCGCTCGCGACGCCTGCGGCCGGCCCCGCCGTGGCGAGCGTCGGCTCCCACACCGTGGCCCCGGGCGAGACACCTTGGGGGATCTCGCAGAGTGCGGGGGTCACGGTCGACGTTCTTCTGGCGGCCAATCGGCTCGCCCCCGGGGCGCTGCTGCATCCCGGCCAGGTTCTTGTGATCCCATCCCCGGAAACCGCCGCAGTACCCGTCGCCCCCGCCACGCATACGGTGGCCGCGGGTGAGACGCTCTGGAGAATCTCCCACGACGCCGGCGTCCGCGTGGAGACCTTGGCGGACGCTAATCACCTCTCGCTGGATGCATTGCTACACCCTGGGCAGGTGCTTGTCGTTCCAGGGGTAGATAGTGCGCACCCCGCCTCGACGGCGCCGCGGCGGACGCCCTCAACGCGGGAGCAGATCTCCGCGACCTCCATCCGCTCCGTCCCGGTTCGCATGGGGGTGCCGGAGGCCGATGAGCCCGCGATGCTCCAGCCGACCGAGGGGAAGATTACCTCGCGGTTCGGTTGGCGGGTTCACCCGATCTTCGGCACTCGGGAGTTTCACACCGGCATCGACATCGCCAACCGGCTCGGCACGCCGGTCCGCGCCGCGCGGGGCGGCATCGTACAGTTCGTGGGGTGGATGATGGGGTATGGCCGGATGGTCATTGTCGATCACGGGAACGGGTTGCAGACAACTTACTCCCACCTCTCTTCGGTGCTTGTTTCGTTCGGAGAGCGGGTCGCCATGGGGCAGCTCATGGGACGGATCGGCAGCACCGGTTGGAGCACCGGTCCGCATCTGCTCTTTGAAGTCCGGCGCAACGGCGTTCCGCAGGATCCGACCCGGTACGTGCGACCGGGCGATCCTTTGGTCGTCCTGGCGACGACGCCCGCGGCTTCCACGAACGAACACCGGCACCCCTAGCCGTCCTCATCCGCACACCCTTCCCGGCCGAACCCGACGGCGTCCACCGCTTTGGAAGGAGGGCGATGCCGCGTTTGCGCGTGCATCAGGGGTGTGGTATAATTTCGCCTGTTGTATCCGCCCCGACGCCAGCGGTCACCCCGGCGCGGGGCCCGAGGTGGGCTTCCCATGAAGAAGGGCATTCATCCCAATTACAAGCAAACCACGGTTACCTGCGCCTGCGGCGAGACGTTCACGACTGGGTCGACGCGCGAGAACATCCGAGTGGAGATCTGCTCGAAGTGTCATCCCTTCTACACCGGCCAGCGCAAGTTCGTGGATTCCGAGGGCCGCGTGCAGAAATTTGCCAAGAAGTACGGCATCCAGATCTGACGCCGCGGCCCCGCGGCCGATCGGACGCCTCCCCCCGCCAGCCTGCGCCTCCGTCGTCACCGCTTCACCCCGCCCGTGCGTGAGCGGCCGCCTTCTCCCCCGTTGCGGGACGGCGTTCTCTTGACCGTGCCGGTCGCGTCGTCTGGGGTTCCGCGGCGCGTGGTTCGTCCATGCCCCGTCGGCTCGAGCCCTGCCCTGCTCCTGCCTGTGGCTGCGCGGCGAGCGACGAGATCCTCCGGCTGTGCGCCGGGGGGGGGATCGTCCCGGCGCCCGCGGCCCTTGGAATGTGGCCGCACTGCTGGATGGCCGGGGCCGGACGACACGCTGATCGAAGAAGCGATCCCGGCACCGCGCGTGGTGCTCATCGGTGAGTCGGAGCCGGGCGGGAGGGCATCCGTCCGATGCTATAATAGGGAAGATCCGAAGGAGGTCGCGTGCGTCCGGAAGTCCTGACCCGGCTTGAAGCACTGGAGGCTCATCACCAGGAGCTCGCCCAACGGCTGGCGGACCCCACCATTTTCTCCGATCCCGGGCAATATCAGCAGGTGGCGCGCGAGCACGCCAGCCTCACCCAGGTGGTGACCGCCTTTCAAGAGTACCGGCGGATCACCCGCGAGCTCGGCGACGTCGACGCGCTATCGCGCGAGAGCGATCCCGAGTTGCGCGCGCTCGCCGCCTCCGAGAAAGCCGTCCTCGCCGCGCGGCAGGCCCACTTAACCCGGACGATCGAACAACTCCTGGTTCCCCGGGATCCCCGAGATGATCGGAGCGTGATCGTGGAGATTCGGGCCGGGGCGGGTGGAGAGGAAGCCGCGTTGTTTGCCGGGGACCTCCTCCGGATGTACATGCGGTATGCGGAGCGCCACGGGTGGAAGTCTGAGGTGCTCTCCAGCAGCCCCACAGGTCTCGGCGGGTTCAAGGAGGCTATCATCGGCATTCAGGGGCGAGGGGCGTACAGCCGGCTGAAGTACGAGAGCGGGGTGCACCGGGTGCAGCGGGTCCCCGCCACTGAGGCCAGCGGTCGGATCCACACGTCCACCGCGACCGTGGCGGTCCTCCCGGAAGCCGAGGAAGTGGATGTCGTGATCCGACCTGATGAGCTCCGGATCGACATCTATCGGTCGGGCGGGGCGGGCGGCCAGAACGTCAACAAAGTCGAGACCGCGGTCCGGATCACACATCTGCCGACCGGAATCGTCATTGCCTGCCAGGATGAGCGGTCTCAGCATCAAAACCGCGAGAAGGCGATGCGGATCCTGCGTGCGCACTTGCTGGAACGGGCCATTGAGCAGCAGCAGGCTGAAATCGCCCTAGCGCGTCGCAGGCAGGTCGGCAGCGGTGAGCGTAGCGAGAAGATCCGCACGTACAACTTTCCCCAGGATAGAATCACCGACCACCGGATCGGAAAGACCGTCCACGATCTCCCCACCGTGTTGGACGGTGCCCTCGACGACTTGATCGAAGCGCTCGCGGCGGCGAGTCACGCGGAGAGTCTCACCGCCGCCTCGTGATCCCCGACCAGCGCATCGCTGCGCCGATATCCCGATCTCGATCCGATCCCCCCGCCCGATCCCGCCGCGAGGCGTGGGTGTGGGGGACGGCCCGGCTGCGCCAGATGGTAGAGGCGCCCCTGGACGGGCCCTTGGAGGCGGAGGTCCTGCTCCGCCACGCGGCCGGGCTGAGCCGGGAGGAGCTGTTCGCTCGACCCGGTGCGCCGCTCCCACCCGACGCCGAGGCCGTGTACGCTTCGCTGATCGCGCGTCGGGCGGCGGGGATTCCGGTTGCCTATCTCGTGGGGCACCGGGAGTTCTTCGGGATCGACTTCATGGTGGACGCCCGTGTGATGATCCCTCGCCCCGAGACCGAGCGACTCGTCGAGGTGGTGGGAGCTGCCCTCCGGGACCACCCTAGCCCGCGGGTCGTGGATATCGGGACCGGGAGCGGCGCGATCGCTATTGCGGTGGCGCGCCTGCTCCCGCGGGCGCGGGTGTTTGCTACCGACGTTTCGGCGGCCGCCCTTGAGGTGGCGCGGATCAACGCCGCTCAGGGTGGCGTGGCGGAGCGCCTGGAATGGGCCGAAGGATCGGCGCTGGTTCCCCTGAGATTTTGGGGCCTTGAGGGTCGAGTCGACGCGCTGGTGGCCAACCCCCCCTATATCCCGACGGCGGAGCTCACCAACCTGCCGCGCGACGTGCGCGACGCCGAACCCGCGGTGGCTCTGGATGGAGGGCCCGACGGCCTCAGCGTCCACCGCCCCATCATTGCCGAAGCCGGGCACTACCTCGCCGCCGGCGGAGTGCTTGCCCTTGAAGTGTCGGCGGTCTGGAACCAGGCCCGCACGATCGCCGAGCTCGTCGATCGCACAGGCCAATTTGCCCCTGCCTGCATCGTGCACGACTACGCTGGGGTCGAGCGAGTGGTCATCGCTCTGAAAGTGGGTGGCGATGGAGATCATCGGGGTTGATCAGAAGAGTCAGGACGTGCCGCGCAGAGCGCTGGAGATGCTCCGCGACGGGGGGCTCGTGGCCTTTCCCACCGAAACCTTCTACGCGTTGGGTGCGGTCGCGGCCGACGAGGTCGCGGTCACGCGAGTGTTTGCCGCCAAGCGGCGCCCGCCGAGTGACCCTGTGCCGGTGCTGGTCGCGGACCGCACGCAGTGGCGCCAGGTGGTGGCGGAACTTCCGCAGAGCGCCGTTCGGCTGGCGGATCGGTTCTGGCCCGGACCGCTCACGATCGTGTGCCGTATGGCGCCGAGCCTGTCCCGCGCCCTCGCCGGCGGTGGGGAGACGATCGGGGTGCGGCAACCAGGGCTGCCGATCGCAGCCGCAATCTGCCACATGCTCGGCGCTCCGATCGTCGGCACCAGCGCGAACACCCACGGGTTCCCCTCACCGGTCACGGCGGTGCAGGTTGCCCTCGATCTGGGCGCCAACGTCGACCTGATCTTGGACGGGGGGCGGTGCCCGTTGGCCAGGCCGTCAACCGTCGTCGACGTCACGCGGACCCCGCCCGGGGTGGTGCGGGTCGGGGCCGTTCCGCTCGCCGCGATCCGCGAGGTGCTGGGCGAGATCGCGGTCCCCGATGGTGTTCGGTAGAAGAGTCCCGGACCTTTTCCGGTCTGGAGGTTGCCGCGCGCGTGGCGAAGTGCCGGGCAGGGGTCGACCGGCGTGCGCGGAAGTGAGGACCAGTAGGGCGCCGGAGGACGGTCGGCGCGAAGGGAGGCGTGCATCATGAGCGAGCTTCGGAGGACGGATCCAGATGTCGCGCAGGCGATCGCCCAGGACGTCGAGCGCCAGCGCTTCCAAGTGAATCTCATCGCATCGGAGAACTACGCGAGCCGCGCCATCCTGGAAACCCTCGGGACCGCGCTGACCAACAAGTACGCCGAGGGGTATCCCGGCAAACGCTACTACGGCGGGTGCGAGTTCGTCGATGTCGTGGAGCAGTTGGCCATCGATCGGGCTAAAACTCTGTTCGGCGCCGAGCACGCGAACGTCCAACCGCATGCAGGGGCTCAAGCGAATATGGCCGCGTACTTCGCTTTTATTAAGCCCGGCGATCCGATCCTGGCGATGAATCTGGCGCACGGCGGGCACCTGACCCACGGGAGCCCGGTGAACTTTTCCGGCCAACTCTACCGCGTCATCCCGTACGGGGTCGACGAGCGCAGCGAACAGATCGATTACGACGTGCTCGCACGGTTGGCCAAGGAGCACCGTCCAAAGATCATCGTCACCGGAGCGACCGCGTACTCCCGTACCTTTGACTTCCCGCGCATCCGGGCGATCTGCGATGATGTGAGCGCCTTGATGATGGTGGACATGGCTCACTTCTCTGGACTGGTGGCCGGGAAGGCGCATCCGGATCCGGTGCCGTACGCGGATGTCGTGACGTCGACGACCCACAAAACGCTGCGCGGCCCGCGCGGCGGAATGATCCTCTGCCGGGCTTCCTACGCGTCGCAGGTTGACAAAGCGGTATTCCCCGGTCTCCAGGGCGGCCCGCTCGAGCACTGTATCGCCGCCAAGGCGGTGTGCTTCCTGGAAGCTTCCCAGCCGGCGTTTCGAACCTATGCCGCGCGCATCGTCGAGAACGCGCGCGCGTTGGCGGAGGCGTTCCGGAGTACCGGCTATCACGTCGTCTCTGGGGGCACGGATAATCACCTGGTGCTGCTCGACGTGCGCAAGCGGTCTCTCACCGGGCGAAAGGCGGAGAAGGCGTTGGGGAACGCCCACATCATCGTGAACAAGAACATGATTCCCTTCGATCCGGAAAAACCGATGACCACCAGCGGAATCAGAATCGGGACGCCCGCGATGACGACACGCGGGATGGGCCCCAAAGAGATGCGACGGATCGCTGCCTGGATCGACGAGGTGCTCCAAGCTCCCGAGGACGCGGCGATCGCCGAGCGCGTGCGCGGCCAGGTGAGGGATCTGTGCACCTCATTCCCCGTCTACCCGGAGCCGGTGGAAGTGACCTGATCGTGTCGCGTCGGCTCGGCGGAATGGGGCGGTAGTCGGTGGGTCAGGTTCGGGTCTTCGACCACCCCCTGATCCAGCACAAACTTTCGATCCTCCGTGACCAGCGGACGGGCCACAAAGAGTTCCGCGAGCTGGTCGAGGAGATCGCGATGCTGATGGCCTTTGAGGCAACCAGCGACCTGCCGGTCCGCCCGATCGACGTGCAGACCCCCCTGACCCTGGCGAAGGGGGCGACGATCGCGGGGCAGGAAATCGCTGTGGTCCCGATCCTCCGAGCCGGGCTGGCGATGGAGGCGGGGATTCTCCGCCTGATGCCAACGGCCCGGGTCGGCCACATCGGGATCTACCGCGATCCCGCGACCCTGGCTCCGCACACCTACTACTGCAAGCTCCCCCCCGATGTCGGCAACCGCCAGGTGCTGGTGGTGGATCCGATGCTGGCCACCGGCGGATCGGCCGTCGAATCGATCGATCTGCTCAAAACGCGCGGGGCCCGCACCATCCGGCTGATGGTGCTCATCGCCGCCCCCGAGGGGATCCGGCGGGTCCACTCCGGGCACCCCGACGTGGACATCTACACCGCCGCGGTCGACGAGCGGTTGAACGAGCACGGGTACATCCTGCCCGGGTTGGGCGATGCCGGGGACCGTTTGTACGGTACCCGCTGATCCACGTGGCCCGGCCCTCTTGGGACGAGTACTTTATGAACCTGGCGCATCTGGCCGCCACCCGGTCTACCTGTCTGCGCAGGCAAGTGGGTGCGGTCATCGTCAACGACCGAATGGTGTTGAGCACCGGGTACAATGAGACGCCCCGCGGGAGGCCCAATTGCGGCGATGGGGGGTGCGACCGCTGCCGATCGGGTGCGGCCCCTGGGACGGCGCTGGATACCTGCTTGTGCCTTCATGCCGAGCAGAACGCGATCATCCAGGCGGCCTATCACGGGGTGCGGATTCCCGGCGCCACCCTCTACTGTACTCATCAGCCCTGTTTGACCTGCGCGAAGATGATCGTCAATGCCGGCTTGGTGCGCATCGTCTACGGCGCGTCCTACCCCGATTCCGTTGCGGAACGGCTGCTACAAGATGCGGCGATCGACCTCGCCCGCTACCCCCCGGTCCCACCCAAGGACTAAGGGACGCCCCGGCTTCTTGCTTTGCCGAGGTTGTGTCACCTACTCGCGAGTGCTATAATGACCGGTCGTGAGCCTGCGCAGGGGTTCGTTTCCGGGGGCGCGGTTGCGCAGGCCCTCCCGGCGGATAAAGGGGGACGACGCAAATGGAGCGGATCAGCCTAGCGGCGTCGCCGCGAGTTGAACTCGGAAAGAACGCGGTCAAGAGGGTCAGGCAGGCGGGGTTGGTGCCCGCCGTTCTGTACGGACGGGGCCGGACGCCGGTTGCGCTGACCGTCGACCGCAAGGCGCTCCTGGGTGCGCTGCGCACGGAGGCGGGGCGCAACGTCCTCATCGACCTGCGGGTAAAACTCAACGGCGAGGAGACCACGGATACCGTCATGGTCGCCGAGATCCAGCACGACCACCTGCGGCACGAGGTCCTTCACGTCGACCTGCACCAAATCAGCCTCACCGACAAGATCGAAGCGCGCGTCCCCGTCGTGCTCACGGGCGTGCCGGAGGGGGTTGCCGCGTCCGGCGGCATCCTCGAGCAGCATCTACGTGAGGTGCTCGTCAGGTGCCTGCCGACCGCGATCCCGGAGCACGTGACGGTCAGTGTGGAGGCGCTGCGCATCGGTGCGTCGCTTCACGTGCGGGACTTGCCGGTCGACCAAGGGCTCGAGATCGTAACCGCTCCAGAAGAGGTGATCGCGGCGGTGGTGGCGCCGAAGGCGGAAGAGGTGGCGGCGCCGGTCGAGGGCGCGGCGGCGACTGAGCCGGAGCTGGTTGGGAAGGAGCCCGGGGCGGAAGCCGAAGGGGAGGCGAAAGCCGAACCCGCAGCGAGGGCGGAGGCGAAGGCGCCCAAGGCCGACGCGAAGCCCGCAAAGGCGGACAAGAAAGAGTAGTACGTGCCGCGGTGCCTGCCTGCGACCGCGCGTGCCCGATACTTCCTTTTTATGGATACCGTGCGGGCGCAATCGTGGACTAGGGTGGTTCGGAAGGGAGTGGTGAAGGGCGCGGTGAACCCCGCGCCTTTTCTGTCCCCGGCCGCCGCCCGAAGTGCTTGCCGCCCACCTGCGAGGGTCGGCACCCTCCACGTTGTGCCGTTCTGATGATGATCGTGATCGGGCTCGGCAATCCCGGGCGCCGCTACAAGAACACCCGGCACAACCTCGGCCACGATGTGGTCCGATGCCTCGCCGAGCGCCTTCGGGTCGAGCTGCAAGAGGATGGGTGGACGGCCTGGGGGAAGACGCGGGTGGCGTCAGCCTCGCTGATCCTGGCGATCCCCGAAACGTATATGAACGTGAGTGGTCAAGCGGTGAAGGACCTCCTTCGCCGCAGGCATCGCGGCCCCGGCGATCTGCTCGTCGTTCACGACGACCTCGACCTTGCGCTCGGACACATTCGGATCAGACCGGGGGACGGGGCGGGGGGGCACAACGGCGTGCGGTCGATCATGGAGGAGTTGGGCACCGGCGCATTTGCGCGCCTGCGGATCGGAACCGGACGCCCGCCCGCGGGGGTGGATCCAGCCGAGTTCGTTCTAGATCGGTTCACCGCCGAGGAGCGATTGACGATCGACCGCGCCGTCACTCAGGCTGCTGAGGCGGCGTTTGTGGCCGCGACCGACGGACTGGCTGCGGCGATGAACCGGTACAACCGCCGGCCGACGTCGGAGAGTCTGGTGCAGGCGCCGGGAGAGGGAGATCGCCCGGTGTCATATCCGGCGCGATGAGGTGACCCATGCCGAATCGTGGATCCGTACCCTCGAGACCGTTAGCGCAAAGCCCGCACCTGGCGGTTTCGGTGCGTGCTTCTGCCTCTGGGACTTGCCGATGGTGGGGCCGGCGTCCTTGCATCGAACCAGCGTCCCGTATCCTATGGCGGGTGGGGCATCTTGAAGGATGCCGATGAGCGGGCCCGTGGCTGAAGCGGTGAAGTTCACTCGGGCCGACGCCTATCACACGGTAACCGCCGTGTTGATGGTGGTCCTGGGTATCGTGGTGCTCGCCCGCACCTTGGCGTTCGGCTTCCACCTCACGGCCGTGCTGGTGGGGCTGGGGTTTGTTGGGTTCGGCGCGTACCGGCTCTCTTTCGTCTTTGCCTACCTTCGCCGGCGAGGCGCCCGATGATCCCGCCGCTGCACGTCAGCCTGCTTGGAGCCGTGCTGGCGGGGGCATTCGCGGTGCCGATGGGTGCCCTGCTCTGGTGGATGTTGCGCGTGCCTCGGGCGGTTCCGCAGGAAGTCGCCCGCGCGGTCCGCTCGGTGGGGGCGGTCCAGACTATCCTGGTGCCCATTCTTGAGCACTACTACTCAGAGCGGGCGGTCGAGCTCGCCAGCCGATTGGGGGCCCCGCAGAAAGCCGCGATTTTTCTCGGCTACGTTCTGGAGGTCCCGCGGACGCTCTCGTTGGGCGTGCCGCTGCCTGAAGCGGAGGTGCGCGCGAATCGGGCGCTCGAGCAGGCCAAAACGATCGTCGCCCTGCATAACCTCGAGCCGCACGCGGAAATCATCCGGGCCAGGGATGCGGGGGAGGGGATCGCGCGTGTCGCCCGGGACAAGGGAGTCGATCTGATCGTGTTGGGGATCTCGCCGGACATGGGGTTTACCGAAGGATCGACGGCGAGAACCGCGGAGTCGCTCTTTCGGAGCGCCCCCTGCGAAGTGATCATCGACCGCCTGGCGGAGACGAGCATCGGGGCCTCGGTCGATGAGCCCGCGATCTCCGCCGGGGCCGCTCCCCGCCTCCCGGGTACCGTCGCCGCGCACAAGGAAGCGCCCGGGCGCTCGGTGTAAGGAGGGGAGGGCAAGGGTGCGGGTCCTCGGGGCCGGGCGACTGGGGAATGGATCAAAGGGAGGGTGGGTGCGATGCACATCGTCATTCTGGGGTGCGGACGAGTGGGGGCGGCCCTGGCGCTGATGCTGGAGGCCAGCGGGCACTCGCTCGCGGTTATCGATCGGGACCGAGAGTCGTTTCGGCGGCTGGGCCGGAGTTTTCATGGCAAGACGGTGTTGGGGATCGGGATCGATGAGGATGTGCTGCGGAAAGCGGGCATCGAGCGGGCCGGGGCGTTCGCCGCGACGACCAGCGGGGACAACTCGAACATCATGTCCGCGCAGATCGCGAAGATGAAGTTCAAGGTCGCACGGGTGATCGCCCGGATCTACGATCCGTTGCGGGCCGAGGCGTACAAAGAACTGGGCGTCGACACGATCAGTCCGACCCTGTTGGGGGCGGGGTTGTGTCTGGACTTCATCCTCGAGCGACCGTACCGGAGTGTGGCGGAGTACCAGGCGCTGCCCGAAGTCCTGGCGCACTCGTCGTAGCCGAGCGGAAGGGAGCGAGCCCTATGTATGTGATCGTCGTCGGCGGCGGCAAGGTCGGGTACTATTTGACCAAAGCGTTGCGGTCCGCGGGCATCGAGATCACGCTGATCGAGAAGGGACGGCAACGGTTTGACCTCCTGCAGGAGGAGTTCGGGGACGTGGCGTTTCTCGGGGACGGGTGCGAAGTGCGCACGCTTGAGCAGGCGGGAGCTCCGCGGGCCGATCTGGTGGCGGCCGTTACCGGGGACGACGAAGACAACCTCGTGATCTGCCAGATGGCCAAGCGGAAATTCAAGGTCAAGCGCGTGGTCGCTCGGATCAACAATCCCAAAAACGAGCTGACCTTCCAAATGCTCGGGATAGACGAGACGGTGAGTTCGACAAAATTAATCTACAGCCTGATCGAACAGGAAGTGGAGGTCGCTGATGTCATCCCCCTGATGGCGCTGCGGAAAGGCCACCTTGAACTGGTAGAGGTTGCGCTCACCGAGGAATCCCCGAGCATCAACCAGAAGGTGCGGGACCTCGTCCTCCCTCAGAGCTGCACGCTCGCCATCCTCGTGCGGGGAGATACCTCGGAGATCATCCACGGGGAGACCACGCTCCACGCGGGGGATATCATCGTGGCGATCACGCCGTCCGCCCACGTCCATGAGTTCCGGAAGGCGATTTTGGGGAAGGCCGTCCCGGCCTCTTAGGCGCCCGGTTCGACCGCACGATCCAATTCGATCGAAACCGCCTAGACCTGAACTGCTGACGCCGGCTCCCCCTCCGACGGAGCCTCCCCGGGAACTTTTTGCCGGTCCCCAACGCTTGCAAGGACACGAAGGGCGTAAGGGGGCCAGGCCATGGCGGAGGCCATATCTGTCCTGGAGGGCCTGGAGGGGATGACGTCCCCATTCGGGGGCCGGGACGCGGTGGGCCGCGGCGATGAGTCGAGCTCGACTCGTCGCCTGGCCGCGTTTGAGGAGTTGGTACAACGACACCAGGGCCAGATCTACCGCGTCGCTTACCGCCTGACGGGAAATCACGACGACGCCGAAGACCTTGCCCAGGAGGCGATCGTCGAAGCGTTCCACGCCTTCGATCGGTACCAGCCCGGAACCTACTTCGATCGGTGGCTGTACCGGATCATGAGTCGGACCTACATCGACATCGTGCGGCGGCGGAATCGGCGGCCGATGATCTCCCTTGACGCGCCGATCGGTGGCGAGGGAGACCCCCTTGTCGCCCTGATGGGGGATTCGCGCGACGACCCTCAGCAGCGAACCGAGGCAACCGACCTGGAAGCGACGATCCAGGCGGCACTCGACCGGTTGCCGGAGGAGTTTAGGGCGGCCGTCGTCCTTGCGGATATCGAAGGCCTGTCGTATGATGAGGTAGCGCGCGCCCTGCGGTGCCCGGTCGGGACGGTACGGTCCAGGCTGCACCGGGCCCGGCAGGTGCTCCGCGATGAACTCGGGTCGCACGTCAGCGCGAGGAGGAAAGATCGGTGAGCCGGCACGTGTCGGTGGACCTTTCGGCATACCTCGATGGCGCACTTGGCGTCCGCGACGTCGAGCGCGTCAAGGCCCATCTGGACACCTGCGCGAGCTGCCTCCAGGAATATAAGGGGGTGCAGGAGGTACAGCGGCTTCTCCGGAGCTTGCCCGATCCGACCCCGCGCGAGGGATTCACGGAGCGACTGCACTGGCAGTTGCAGCGCGAGGCGGCACGCGGACCCCGCCTTCGCTTCCTGAACGGCGTGCTCGGGGTGTTCGCCGTTCGGCCGATCCGTGTGGCGCTGGCCGCGAGCGCGGTAGTATTGGTGCTGGGCCTGCCGCTGGCGTGGATGACCGGTCAGTTCGGGCCGCGTCAGATGCCGCTCGATACCGATGCGTACCTGCGTCATTACGTCGTTCTCTCCGCCGACCGATCGCTGGTCGATGAAGCCACTACCACGTTCGTGTCTTCGGACTTCGGCACCCCGGACCAACCGATCCGGTAGCATGGTTCTGCGGCGCATCCGCCAGGCCGCCGTCCTGGCGGTTTTTGCATTGATCGGGAATCTCGTCGGCACCCCGGGATGGGCCAAAACCCCAGAGCCGGACAACGCGCTGTCGTGGCTGCGATCGGGTGCGAGCGCCCCGCGGCGCGTCAGTTACGCCGGGACCAAGGCGATCACCATTTGGGGCGGCCAAGTCCAGGCCTCCCAGGTCCGCATCTATCACGCGGCGCCGGACCGGACCCGCCTCGAGTACCTGCCGGCCGGCAACCAGCCCCAGCGGATCGTGATCATCACCGGGCGGATGGAGATGGAATACGTCCCCGCCCGTAATCAGGTGGTCGAACGGCCGGCGCCAGCGGCCGATGAGGAGCGCCTCACCCAGGCGGTGCTCCCCCAAATCCTCTCCAATTACTACGTGCGGTTCGGCGCCCCCGAGTTGGTGGCGGGGCGTCCAGCGCGGGTGATCGAGGTGCAGAGCAAGTTCCCGGGGAGGCCATCGCTCAGAATCTGGGTCGATCGGCAGACGCGACTGATCCTGCGGTTCGAGCGGTATCGGGCCGACTGGACTCTTCAGGAATCCTCGGTGTTTCTGAACGTCCAGCTTAACCCGATCCTCACCCCGGATCTCTTTACGGTCCCGGCTCCCCCTGGGACGCGGGTGCAGCAGCAGCACAACCCGCCGAGCCTGTCGGCCGCGGAGATCGCGCAGCGCATGGGGTTCACCCCGCAACTCCCAACCTATCTCCCGGCGGGCTTCGTGCTCACGCGCTCGGTGGTGCGAGACGTCCGCGGGCAGCCCGCCGCCGTTTCCCTTTACTCGGACGGCGTCTCCACCCTGACGCTGTTCGAGAGCCGTGGGGCGCTGGCGTCGCCGCGCGGGCGGCCCGTGCGGATCGGCTCGGTGACCGGCACCATCGCGGTGCAGGGTGTGGCGACGCTGCTCCACTGGAACATCGGTGTGATCTCCTACACCCTGGTGGGCGAACTGCCACAGGAGGACCTGGTGCGGATCGCCTCGTCCGTCCCGGCCGTGACCTCGCGGGCCCCGACGCGATGGAGGGCCGCCGCCGCGGCGTGGGTCGCCTCGTTTGCCTCGGTCGCGGTCGCCGACGCGGCGGAAGGGAGCACCCCCGCATCGCCCTGGCCCGGCGTCCCCCCCGTGCCGATCTCTCCGTACATCACCACGGACACCCATCCCATCGGGGGAGGAATCCGCGCCGAGGAGGTGCGCATTTGGCGGGCGCTTAGCCGTGCCGGCCTGGCCCCGTTCGTTGTCAAAGTAACGGTCGCGAGCGATGGGATCAGCCGGATGCCCAACGGGCTGATCGGACACCTTGCCTGGATCTGGTTCGTCTACGGCATGGATCGGTCGGGGGAGGACGCCGGGGCGCTGGTGCGAGAGGTGCAGGCGAGCGAACGCGCGCTGGCCACAACCGCGTTCCTTGCCGATCCTCGGGCGGCGCAGGTCGTGCTGACCGGACAGTACCAGGTGAGCGGGCCCTTCGAGGGGCGACGGACGGACGTGACCGCAACGGCTCGTCTTTACCGGGAGCGGCTGCTGGCGGAGCCCGCGGACCGTCCCTCCGCCGAGGCCCTCGCTCGGGCCGGAGACGTCTGGTACAGCCCTGCGCTTTTGGGCGGGGATGTCGTGATGGTCCCGCCGCGCGCCCACGAACTGCCCCCGTCTGCCAGATCGCCCAGGACGCCGCCGGCGCTGCCCGGTGATCGGACCTCCGAATCGACGACCACGTTTCACGGCACGCTGAGTCAGCGTTTCCTGGAAATGAAATATCGGCTGGAGGGCATTTTGTTCGGGGTGGAAAGCCACGGGCGATTCTGGCGCGGCAACCCCCTCCGGCGGGAGATCGCGTTGACGTTCGACGACGGCCCCAGTCCGGTCGCCACGCCGCTGCTCCTCGCGATCCTCCGCCGCTTTGGCGCCCACGCGACGTTCTTCGTCATCGGCGACCGCGCGGTCACATATCCGTACCTCATTGCGCAGATGGCTGCCGAAGGGCACGAGGTGGGAAATCACACCGTGCACCACCCCAATCTGGCGACGGTCGGCGACGCGACAATGCGGCAAGAGCTCGGTGCGGCGAGCGACGTTGTCCGTGTGTTGGCCGGGCGGCCGTTGTGGTTCCGGCCCCCGGGGGGGGACTACACCGCGGCGGTGGCGGACGCCGCCGCGGCCGATGGGATGGGCTTGGCGATGTGGACCGCGAATTCGGGGGACTGGGCCCTGCCCCCGCCGAAGATCTTGGCGGCGCGGGTGCTCGCCCGGGCGGAGTCCGGTGCGGTCATCCTGCTTCACAACGGCACCCTGGATACCGTCCGAGCGCTGCCTGAGATCCTTAGAGAGCTGCAGCGCCGGGGGTATGCCTTGGTGACGGTTTCCCAATTGGCCGGGGATACGCACTGAGATGGCGGACCGGGAAAAGCACATGACCCTGGTGGAGCACCTCGAGGAGCTCCGCCAGCGACTCCAGTACGCGGTGCTCGGATTGCTCATCGCCACCGGACTGGGGTTGGCGTTTGTGGACACGCTGCTGAGGATTTTGCTCGAGCCGGCGGGCCACGTCAAGCTGACCACGCTCACGGTGCTTGAGCCGTTCCTCGTCAAGGTGAAAGTGGCGTTCTTGTTTGGCTTCGCGGTGAGCATGCCGTGGATTCTGTATCAGCTGTACGCCTTCATCGACCCGGCGCTCACGGAGCACGAGCGGCGGCGGACGATTCCGCTCGCGCTCCTCGCCGGCGTGCTGTTCGCGATGGGGATCGCGTTCGGCTACAAGTTCATCCTTCCGGTCAGTCTCCACTGGCTGTTGGGACAGGCGGGGAACCAGTTCAACGTGCTGATCACCGCCAACGCATACATCTCGTTTGTCCTGTTCTTTCTCCTCATTGTCGGCGCCACGTTTGAGACGCCCCTCGTTATCCTCACGCTGGCGATGATCGGGGTGGTTTCCCCGCAGAGCCTCCGCCGAGAGTGGCGGTGGGCCTACATGATCATCGCTGGGATCGCGGTGTTTGGGACCCCCGACTGGAGCCCGGTCACCATGCTGTTGGTGGCGATCCCGATGGTGTTGTTGTACGAGTTCAGCATCATCCTGTGCCGAATCTTCATCCGCCCCCCCGCCCCCCAGCCCGTGCGTGGGACGTAGGGGGCCACCGGAACCCGTCGAGGTTCCTCTGCGTATTATCCGACGGAGCGATGGGCCTCCTCAAAACAGTGGAGTGTCAGCGTGAGCGGCATCTGTTATAATGTGTCGGTGAAATTCATGGGAACCGATGTTCGCGTGACCGTCACCCGCCTCGCGGCGGCGCTGGTTGCCCTGTTGCTCGGCGTTTCCGTGGGCGTGCCGACGGCGCACGGTCGGGTTCCCGGGCCCCTTGCCTGCGCAATCTCTGTGCCCGTGCTGGTGGTGGGAGGCACCCCCGCCGGCGTCGCGGCTGCGGTCACGGCGGCCCGGATGGGGACGCCCGTCCTCTTGACCGAGGCGCGTCCCTACCTCGGTGGAGATCTCACCGGGTCGATGCTCAACATGTTTGACATGGACTACGGCCCCGCCGGCCAGCAGTTGTCCCGCGGGGTGTTCTCTGAGGTTTTCGGGCAGCTCGGAATCACCTTCGATGTGGAGCTCGCCAAGCACGTGTTCCTCCGCCAGGTCCGCCGTGAACCCCTCATCACCCTGCGTCTGTCCACTCGGCCGGTGCAGGTGTTTGTGAAAGGCCAGCGCGTGGTTGGGGTCGTCGTCGAGGACGAGTTCAGTCACGACCGGGAAACGGTCTGCGCCAAACGGATCGTCGACGCCACCGATGATGCGGATATCGCGGCGATGGCCGGCGTCCCGTATTCGCTCGGGCGCGAGGGCTCGGGCGTTGACCATGCCATGATGGCGGCGACGCTGGTTTTTGAGGTCAGGGGCATCCACTGGCGGGAGGTCCTGGAGTACGTCACCAATACCTCCGGGCGGCTTGCCACCCGGGGCGGGATGTACCACGGGAACGCGTGGGGCTACGGCGATATCATGCGGCTCTACCGGCCGATCGAGCCGGGGATCGGCATCTACGATCTGAACATCGGGCGGCAGGACAACCGCACCGTTCTGATCAACGGCCTCCTCGTCTACGGCGTCGACGGGACCGACCCCGCCTCGGTCGCCGACGGAATGCTCAGGGCGCGGGTGGAACTGCCCAAGTTGATCGAGTATCTGCGGACCTTCGCGCCGGGATTCAGGGACGCCGAACTGGTCCGGCCCGCCGACTACCTGTATATCCGTGAGACCCGGCATATCCGGGGCCTGACGACGCTGACCGTGCAGGACATCGTCGACGCGCGGGTCTTCTGGGACGCCGTGGGCGTGGCGAGTTACCCGATTGATCTGCACCCGTACCGACCGGGGGAGCGGAACCCGTACGCGGCCCACCGGTACGTCTACACGATCCCGCTGCGGGCGCTCGTGCCGGTCGGGATTACCAACCTGCTTGTCGCCAGCCGGTCGATCTCCGCCAGCTATGAGGCCGCGGGGTCGGCCCGAGTGATCCCGACGACCATGGAGGAGGGGCAGGCCGCGGGTGCCGCGACGGTACTCTCCATTCACGCCAAGACCCTGATCCCGCGGTTCACGGAAGACCCCGCGCTGGTGCACGAACTCCAGGGGACGCTGTACACGCAGGGCCAGTACCTGCTGCCCGAGACGATTGCCGCCGCTGCGGGAAACCCGGTCCACCCATGGCCGGGATCTGCACCGATCTCCGTCAAGCCCCAGGCACAGGCCCCCTCGACCCGGTAGCATCCGGGGGAGTCCGAGCCACTCCGCATGGAGCGGACCGAAGCGCTGCGGTTACCCCCGGGGCAGACCGCCACGGCCAAGTGGCCGGTTCTGCACTACGGGGGAATTCCCCGAATCGATCTCGCGTCGTGGGAGTTCACGGTGAGCGGTGAGGTGGAGGTCCCGTCCCGGTGGACGTGGGAGGAGTTTGCCCGACTGCCGCGGACCACGGTGCGTTGCGACATTCACTGCGTGACCGCGTGGTCGCGGTTCGACAATAGCTTCGAGGGGGTGGCGGCGGCCGAGGTCCTGAGGCACGCGCGGGGGCGGCAGGAGGCGGGATTTGTGATGGTGCACAGCTACGGGGGGTACACGACGAACCTCCCGCTGGCGGCACTGCTCGACCCCGACGCCATCTTCGCCGTTGCGCACGACGGAACTCCGCTGACCCACGAGCACGGGTGGCCGTGCCGGTTGGTGGTGCCGAAGCTGTACTTTTGGAAGAGCGCGAAGTGGGTGCGCGGGATTGAACTGATGCTCGCGGACCGCCCGGGATTCTGGGAGCAGAACGGATACCATATGCGCGGGGATCCCTGGGAGGAGGAGCGGTACTCCGACTCCTGGTAGATATCCCCCGTGGACGCACCCTGGTCAGTTGTCCGTGCCGCCGGCACGACCCCTCCGGCGAGCGACCTTCGACATCCCGGCGGCCGATGATCTGGAACATCGCCGCCGAAACCATGCCCCGGGCCGACTTGGCCGCACTGCAACTGCGGCGTCTCCAGGAGTTGATCCGACGCGTCTACGATCGCGTTCCCTTCTACCGCCAGGCATTTGATCGAGCCGGCGTCCGCCCGGAGCAGGTCCGGACGCTCGATGATCTTCGCCGCCTCCCCTGGACGCGGAAGGCCGACCTGCGCGATCACTATCCGTTCGGGCTCTTCGCGGTCCCCCAAGGCGACGTCGTCCGCCTCCACGCATCTTCCGGTACCACAGGAAAGCCCACGGTTGTGGGGTATACTCGCGGTGACCTGCAGGTGTGGGCCGAGGTCTGTGCGCGGTGCCTCGCCGCGAGCGGCGGCCGCCCCGGCGATATCTTCCACAACGCGTACGGATACGGGCTCTTCACCGGTGGGCTGGGAATGCATTACGGCGCGGAATTGATGGGGATGACCGTGGTGCCGGTCTCGGGCGGCAACACCGAGCGCCAACTGCTGCTGATCCAGGATCTTCAACCTCGAGTCATCGCCTGTACGCCGTCCTACATGTTGACACTGGCGGAATCCGCGATCGCCCGAGGGATCGATCCGGGGAAGCTCTCCCTCCGGTGCGCCGTGCTCGGAGCGGAGCCGTGGACCCAGGAGATGCGCCTGCAGATCGAGCGGCTCCTGCCCGTGCGGGCGGTCAACATCTATGGGTTGAGCGAGGTGATCGGTCCGGGTGTGAGCAACGAATGCGTCGAGGGGCAGCGAGGTTCGCACGTCTTCGAAGACCACTTCCTGGTCGAGGTTGTCGATCCCGCCTCCGGAGATCCGCGGCCGGAGGGGACGGTGGGGGAACTCGTCTTCACCACCCTCACCAAGGAGGCTCTCCCCGTGATCCGGTACCGGACGGGAGATCTCGCCTCGCTCGACCCCACCCCGTGCGTGTGCGGCCGCACCCACACGCGGATGTCGCTTGTCGTCGGCCGAACCGACGACATGCTGATCATCCGCGGGGTCAACGTGTTTCCTTCCCAGGTCGAGTCGGTCGTGGTGCAGTTTGCCGAGCTCTCGCCCCACTATCAGCTGCGGGTGACGCGGGAGCGGGCGCTGGACAATCTTGAGGTGCGGATCGAAGCCCAGCCGGCCTCGGCGGGGGAGCGTGCCCCGGACGGGCCCCCCTGGGCCGCCCTCGAGGCGAGGGTTGGCGGGCGCCTGCGGGGGATCACGGGCATCAATGTCCAGGTCCGCGTCGTGCCGCCGGGCAGCCTTCCGCGGAGCGAGGGCGGCAAGCTGCGCCGGGTGATCGACGAGCGGCCCCGCTAGGGTGCGGCGTCCGAGGCCGCCTCAGGAAGGGGCTTGTCCAAACACCAGCGTGGCGTTGATCCCCCCAAATCCGAAGGAGTTGCTGAGGATGTGCTCGATCGCCACCTCGCGGCCCGTGCCGGGGATGTAGTCGAGGTCGCAAGCCGCGTCCGGGTCCTCAAGGTTGACCGTCGGGGGCAGGTAGGCGTGGCGGAAGGCGAGCATGCAGATCGCCGCCTCGATGGCCCCGCTGGCGCCCAGGGCGTGGCCGTGCATGGCCTTGGTTCCGCTGATCGGCACGCGGTAGGCGTCGTCCCCGAAGACCTGCTTGATCGCGAGCGTCTCGGTCGAGTCGTTGAGGGGTGTGCTGCTGCCATGGGCGTTGACGTATCCGATCGCCTGCGGGGGGATGCCCGCCTCGGCGAGCGCGTTGCGCATGGCGCGGGCGGCCTGGGCGCCGGAGGGGAGCGGAGCGGTCATGTGGTGGGCATCGTTGGACGATCCGTAGCCGAGGATCTCGCCGTAGATGGGGGCGCCGCGGCGGCGCGCGTGCTCCCACTCTTCGAGCACGAGGAGCGCCGCCCCCTCAGCCATGACGAAGCCGTCGCGCGCGCGATCGAACGGCCGGCAGGCGCGGTGCGGTTCATCGTTACGGGTGGACATCGCGCGGATGATGGCAAATGCGCCGAAGATCAGCGGGGTGAGAGGAACCTCGACTCCGCCGGCTAGCATCAGATCGGCGTAGCCGTCCCGGACGGTCCGAAACGCCTCGCCGATCGCAATCGTGCCGCTGCTGCAACTGTCGGAGTTCGCGCTGCTCGGTCCTCGCAGGTCAAATTCGATCGCGATGTTGCAGGATGCCGCACCGCAGAACACCGAGAGGGCGAGGGTCGGTTTCACCCGATGAAGGCCCTGGGTGAGGAACACCGCCGCCTGCTCCTCCGCGAAGCTCGCGCCCCCCAGGGCGGAGCCTACAAAGCATCCGATCGCGTCTCGGTTCTCCTCGGTCAGATCGAGCCTCGCGTCGTCGAGGGCCATCCGACCGGTGGCGACCGCGAACTGAGAGTACCGGTCCAGCCGCCTCAGCCGCTTCGGTTCGAGATAGCCGGCGGGGTCGAAGTCGCGCACTTCGCCGGCGATCTTGCAGGAGAACGGTTCGGGGTCGAACCGGGTGATGCGGTCGATCGCCGACCGGCTGCGGCGGATCCCCTCATACAACCCCTGGCTCCCGTGCCCGATCGGAGTGATCGCGCCCATCCCGGTGACCACGACTCGTCGCTTCATCTTCCACCTCCAGCAGGTGCGGTTGACTGTTCCACGAGCATTTTGATCCGGCGCAGGGTCGCCCCGGCGATCGGTTCGACGAACAACGGACCGATGATCCACTCCGCGACCGGGCGGCCGACCAGCGGCCAGTCGAGCGCCAGATCATGCGCGATCGTGACCACCGTCCCGTGCGGGGCCGGGACGATGCGCCACTCAACTTCCATCCCCCGCGTGACCCCTCGGACGTGCGTGTACCGAATCCGGCGCTCCCCCGGGAGGAGGATCTGCCGTGCCCACCACGAGACGGGGATCCGCCCGCGGCGGGCCCGCATTTCCACGATGCGCTCGTTGCCGGTCGTGGCGATCACCCGTACGCCGCGGTAGTGCGGCAGCCAGCGGGGCCATTCCTCGACGCGGGAGGCATAACCGTAGATCTCCTCCGGGCTGCCGTTGATGTGGGTCGTTGTCTCGGTATGCATCTACCCGATCCCGGCGATGCCGGCGAGGAATCTGGGGTGGAGCACAGAGGTGGCGGGACTCACGCCCCCCACCGCGTCGATAAACCGCGTCGCGAGATCCGGGCGCGCGGACATCGCGCGCACGGCCCGCTGGATCACCATGGGGCGGAAGGCGAGGTGCTCCAGCATCCTGGACAGGAACACCGCGCCGGCGAACTCTCGCCGCCGCGCCCGATCGTAGGCGGCCAGGGTCCGCGTCGTCGGCCCGTCGTGATCGAGGGCGCGAACCGCGGCCTCCGCGGCCAACTCGCCGCCGCGCAGGGCCAGGGAGACCCCCTGTCCGGTCATCGGGTCGATGAACGCGGCGGCGTCGCCGGCCAGCAAGATTCCGCAGGCCACGCTGCGGCGGCGCCAGAAGGTTAGGGGGCCGCTGGTCCGCAGCCCTCCGACGATGGCTGCCTGGGCGAGTCGGTCGGCGAGTCGCGGGAAGTCGTGAAGCGCGGCCCAATACCCGGCGGCGACGGCCCCCCGCCACGAACGGACCGTCCTCCTGGAGAGGGCGATCGTGACATTAGCCAGCCCCCCGGGGAGATACGCAACCCCGCAGTACCGGTCTCGGGCAAAGTGGATCTCTCCCGGCAGCCGTTCCCCCGGCGCGGCGTCCGGCGGGAGATCGCGGAGGTAGGCGCCCACGGTAAACCGGCCGCTCCGGGGCGGATTCCCAGCGCCGATCATCCGGGCGACCTCCGAGCGGATGCCGTCGGCGCCGATCACCAGCCTGGCGTGGTAGGACTCGCGCCGCACCGGCCCGGGCCCGCGCTCCACGGTCACCCGGAGGCCCCGCGCCTCGGGTTCCAATGCCGTGACCCGTGCCTCCTCGATTACGGCCGCACCCTTCCGCGCGGCATGCGCCATCAGCACGTAGTCGAGCGTTCGACGGGGGAGCGCGTAGCCGCCGCCACTCGAAAACGCGGTCACGACCGACACGCCGGACGGCGCGGCGATGCGCATTCCCGGCACCGGCAGCGCCACGCGTTCGACCTCAGCGACGGCCCCGACGCGCTCAAGGACGGCGCCGCAGCCGGGATTGAGATAGTCTCCGCACGGCTTCGTCCGCGGGAAGCGCGCGCGCTCCGCGACGAGGACGCGGCATCCCCGCGTCGCCAGGACCGCCGCGGCGATGCTTCCGGCCGGCCCGCCGCCCACCACGAGTGCGTCGAGCATCCCCGTGCTATCCGATCCGGGAGAGCGAGACGCGGAAAAGCGAGTGACGGATCAGCCGGAGCCCTGGAATCGCTGCCGCCGCGGCGAACTGCCGGTACTCCGCCCACGACCGGGACCGGCGAACCGAGAGCGGCCCGTCGTGGCGGGTGACCGCGCTGCGGGCGAAGCGGGTGGCGAGCCATACCCCACCGTATCCGGCCGGAGATCGGAGGAGATCGACGATCAGGAACCCAACCCGGCTCAATCGATGGAGGCGTTGGACCAGAGCCAGCCCCTCCTCGGCGGTCAGGTGGTGCAGCGCCAAATTGCAGAGGCAGACATCGACGCTCGCGTCCGCAAAGGGGAGGGCCCGGGCGTCGGCCCGGATCACCGTCACCTCCGGGCAGGCCGCCGCCGAGATGCGGGCGAGCCGGGCGATGGTGGGGTGGCGGTCGATGCCCACGATGCGGATGGTTACCCGCCGCCTCTGCGCCCACGCGGCCACGGCCGTCGGCACGTCGGCTCCTCCGGTTGCAACGTCCAGTACCACCAGCGCCGCTCCCGCGGTTCCGCCCCGCCGCCGCCACACCGGGAGCGCCCGGTTTAGGTACGCGCGGACGATCGCGTGTCCGCCCAGGAACCGGTTCATCCGCTCGAGGTCGCGGAGGTTCTCTCGGAGTTCGCCGGCCGGGCGACCCGGGGCGTCCATGAGTTCCGGTGTGGTCGAGTGGGTAATGTTCATCGATGTCCCCTTCAACTGTATCCACAGGGAATTCACATCTTCGTAACACCCCGCAGCCGAGATCATGCCCCGGGATGGAACACGCGGTGGACGAATGGGGGGCGACGGCGGCCCAGGGGAGAGGGATCCCGCCGGACCCCTCGGGAAGCACAGACAGGTTCGAGAGGGTCTTCATCAAACCTTCACACGAGGTTCATAAACTACGGGTCGATACCGAGGGGAAAGTCCGCGGAGGGGTCATGGCGGAGGAGACGAGCGTCCTTGTCGTCGACGACGATCACAAGCTGATCTCGCTCGTTCGGATGTACCTCGAGCGGGAGGGGTTCCAGGTGCTGGCGGCCTACGACGGAGCGCAGGCGCTGGAGGTGTTCGCCCGGCACCGCCCGGGATTCGTCATCCTGGATCTGATGTTGCCGAAGATCGACGGCATCACGCTCTGTCGGCAGATCCGCAGGGGTTCCAACGTCCCGATCTTGATGCTCACGGCGAAAATCGAAGAAGTGGACAAGCTGGTGGGGCTCTCCGTTGGGGCCGACGACTACGTGACCAAGCCCTTCAGCCCCCGGGAGCTCGTCGCGCGGGTGCGTGCGATCTTGCGGCGTTCGTCGATCGAAAAACCGCTGATCCCCAGGCTGGTGCGGGGCCCGCTGGTAATGGACCTGGAGCGCCACGAGGTGTCGATCGACGGCCGAGAGGTACGGCTCACGCCCATTGAGTACAAGCTGCTGCAGGCGTTGATGGAGTTCCCCGGCCGGGTCTTCACCCGGGACCAGCTGTTGGCCCACGTCTACGCGTTCGACGAAGCGGTGGTGGTCGATCGGACGATCGACGTCCACATCGGGAAGCTTCGTGAGAAGCTGCAGGATGACCCGCTGCACCCTCGGTATATCCAAACCGTGCGCGGGGTGGGGTACAAGCTCGTGGGGGACGGTCGTGCGGAATAGTCTCCTTTGGCGTCTGCTCGGCGTGCAGTGGCTCGTCATCGCCGTTGCCGTGGTCATCTCGGGGGTGGCGCTCGAGCAGCAGGCGTCGCACACGTTCATGGCGATCATGATGCGCTATCACGTCGACCCCACGATGATCGAGGCCGAATTCCAGGTGTCGAGCCGGCGGATCCTGTTGGCGAGCAGCCTGGTTGCCGCGGCAATCGCGATGCTGACCGGATGGATCTTGGTCATGCGCATCGTGCGCCCGCTCAAGCAGATGATGGTCCTGGCGGAGCAGATCGCACGGGGGGATTACGGCCGGCGTCTCCCCCGCCACGGGCGTGACGAGATCGGGCGGTTGGCCGAATCGCTCAACCAGATGGCGGCGGCCCTCCAGCTGATCGAGGGGCTCCGGCGTGATTTGGTGGCGAACGTGGCCCACGAGCTGCGGACCCCGCTGTCGACCCTACGTGGCTACCTCGAGGCGCTGCGGGACGGCGTAACCCCGCCCAGCCCGGAGACGCTGGTGATGTTGCACGAGGAAGTGCTGTCGCTGGTCCGGCTGGTCGATGACCTCCATCAGTTGAGCCAGTTTGACGCCCGCGTTTCCCATCCGCGGTCGACGGTGGTCAACCTGCGTGCGCTGGTCGACCGACTCACGGCGGTCTACGGCCCCGAGTTCGCCCGCCGCGGGATGGGGCTGAGCGAATTGTATGATCCATCTCTTCCCCCGGTGGAGGCCGACGGGGATCTCGTGGGCCAAGCGCTTCGGAACCTGGTGGACAACGCTCTCAGGTATGCGCCCCTCCACGCCGAGGTGACGATTGCGGTCCGGGCGGCGGCGGGGGCCGTCCGCCTCGAGGTGTCGAACACTGGGGAAGAGATCACGCCCGACGATCTCCCGCACATCTTCGAGCGGTTTTACCGCGGGGAGAAATCCCGCTCGCGCGCAACGGGCGGCGCCGGGATCGGACTCGCCATCGTCCGGGAAATCGCGCGGGCACACGGGGGCGAGACAGGGGCCAGCAGCGCTGACGGGCGAACGACGGTCTGGTTCAGCCTCCCCCTGGCCCGTCCCGCCGCGGCGGCTCCCGCGGGACCGGGACGCCCACGCGGCGCGTCCGCGGAAGGGCGATTGTGATCCAGGCTGTGATCTTCGACCTTGATGGGCTGATCCTCGACAGCGAAACCCCCGAGGTCCTCGCTTGGCAGGCGGCGTACGCCCGGTACGGACTGCGCTTTCCGCTCACCTCCTGGCTGCAGAACATCGGCCGCAACGACCGTCCTTGGGATCCGCTGGCCCCCTTTCGGGGGCCGGGCAGCCCCGCGCCGCCCGAAGAGGTGACCGCGGTGTGGCAGAAACAGCACGACGCCGTGGCGCCGGACTACTTGAAACCGCTACCCGGAGTCGTTCCACTGCTGGCGTCGGTGAGACGGGCGGGCTGGCGGACCGCGGTCGCCTCCTCTTCACGCCGGTCGTGGATCCTTAGGGCCCTCGCCAACCTTGACCTCGCGGCGGAGTTCGATGCGGCGGCGGGGGGAGACGAAGTGCCGCGGGCGAAGCCGGCCCCCGACGTCTATCTCCTGGCCGCGCATCGGCTGGGGGCCGCCCCGGCGGCGTGCGTAGCGCTCGAGGACAGCCCACACGGGGCGCAGGCGGCGAAGGCCGCGGGCATGGCCTGCATCGCCGTCCCCTCGGTGCTCACCCGCTCGCTGGATTTCACCGCTGCCGATCTGGTCGTGTCCAGCCTGGAAGAGGTGACGGTGGAGACGATCGCATCACTGCGCGGTCCGGACGCGGCGTAGCCTGCCTCCGTCCATCCCTGGACACCGCTGCGCCTCCCGGGGATGCCCAGAAGCGGAAACGGGTGGTCGGGGCGCACGCGCGGGCGTGAGCTTCGGTCAAGCACCCCTTCGCGTGGGCTCGGAGGCGGCCCCGATTCGGGAGCAAGGCGCGTGTTCTAGCGCCGTCGAACCATGGTGCGGGAAGTCCTGGCCCCGGTCCGCCTGGGGCGTGGGACGGGGAGGAGGTGGAGCGAAGCGTGCGGATCGTCACCCTCCTGCCGAGCGCGACCGAGATTGTCTGCGCCCTGGGGTTGGCCCCCGATGTGGTGGGAATCACACACGAATGTGACTTTCCTCCGGAAATCCGCCGGCGCCCGATTGTCGTCCACGGCACCATCGACTCGGCCTCGCTGAGCAGTGCCCAGATTAATGCGGCGGTGGAGCGGTCGCTGACCCGCGGGGAGAGCCTCTACACCATAGACGTTCAGGGCCTGCGGTCCCTCCGCCCGGATCTGCTGATCACCCAGGACCTCTGCGACGTCTGCGCCCTCCCGGAGTCCGACATCCGGCCGATCATCGAGGCGTTCCCCGTGCCGCCACGGGTGCTGAAGCTGCACCCGCACACGCTGGCGGACATCCTCAACGACATCTCGGTGGTGGGGACCGCCGTGGGGGCGGAAGCCGAAGCCCGGGATCTCGTGGCGCGTCTTGAGGCGCGGATCGCCAAGGTCGAGGCGGCGACGCGGGGCCGTAGCCGTCCGCGGGTCTGTTGCCTGGAGTGGTTAGACCCACCCTTCTGCGGCGGGCACTGGATGCCGGAGCTCGTCGCGCTTGCCGGCGGCCGAGAGATGATCGGCCGCGAAGGCCGGCCATCGTTCCGGATCGACTGGGCCGATATCGCCTCGGCCACCCCTGAGGTCATCGTGCTGGGGCTCTGCGGGTTCGACGTGGCTCGGACACAGGCCGAGGCGGCTGCGCTGGCCGCCCGCCCGGAGTGGCGGAAACTTCCCGCGGTTGCCTCGGGACGGGTCTACGCCACCGACGCCAGTAGTTACTTCAGCCGATCGGGGCCGAGAATCGTAGACGGGCTGGAGATCTTAGGGACGCTGCTGCATCCTGAGGCCGCGACCTGGCCGACTCCGCCAGGGGCATGGGCGGCGTGCGCTCCCTAGGATATCCCTGGCCGCCGCGCGACGGCGGACGCATCCGGCCTGAGGTCGGGGTAGCACCGGGAGCCGAGCGCTGGCTGGGCGCGTCGCCGCGTGGCGGGGTTCGTCCGTGTCAGCAGTCGGGCAGCACGATCGCTATCTTTGCGCCAAGGTCATAGAAGTCCGTGGTGCTCGTCCCCGTCGTCCCCCCGCCCTGCCCGCTGACCCCGGCGATCGTGAAGACGTTGCGGCGGGGAAGCCCGGTCTCGGTTCCGATAGAAATGGTGCCGGTGATCTGCCCGCCTCCCCGCGGCGCGCGCATGACAATCCCATACGCGTGAACCGGTGTACCGTCGATCGTGGTATCCGGCTGCCGTGTGATGGTGTACTCGCCGTCGAAGTCCTCGGGGTCCTTGAAGAAGGGGGATCCATTCGGATCCTGCGCCGAGTCACGCATCGAGCGCCCCCGACACCCCGGCTCCGCTTGCCTGCTGACGATCTTGCCTCCCACGGAGAACGTTTCAGACGTTCCTCGTGGGCTCTGCTGGGTGAGGTGGTAGGCGTTTGGCGGCGCAAACTCGCCGCTCACCGTCCCGCCGCCGGGCCCGCCGCTGACGGAAATGTCGCCCTTGATGCGGTACCCGGAGAGGCTGTTCAGCTTGCGGTAGGCTGCCGCGATCTCCGCCCATGCTGCCCGGTCGCCCTTTACCGTCACGGCCGCCGAAGCGGCCGTGGGCCCCGGCAGGGAGACAGCTACCCACAATGCCAGAGCCGTCATCGTCGCTTGTGCGATCCGCGTTGGCCGGTTTACGGGAAAGCCTCCCCATCGTCTGTGGGACGGAAAATCGTCGGCAACTTGCATCCGGCCTGTTCGCCGAGGCGTTGCTCGTGCGGTGTCGCCCTGGAGATCAATGCACCCATTCGCGACGAGATCCCATCTGAGGATCAGCGGCATCAGTTCGTTCTGTCGCGGCATCAGTCCTCGTCCGCGGCTCGCCTCGCCTCCGTCAGCGTCCCGGCTCGGCGCGGGAATCGAAGCGGGTTCGGCAGGGAGGGGGGGGCGGGTGCGGAATGATGGCGCAGGGACGACCTGCGGTTCGGGCTCCCGGGAGGGAGGGGGATCATGGGCGATGCGTTTCCAACGGTGCGCGCCGCGGTGATCCAGGCCGCACCGATTGTGCTCGACCGGGAAGCGACGGTGGAGAAGGCCTGCGACTTGATCCGATCCGCGGCGACTCGGGGCGCGAAACTCATCGTGTTCCCGGAGGCGTACATCCCGGCCTACCTGTGGGGCTTGGGGCTTGGAACCAAGCTAGGAAGCCGGTCATCCGCCGGGCGACGGACGTGGGCCCGTTACTGGGCGAACGCGGTCGAGATTCCTGGTCCGGCGACCGATGCGGTCTGCCGCGCCGCTCAGGAGGTGGGCGCATACGTCGCGATGGGCGTCATCGAGCGCGACACGACGTACAGCCGAGGGACCCTCTACTGCACGCTCCTCTATGTCGGACCGAACGGGGAGATCCTGGGACGTCACCGAAAACTCAAGCCGACCGCAGCCGAGCGGCAGGTTTGGGGCGAAGGTGACGGAAGCACGCTGCCGGTGTTTCCGACTGACTACGGGCGCCTGGGTGGTCTGATCTGCTGGGAAAACTACATGCCGCTTGCACGCATGGCCATGTACACTCAGGGCGTCGATCTCTACGTCGCTCCCACCGCGGACTCGCGCGACTCCTGGCAGGCTACGATCCGTCATATCGCCTGCGAGGGGCGCTGCTTCGTTCTCTCCTGTTGTCAGTACGTAACGAAGGGGATGTACCCGGCGGACCTGGAGGTGCGCGAGGAACTCGAGGACCAGCCAGAGATCCTCTCCCGGGGCGGGAGCGCGATCGTGGGGCCGCTTGGGGATTACCTGGCGGGACCGCTGTTCGGCAGCGAGGGAATCCTGACCGCGGATCTCGACCTGCGCCGGGTTGTTGAGGGTCGCTACGATTTCGATGTCACGGGTCACTATGCTCGATCTGACGTCTTCCGGTTGGTGGTCAACCGTGCCGCGACGCCGCCGGCCGAGGGGCTCCCCGCGGAACCCGAGCCGCGTGCAACCGGATCGGGGGACGCTGTCCTCGACGAGGCCCCACCGCGACCGCGGAATCTGGCGCCGGCGATGTTCCCGAGCCGGGAGCAGCGATAGCCGCGGCTGACGAGTGTCGGTTGGTTTTCGTTCTGCCCCGCGCGACCGGCTCTGCCCCGGTCGAGGCCCGGACGGACCTTTTCCTGTCCGCCGACCGGTCTTGATCACCCCGCCCTGGAGAATGCCGGATCGCGGCCGGGGGCCGGGCGGCGGTTGACGGTGACAATGCCGGCGAGGACGAGCAGCGAGCCGAGCAGAAGGCGCCAGTCCGTTCGCTCGCCGAGGAATGTGATCCCGAGGACGAGGCCGATGACGGGGAAGACGTAGGTCACGAGCGACGCCCGCGTCGCTCCCCACACGCGGATCAGGTAGAAGTAGAGCAGATAGGCCACGGAGGATCCCAGGAGCCCGAGCCACGCCAGCGCGATCCACGGCAGCGTCGTGAGCGAGAGGTGGATGGGGCGCTCCGCGAGGCCCACCGACGCCCAGAGGAGCATGTCTCCAACGAGGACGGTCATCGTCGCCTGCACCAACGGGGGTTCCTCCCGGAGGTGCCGGCGCGAAAAGATGGCGGCGATGGCGTAAGAGATCGTGGCCGCGAGCAGCGCCGCTTGTCCCCACGCGGTTCCGTGAAGTCCTTCCGGACCGAGATCGCGGCTACCCAGGATGACTACCCCGCCGAACCCGACGACCAGCCCCAAGAAGCGAGTGGGGGTGATCCGCTCGTCGTGCAGCCAAAAATGGGCGATCAGGATCGTGAACAGCGGCATCGTGCCGTTGAGGATCGCCGCCAGCCCCGAATCGATCTTGGTTTCCCCCCAGGCGATGAGGGCGAACGGCGCCGCAGATTGCAGCGCGCCGAGCACCAGGTAGGTCAGCAGGGTGCGGCGGCCCCGCGGAAGGGGTTGCCGAACGACCGCCATCACGGCGAGCAGCCCGAGGAGGCCGATGCCGAGGCGGAGCGCGGCGACCAGCAGGGGGCCCATCGAGGCGACGGCGATCTTGATCCAAAGGAACGACGAGCCCCATATCAGACCGAGCAGCCAGAACGCGCTCCACTCTTTGAGCTTCATGCACCGCTCCCCTCGCGATGGCGATCGTGCTTGCCGATGCTACGGTACGATAAGATAATGAGAGAGTCTATCTGCCAATTGCGCCGAACTTCAGGGGGAAGGAGACTCACCATGGCGGGGGCCCTTGCGGGTAAGGTCGCGGTCGTCACCGGGGGCGGACGCGGGATCGGTCGGGCGATCGCGCAGCGGCTCGGAGAGGACGGCGCCGACGTCGTCGTGGTCGACCGCGATGAGACCACCGCGGCGGCCGTGGCGCGCGCGCTCACGGCGACCGGCCGGCGCAGCCTGGCGGTTCAGGCCGATGTGGCCGCCGCCGAGGATCGCGCGCGGTTCATCGCGGCGGCGGTCGACACGTTCGGGCGGCTGGACATCCTGATCAACAACGCGGGGGTCGTCCGGGTCCATCGGCCCGAGGCGGTGACCGAGGTGGAGTGGGACACGATCATGAACATCAACTGCAAGGCGGTGTTCTTCACCTGCGTCGCAGCCCGGCCGCACCTGGCGGCGGCCGGAGGCGGCCACATCGTCAACCTGGCGTCGATCGCGGGCAAGCTGGCGACCCCCTGGTGGGCACCGTATGGGGTGAGCAAGGCGGGGGTGATCGCACTGACCCGGAGCCTCGCGGTGGCCTATGCTCCGGACCGCATCCACGTGAACTGCGTGTGCCCCGCGCCGGTCGACACGCCGATGTGGCGCCAGATCGACTACGAGGAGGCTCCCCATCTCGGATTTGCCCCCGGGTCGTTCACGAAACTGCGGTTGGCCGGTACGCCCCTCGGCCGGCTGGCGGAGCCCAAAGATGTCGCCGGGGTGGTGGGGTTCCTCTGCTCCCCCGATGCGGGGTACATGACGGGACAGGCGATCAATGTGAGCGGGGGGATGATCTTTCACTGATTGCCATAGACTGATCGCGCGGAAGGGGGACGGACTGTGATCAGCACCCTCGACACCCTGGGGCGCCGGCTCGATGCGCTCTGTTCGGAGCAGCGATTTGAGACGGGATGGTGTCTCAAGGACCCACGCCGCGGCGAATTCGCCCACCGGCGCGGCGCGATCGTCGTCCCGTCGGCGAGCACGCGGAAGATCTCCATCCTGATGGCCGCCCTCCGCGAGGTACACGCCGGCGGGCTCTCGCTTGACCAGCCCGTCACGATCCAGGCCAAGTACCAGACCAGCAACAGCGGGTGCTTTCAGCATTTTCGTCCCGGGTTTACGATCACCCTCCACGACGTCCTGACGATGATGATCATCGTCAGCGATAACACCTGTACCGGGACGGTGGTGGACATGCTGGGGTTGGACGCACTGAACGGGTTTTGTCGATCGGTCGGCATGGCCGGGACAACCCATCGGCAGGGCATTCCGCCGAACACGGACGCCCGCGGCGTGCAGTATGCGGAAGGCCCGTCTGATGTCAGCGGGATGAACGCCACCACCCCGAACGATGTCGTCCTGCTCCTTGAGCTTATTCTTCAGGGCCTCCAGGATCCCGCGGCGGCGGCGCGTCTGGGGTGCACGTCAGATCTCTGCCGGGTGGCGATGGAGATCCTGAGCTGGCAGAAGCTGAACTCGCGGTTGCCGGCACTGCTGCCCACCGGGACAAAAGTCGCGCACAAGACGGGTACGGGGCCGGGAGTGATCAACGACGCCGGGATCGTGTTCGCAGGGGCCGATCCGCTGTTCATCCTGGCCGCGTACACGCAGCAGGTGCCGTGGGCTCTTCCCGACGGCACCCCCGGCAAGGCCGCCGCGGAGCGGCACATCGCCCGGTTGTGTCGGACCTGCTGGGACGCCCTGATGACGTGACGGCCGGGCCGACGCCGCTCACCGGCGGATCGGTTGGCGGGGAACGGCCCCGCCGCGACGAAAGGGCTCGAGCAGCGTCTCCATGGCCCGGCGGAGCATCTGCGCGTATCGGTCCACGTCGTAGCTCCAGTCCGCGGGGAGGCGCGCGTAGGGGACCGCGCGATCGCCGGGGACCTTGGCGGCGGCGTGTGTGATGATGTACTCGATCGCCTCCCCCGGGTGAAGCGGGACGCCGGCCTGAAGAAGGTGGTGGGCGGCGACCGCTTGGGGGATGCCCCGCTCATACTCGTGGGGGTCCTGGGAGAGCACGGTCCGAATCACCAGCTCCTCAGCGCGGACTTCGTGCTGGCGCAACCGGATGCATTGCTCCTCCAGCATCGCGGCGATTTCCGGAAGGTGAGCGCGCGCCTCGTCCAGGGTCTTCGCCTGGAAGAGGAAGTCCAGCATTCGACGCTGCATCGCCGCGACGATCGGCGGTGTGTCGCCGCGCCGTAGTTCGAGCCCCCGCACCTTCTCCGTGCCATCCTCGAACACCCCGAAGTAGCGGTTGGGCACGCCGACCAGCGGGTGGGTGCGCGATGGGACGAACGCGATCCACCGGTACACGCCCTCCACCGCGATCGGAAGGCCGGTGGCCTCGACGATGGCGTGGGCAAGCGCCTCGTAGTCCGCGCGCCCGGCCCCGGGCCGCCGGAGCCAGACCGAGTCCACGAGCGCGTGCAGCATCGTGTACCCCTGGGATTCCGCGACGTCCTTCGCGCGCAGGAGCGTTTCCCGGCCGAGCGCCGTCGTGCACTCGTGGGCCTCGATCTGGCCGAACCGCGCATTTTTGTACCCTTGGTACCCGAAGCAATTGTGGGTGAGTACACCGCCTTCGACGAAGAACGCCGGGGGGTCGCCCCCAATCTCAAAACAGTAGACAAACTTTTCCGCATAGGCGACTCTTTCGACGAGTACCACCTGTGCACAGCCAAGGGCGCTGCGCAAGATGGGCGGCGGGGGCTGGTCCGGCCGTCGCACCCCGGATCGAGGTCCCCACTGCGTGTCCCGCCCAAGTGCCAGGGATGCCATTTCGCGCGGGGGCATTTCCGCCCCGTCGAAACGGGGAACCCGGACCGCCACGCGGGTGCCTGCGGGTGTTTCCGCGGGCGTGGCCATGGGGATCCAATCGCCAGCCGTGAGCCGGTCGGCTCGTTTGATCCGGAGATGGCCCGCGTCCAGCACGTAGCAGGGGTGATCGGGAGTCATCAGCAGCGCGCGGCCCCACGGCAGCCTGACTCGGATCATGGTGGAGGGGGCCGGCATTTTGATGACGTTCCGCACCGGCGTCGTGCATGGGCAGAGATGACGATCGATCCCGATGACCGTCAGGTCGTCAATCGGCGTGATGCCGGCCCTATCGCCGGGGAGAGGGGCGTTGACGATCTCCCGGATCGGGGCGACGTGCCACCGATCCGCGGACCGGTGGAGCACCCGTGTGTTTCCGTCCAAACAGACCACGCCGATCCACTTGAGCGCCGTCTGGCGCATGTTGTACCGGTGGCGTTCCGCCCCGATCGTGACGGCCCGGCGGAGCTTGTAGTAGGCGCGGCGCTCGAGCACTCGCTCCAGGACCTGAGGGGTGAGCCCCCGCTGCTTCCGGCAGAGATGGTGGGGACTTCCCGGCACGCGGGCGGCGGGGTCGTCGCGGCAGCAGGTGCAGTTGACCGTCTCTTGTGAAATATTGAAGCGGTTCATCATCGCCGGGTACATCGCCGCGAAATCCAACTCGCCGACTTGATCGTACGCGCCGACAAGAGGCGTGTAGGTAAGCCCGCCCCGATCGGTCACGAGCAACTCGCTGCCGGTCTTGAACGCTTCGGGGCGCGCTTTTCGCCAGGGGATGAGGATGCCGTTCTGGTACGCTTGGTCGAGCTGCATCGAAGTGATCGCGGTCCCCACGCTCGTTCGGGCCGTGTGCTGGACCGGCATCCGCGCAAGGCGCGCCAGTTCCAGCAGTCCCGGCAATTCTGCTTCCTCGTAGGTGAAAGAGTTGGTGGTGTCCAGGTGCCACCGGCCCTGCAGATACGATCCCCCCGCGGTATAGACGACCTGACCGTAGGTCATGTACGAGCGCGGCCGGCGCGTTCGCATCCCCACCCTCCGATCGCGATTGAGCGGGAGGGGGTGGCCGCACGCCTGCATCAATCGCCGGAGCCGGGGGAAAAGGAACGAGTCGCCCCACTCGGTCAGGATGATGTCCGGATCGTACCGGTGCAGCCATCGGTCGAGGCCCTGCAGCAGGTCCGTCGGGGTCTCCCCCAGGAGCGTGCTCTCCTCGCCGTCCACACCCACGTGGAGGGTCGCCGGCCGCCCGTGATTGGGATTTGCCGGGTCGCCGTCGAGGCGCAGGCGGAGGACGGTGAGCGGCGGTACCGTGTACTCCCGCTCCCAGGGCGACTCCAGTGGCGCGATGGTTTGGATCAGCCCCTCGGGGGTCGCCTCGACCGCGCACCGGCCGAGCGGGAACAGTCGATGCTCGTACTGGTACATCTGCGGCAGCGGGATGTCGCAGTTATAGAAGGTGAGGCCGTCGAGCCGAGCGAGGTGGGCGACGACACGGGGGAACGCCATGGGGTCGGCGACGGTGACCTCGGTGACCTCGAGTTCGCCCCGCAAAAGGTCGTGCCGCATCGTGTGGCGGATCGTGGTGGCCTCGCGGAGATGGGCGAGCATCGCCTGGGCTTGCTCCAGGGCGGTGCGGCTGCCGGCATAGTACAGGCGCGGCGTCCACCGGTGCAGGCACCGCAGGCGGGCGCCGTCGTCCGCGAGGAGCCAGATGACCATCCCCTCTGTCGTGGGGTAGACGTCAAACAGGTGGACGGAGAGCGGGTGGGTCCGCACGAAACGTCTCGACCTCGATCTCCAGATCTTGGATGGCTTTCATCGCGGCGATGAGCATCGACAGCAGGATCGCCTCGAACGGGACGGGACGGGCGGCGTAGCTGGCGCCGGCGGCGAAGTGGCGGGCGGCGGCAAAGAGCCGGTCGAACGCGGCCCGGTCCTGCGCTCGGAGCGCGCGGCGGAACGGTGCCCAGCTCTCTTCTTCACCCTGAATCACCTGCGTCATCGTCGGGACGGTACGGCCCATCTACACTCTCCTTCGAAAGGTGCGGTCCGGGGGGAGGCGCAGCGCCCACTCCCATCGGGCGGGGTCGGGCCACTCGCGGGAGATCCAGACACGCCCGTCCTCCGGTCGGGCGGTGAAGTGCCAGCGGGCAAGCCGGCACAGCCGGTCGCCGAAAGTCCGGCGGAGACCCTGTGGGTCGCGGTAGGGGATCACCGGATCAGGGCAGGCGGCGAGGATGGGGAGGCGGGGGGCCGTCTCGGCGATGGCGGCGGCGAGGCGTCGGAAAATGCGGGCCGCTTCGGTAGCCGGCACGTCTTCATCGTGCAGCGGGTCGAGCAGGCCGAGGCAGAGCACCGCCCCGGGGCGGAAAGCGGCGATGGCCAGCTGCAGGCGCTCCGTCAGCAACGCCTCCAACTGATGGCAGGTGTATATCCGAGAGAGGTGCACGGCGTCCAGAACCCCCAGGTGATCGAGCCCCTGCGCCCGGGCGGCATCGGAGAGGAGGTAGGGGTTGAAGGCGTTGGCCCCGTCCACCAAGACGACGGGTTCGTTGCGCCCGAGATACTGGAGGCAGAGAAGCTGGCTGAGGGGGAGGACGCTCTCGTCCCCGGTGAAGAGCACGAGGCCGCTCAGCGGTTGGGGGAGAGGAATGGGCAGGGATACCGCCATCGGAGCACCACCTTTCGGTGGGTTTAGTATAATACCGAACATATGTTTGTATCAATGAGGATCATCGCTGAGCGATCTCAATCAAGGGCCGTGCGCGCCTTGGAAATGGCAGAGCGGCCGGGTTAGCTTACAGTCGCTTGCGCTTATGCGGATTTGCAGGGTCGAGGGCATCGCGCGGTCGGGATACGCCCCCGGGAAGGAGGGGGGACCGGACCACACGCGTGGAAGTGGTGCTGAGATGATGGGCGAGGGAGGAACGCGGATGGTGAACCGTGTGACCGGGTGGGGAGTCTGGCTCGTGCTCTGGGGGATGCTGGGCGCGCCAATGCAGGCATGGGCGGGCCCGCCCGGGGTGATCACACAGCAGTCCCAGACCGCCCACTACATCCTCGTCCTGCAGATCGGCCCGGAGGAGAAGATGTACTCGAAAGCCGAGGCGGCGAAGCTCCATCCGGCCTCGGGTGAGGTGATGGTCAGCGGCGCGATGGCCGCGATGCCCATGGCCGGGATGTCCATGGACACGCGGCACCTCGAGTTGCACGTCCTCTCCCGGGCCACCCGACGGGTCGTCACCGACGCCCGCTGCCGTATCACCGTTGCGGGGATGAGCGCTGGGAAAAACGACGCGGTCCCCGTCGGAACGATGTACGGGGTCGCGGCGGGGCCCGCGGACTGGCACTACGGCAACAACGTGCAGATGCCGGCGGGATCCTACACGATCACCGCCGTGGTCAATGGAGAGGGCGCGACGTTTCATGTGACGGTGCACTAGGGTCGGGTGGGCCGCAATGCGCGTCGGGTGCTCGGCGTGATCGGGGCCGCTCCGTGATCGAAGAGGCCGGGGTCGTGATCATTGGGGCGGGCGCGTTCGGTTCGAGTACCGCCTATCACCTCGCGGCGCTGGGACGTGAAGGGATCGTCTTGATCGATGCGCACGACGTCGCCTCGCAGACGTCCCCGAGGGCCGCCGGGCTGGTCAAGCAGATTCAGCTCGATCCGGACATGTCGCGGCTGTCGACGTTGAGTGCGAAGAAGATCATGGGCTTCCCCGAGGAAACGGGGCAGCCCCTAACCATCGTGCAATCGGGCAGCGTCAGCATCGCCCGGGGCGAGCCGGATGAGGCCGTGATCAAGGCCGAGATCGCCGCGGGGCAGTCGTTGGGCCTGGAGGCCTACTCGATCTCCCTTGACGAGATGTCGCTGCTCGCCCCGCTGATTCGGCCCCGCGATGTCCGCATCATCGCCTACATTCCCTCAGACCTGTATATCGAGGAGCCCGGCCAGCTCCCGCTCGGCTACGCCCGGGCCGCCGAGCAACGAGGCGCGACCCTCCTCCCCAACACGCCCGTCACCGGGATCGGCATCGAGGAGGACCGGGTCACGAAGGTCATCACCGCGCAGGGGGAGATCCGGACGCCGATCGTCATCGACGCCGCGGGGGCCTGGGCCCGGCTGGTGGCGGAGCGGGCCGGCCTGCGCGTCCCCCTCGTGCCCGTGCGCCATCAGCTCTGCATCACCGAGCGCATCCCCGGGGTCGAGGCGAGCCACGCGATCTGTCGGATCTACGACGCGGGCGTCTATATGCGCTCCCACCAGGGCGGCCTGATGATCGGCGGCTACGAAGCCGATCCGCAGTTTCACGACATGCAGGCGTTGCCGCCCGACTTCGCCGTCGGCGATCTTCCCCTCGATATGCGCGTGCTGGAACGCCTCATCCAATCGATCCGCAAGCAACTTCTCATCGACGCACTGCCTCCGATCCGCGAGCACCGCGGCGGGCTGCCGACGATGACCCCCGACGGGCGCCCGATCGTGGGCGCCGTGCCCAGCGTCGATGGGTTCTACGTGGCCAGCGGCTGCTGCGTGGGCGGGTTTTCGATCTGTCCGGCCGTCGGCGAGATGCTTGCGGAGCTCGTCCACACCGGCCTGCCGTCGCTGTTCCTGGATGCGTTCTCGATCGCCCGGTTCGGGACGGCATTCGACTCCGAGCAGACGTTGCGCGCGGCCTGCGCCCTGCAGTACACGCACCGCTATACGGCGCGTCCTCAAGGATAGCCCCAGGCGCGGAGTGGTCGGGCGATTACGATGTCGCTCGGCCGCCGGATTGGACAAGGCGGTGCACCTGTGCGAGTTCTTCCCTGATCGCGTCGAGCGTTCGCTCGACGAAGCGGAGCCGCTCCTCGATCGGCGTGGGCTTGTGGGCGACGATGCTGATGGCCCCGCCCGTTTCCAGGACGGCCCGGTCGACTTCGGCGACGGTGCCCAGGCCCTGCTTGCGGATCGCCTCCATCAACTCCTCTTCCGTGATCGCCTCGTGCGCAAGGGCGCCGGAGAGGACGCGTCCCTCACGGATCAGCTCGGTGGGGCTCCCTTCAACGAGCCGGTCGATCCGCGGATACCGGTAGAACAGGCGGACGACAAGATAATTCACCAGCAGTAGGGCGCTCACCCCGATCAGGCCACCGACCATCGAGTTGTCGTTGCCGATGGTCGCGTTCTGCACCGTGTTGGCCAGCATCATCAGCACCACAAGGTCGAACGAGTTCAGCTGCGCCAGTTCTCGCCGCCCCGCCAGGCGAACGGCGATGACCAGAAACACGTACACGAGGACCGGGCGCACGATCTTCTCGGCGACCGAGAGGTCCGGGACGAACAGGTTATGCCACATGTCGCACCTCCGCGAACGGACGGGTGGAGGAGACCTGGATCGCCTGATGGAAGGACCGGAGGGTCGGGGCCGCCAGGCACGCGCCGGCGGCTACCCGCCGGGGGTCGCGGATTCGGGAAGGAGCTCAGTGAGGAGCCGCTGGAGGCTACTGGTTACTTCGCCGTTCGTCGCCACGAGGTCGCACCCCGCCGCCCGGGCCGCCACCTGGCGCCGGGTATCGGCGTGCCCGCAGAAGCCGAGGAGCGGAACCGGCCGGATCCCGGGGGTGCCCTTTGTCCGCCGGATCGCCGCCGTGGCATCGAGGGTCCACGAGGCGAGGTTAAGGATGACGGCGTCCGGCCCGGCCCGAAGCGCCGCCTCGAAGGCGGGAAGGGACTCCGCGCGAACCGGTCGGTGGCCGTATCGGGTGAGGGCCGCCGCGATCCGGGTGGAGAAGAGGAGGTCGTCGCCGGCGACGACGACCGTCAACCCGGCGCTCATCTCACAGCGGGAACCCCATCGCCTGGAGCGACAGCCGGCCGTCGTCGCTGAGGCGCTCGGGCGTCCACGGTGGGCTCCAGATCATCTCGACCTTGCAGTCCTCGACGCCGTCGACACAGAGGAGCTTGGTTTCCACCTCGCCGACCAGCTGCGGGCCCAGCGAGCATCCCACCGCCGTCAGCGTCATCTTGATGTTCACGGCATCTTCGACGATCGTGATGTCGTAGATCAACCCCAGATCCCAGATGTTGACCGGGATCTCCGGGTCGTAACAGGTCTTCAGGACCTCGATGACTTGGTCTCTGGTGATCATCGCCTGCATCTCCTTATCGTGGCCGCCAGAGATATTGTATCATGACGGCCCGGCCCGGACGGCTCCGCCGCACGCTCCTGATCCTGCTGGTCGCCCTGCTCGTGCTGCTGCCGAGCCTTGCCCGCACCTACACGGAGTGGCTGTGGTTTGGCGAGGTTGGCTACCGCTCGGTGTTCTGGATCCCCATCGTGTCGGGAATGGTGGTGGCGTTCGTCGCGGCGCTCTCGGTGTTCGTGATCCTGTGGGTGAACACCCGGCCCCTCCTCCGGCTGCGCCAGATCCCACGGGTCATCGATCTACAGCCTTCGGGCGGCCGCACCTACCGGCAGGTCATCGTGCGGCTCCGCCCCGCCACGCTCCTCGCGGCGGGCGCCGGGATCATCAGCCTGCTCGCCGGGCAAGCGGCCGGAGGGGCGTGGCAGACGTTTCAGCTGTGGCTCCACCGCGTGCCGTTCGGTATCGCGGATCCGGTGTTCCACCGGGACGTCGGGTTCTATGTCTTCATCCTCCCGGCATACACCGCGGTGTACGATTGGCTGTTCTCGTGGATCTTCATCGCCTTGCTCATCGTTGCGGCCGGCTACTATCTCGATCTCGCGCCGCTGATGCTGCGCGGGGTCTGGGCGATCCCGCGGGGCGCCCGCGTTCACCTGGCCGTCCTCGCCGGGGTGCTGCTGCTGCTGCGGGCGGCGGGGTTTTGGCTCGACGCGTACGGGTTGCTCTTCTCTCCGCGCGGCGCGGTCTTCGGCGCCGGGTACACCGATCTGCACGCGACGCTGCCAGCCCTGCGGATTCTGATGGTGCTCGCGGCGGCCACCGGGGTGTTGATGCTGTCCTCGGTGTGGCTGCCGACCCTCCGCGTCGCGGTCGGATCGCTCGCCGCGATGATCGTCGTGTGGATCGTGGGCACCAGCGTGTATCCCTCTTTTGTCCAACAGTTCGAGGTGTCGCCTAACGAGCTGAACCGGGAGGCGCCGTACATCCGAAACAGCATCGAGGCGACCCTCCACGCCTTCAATCTCGACCAGGTGCAGGAGCAGCTCTTCCCCGCCACCGAGTCGCTGACCCCGGCCACCGTGCAGGCGAACCGCTCGGTTCTCGACAACGTCCGATTGTGGGACTACCGGCCGCTGCTGCGCACCTACGCACAGCTGCAGGGGCTCCGCCTGTACTATACGTTCACGAACGTCGGCGTCGACCGGTACCACATCGGCGGGCGCGAACAGCAGGTGATGCTCTCAGCGCGGGAACTCGATCTTGCCCGGCTCACCCCCGAAGCGCGGACGTGGGTCAACGATCACCTGGTCTTCACCCACGGCTACGGCCTGGTCATGACGCCGGTGAATCGAATCTCCGGGGAGGGCCTCCCCGAGTTCTACATCAAGGACATCCCGCCGCAGAGCCCGATCGGGCTTCGGGTGGCTCGGCCGGAGCTGTACTACGGCCTGCTGGCCGATCAATACGTCATCGTGAAGACCCGCACCAAAGAGCTCGACTACCCGCAGGGCGACCAGAACGTCTACGCGTCCTACGACGGGACCGGCGGGGTGTCCCTCTCCGCCCCACTGGCGAAGCTGGCGTTTGCGACCCGGTTCGGGGCCTCGCAACTCATGCTCACTAACGATGTGACCCCCGAGAGCCGGGTGATGTTCCACCGCGAGGTCCGAGAGCGGGTGGCCCACATCGCGCCGATGCTGACCTTCGATCACGATCCGTATCTCGTGCTCGCCGACGCGCGCCTGTACTGGATCGTGGACGCCTACACCACGAGCGCCGGGTACCCGTACGCGCACCCGGCCAACGGGCTCAATTATATTCGCAACTCTGTGAAGGTCGTGGTCGACGCCTACAACGGGACGACCCGCTTCTACGTTGTGGACCCGCAGGATCCTTTGGTCGAAGCCTACGGGCGGATCTTCCCCGGGCTCTTCCGCCCGATCGCCGAGCTCCCGCCGTCGCTCGCGGCCCACCTCCGGTACCCCGAGGATCTGTTTGCGATTCAGGCCCAACTCTACTCGACGTTCCACATGAAGGATCCGCGGGTCTTCTACAACCGCGAGGACCTCTGGGTGTTTCCCAACGAGCTGTTCTCCGGGGCCGCGCAGCCCCTGGAGCCGTACTACGTCAACCTCAAGCTGGACCCGGCGCAGGGCGAGGAGTTTGCGCTCATCCTCCCATTCACCCCGGCGGGCAAAGACAACATGGTGGCGTGGATGGCGGGCCGGAGCGACATGCCCCACTACGGCCGGCTGCTCGTCTACCGGTTTCCCAAGGATCGCACGGTGTTCGGGCCTATGCAGATTGAGGCGCGGATCAACCAGGATCCGGTCATCAGCAGCCAGCTGACCTTGTGGAACCAGCAGGGCTCCCAGGTCATCCGCGGGAACCTGCTCGTTGTTCCGGTGTCCGACGCGCTCCTGTACATCGAGCCGCTGTACCTCCAGGCCGCCGGCAGTGCGCTCCCCGAGCTGAAGCGCGTGATCGTCGCCTACGGGGCGCGGATCGCGATGGAGCCGACGCTGGAGGCCTCGCTGGGCCGCATCTTCGGCACGCCGGTCGAGGGGCCCCCGCCGCCCCCGGGCGCGTCCGCCCAGCCCACGGGACCTGCGCCCCCGTCCGGCCCACAGCCCGCCGGCGGGCCCGGGGAAACGCGCGCGGCCGCGCTGGTGGCCGAAGCGAACGCGGATTACGCACGCGCGCAGGCCGCGCTGCGCAGCGGTGATTTCGCCGCCTACGGGCGGGAGATCGACGCGCTGGGGCGCGTGCTCGCGGAACTGAAGCGGGAGACCAGCGCGCCCTAGGGGAGCCGGTTCACCGGCCGGCGTCCGTGGGACCGCCCCCGGAACCGTTTGGCTTCCCGCCTCGATCGCTCCGGTCGGGGGGCGCCCCCCGCAGCCGAGTGTAATCCTCCGGCGTATTGACGTTCGCAAACGATCGAAGGTCGGGGTCGAACCGCCTGATTTCCTCGAGCTCGACGACCCGCACGCGGACCTCGCTGAGAAACCCCGTGTTGCGTCCCTGGCGCATCGCGCACCGGCGGATCGGTTCCAAGCACGCCTCTGTGTAGACAGCGTGGAGCGGCTCGTACTCGCTGCGATGGCGCGGGATCACCACGTCGACCCCATCGGCGAGCGAGCCGAGGTAGCGGATCAGCGCGGGGTTGAGGAACGGCATGTCGCACCCGCACACGAACACCGGACCGTCGGCATGCAGGATCCCGGTGTAGATCCCCACAAGCGATTGCCGGCCGGGGAGTGCGTCGGGCGCCATCGGGATCCCGAGGTGGCGGTACAGCTCAGGGGTGTTGGTGACGATCAAGATCTGGGGGCAGGCCTCGCGGAGCCGGGCGATCACCGCCTCGATCAGGGTTGTTTCTCCAACCGGCAGCAGCGCCTTGGTCCGGCCCATCCGCTGGCTCGCGCCGCCGGCGAGAATCACACCCCGCAGGGTCATGCCACCGTGTTCCTCCCGCCGCCGCCGAGTCCTCCCGACCCCCGCACTGCCGCCGCCGCGCGCGTCGGGGGTAATTTCGCCGTCCGGCGGGGTCCGCCAGGGGCCGAGGATCGCCCGCCGCGTGGTTTCATTGCCCTCGGGGATGCCGAGCCTCGAGAGGTCGTCGTGCGCACCGGGCGGCTACCCGGGGATCGATTTGATCACGATCCCCAGGAGGGCGCCCCCGATCACCAACACTGCTGAATTTACGCGGAAGCGGAGGAGGGCGCCCAAAGTGGCGACGGCCATTCCCGCGGTCGCCACATCAACGACGGCCGCGCGCCCCAGCTGCCAGGTGACGGCTGCCATCAACCCAAGCGCCGCCGCGGTCGCGCCGTCGAGGAATGCCCGCGCCGTCGGTGAGCGTCGGACACGAGGGAGGAGCGGATAGATCAGTGCCACGAAAATGAAGGACGGCAGGAAAATCCCCAACGTGGAGAGCAGTGCCCCCCGGAGTCCACCGGTCAGGTAGCCGACGAACGTCGCGGTGGTGAACACGGGACCGGGGGTGAGGTGGCCGACGGCAATGGCATCAATCAGTTGCCGGTCGGTTAACCAGTGAAGGTGAACCACAAAGTCGGTGCGCAGGAAGGCCAACAGGACATACCCGCTCCCGTACGCCACCGCGCCAATCTTCAAGAACGTCAGAAACAGCACGGGCATAGAAAAGGGAACCCCCGCGGCGATCGCGGATCCGAGGCCCGGCAGCGCGGCGGGGGGCATGGCGGCGATGACGTGCGCACGCTGGCGCGTACCTCGTACGATTGCCATGAAGGCGCCGGCGCCCACGAGCAGAGCGAGAACACTCTCTCCCCTCGCGTAAAGGAGGATGACGGCGGCGGCCAGCAGTCCGAGCAGCCAATCCTTCAGGGCGCCCTTTGACAATTGCCAGAGGGCTTGGGCGATGATGGCGATGATCACCGGTTTGATCCCGTACAGGGCCGACTCGCCCTGGGGCAGCGAACCGAACCGCACGTAGGCCCACGCTAGGGCCAGGACCATCAGCATTGCGGGCAAAATGAAGAGGGTCCCCGCCAGGATCAGCGCGGGCCACCCCGCGCGGACGTAGCCGAGGAAGATCGCCATCTCCGTCGAGCTCGGCCCGGGGATCAGGTTCGCCGCGCCAAACAGATCGAGGAACTCTTGGTCGCCGATCCACCCCCGCCGATCGACCACCTCGCGGCGCATCATCGCGACGTGTGCCGCCGGGCCGCCGAAGGCGATCACTCCAAGCTTGAGGAACAGCGCGGCGACCTCCCACAGCGAGCCCCGAAACACCGATGGCGGCGATGCTCGAGTCCGCCCCACGCCGGGGTCGGCGCCGCCTCCGGCCGCGGGGTCAGCCACGCGCGTCAGTCCGCCGTGAGCCCGAGGCGATCGAGACCGCCCGCCCCTGGAGGCGGGGAGACCGCGCGCGAACGTGGTGTGCCGCGGCGGGTGCGGGGCCCGGTCCCCCCGCATGCGCGCTCGGCCGTCTTGCGGATCTGACCGTCCCCCGCGCCGGACAATGGGTTGCACCCGATGTCATCAAGGCCCGCCTCCTTTCGGGGGATGTGGTGGACTGCGATCGGGAGGGCCGCACTACCGGGCCGGGCCCTTCATACCAGGGTTTTGGCACGGGCAGGGGGAATCCTGGGCTGGGGTGGTCGCGCAGGGGGGGCACAGCGATGGACGACCTTGAAGCGCGCAAAGTGCTCAAGGTGTTCGGGATCCAGGTGACGGAGTTCATGGGGCGCCGCCGTGAGCTGACCGAGCAGGCGGCCACCGCCATCTTGGGTCAAGATCGCCAAACGCTCACCGGGCTGCTCGCCACCTTGATGACCGAAACCTCCGAACTGCACCGCCGGTGGCTCGAGGTCACCAATCTCGTGCTCCAGGAAGAACGGGAAGCCTACAGTGAGATGGCCCGGCTGCTCGAACAGGCCGGCCAGGCGGAGCCCCCGGCCCTGCCGGAATAAGCGCCCCACGCGTCCTCATCCCGAAGCGCCCTCGGGCGTGTGCTCCTCCCAAATTCGCTCCGCGCGCTGCCCCACCGTCATCGCCGCGAGCCGCGCCGCTCCGCGAGCCGCGGCCTCCCGGACCTCCGCGGTCACCGGGGCGTCGAGCGCCTCGGCGAGGCGCTTCGGAAGCAGAGGCGCCGCGGTGAGTCCTCCGGTCAGCACGTAGCGCCGCGCGGTGACGCCGGTGGCGTTCGCTTCCGCGACCAGGCCCCTTACCGCCGAAACAATGTCGTCAACCGCTCCGGCGTAGATCGCCCCGGGCGCATGTCCGCTTCGCCGCAGCGCTCGGACCCGCATCGGGATTTCTTTGACGTCCCGCACGGGGAGATCCAGGACGCGAACGGGAGGACTGCTGGGTTCGTGGGGAGACAGTGCGGCGTGCCGGTCGGCCGTCGCCGGAGTCGGGCACCCGTCCAGCGCCGCCACGACGGCATCCAGGAAGCGGCCGCCGCCGGGAATCCCCCGCACCCACGCCCACCGTCCCGACGGCGCGACGACATACCCGAACACCCCGGGGACGAGGGTGCCCGTGACGATCCGGACGACCGCGTTCGTCGACAGCGTCACACACCCGTCCCCCCGCTCGGTGGCTCCCGCGCCGAAGTTTGCGCACGCTCCGTCCTGCGCCCCGACGGCGACCGGAATCCCCGCCGGAAGGTCGAGGTCCCGCGCCGCCCCCGTTGCGAGGCCCCCGGCGCGCGTATCCATCGGAAGGGGCGCAGGGAAGGCTGAGGACTCGAATCCGGCGAGCGCGCAGGGGGCAACCGGCCAGCGATCCCCCCCCGGGCCCGTCGCATAGTCCGTGACCCAGGCCCCGGACAGGCGAAAGACGATGTAGTCATGAAGCGCGCCGACGCGGCGGACCCGTCGGTGGATGCGGGGGTGCCGGCGTCGAAGCCACAGCGCCGCCCCGACAAGGAACGGCCCGTACCCGCAGGCGAGCGGCCCGTGCGGACCCCATCCGTTTGCCTCGTGCACCTCGCGGACTTCGGGTAGGGCGCGCGTCGCCGGGATCCGGCCCGGGGCGGCCACCGCCCTGCCGTCCGTGTCGAGGAAGATTCCCGCCTGGTACCGGCACGAGACCCCGATCGCCCGGATGCGGCGCCGGTCCTCGGCGCGCCCGGCGAACGCGGCCTGCACTGCGGTACACGCCGCCCGCCACCACGCGGAAAGTTGGGCCTCCTCCGGCCCCGGACCCGCGCCCCCCGCAGGGCTGAGGGAATGCCCTTCGGCGATGATGCCCCCGCGCCTATCGCAGACCGCCGCCTTGCAGAGGGTTGACCCAAGGTCCATGCCCAGGAACAGCTCGCGATCCATGGGGGCGGGCGGGATCAGGCGACGGGGTGCGCGGAGAAGACGATCCGGCCGCCGCGAACGGTGTGGACCACGTCCAGCGCGCGACGCGCCTCCTCCGACCGTCCTTCGGAGTCGGTGACGCGGATCGGCCCCTCGCGCAGTTTGCAGAGCGTCACGTCGGCAGCGGTCCCCGGACGGAGCGTCCCGATCTCGCGCTCGAGCCCGAGCGCACCCGCCGGGGCGAGTGTCGCCGCGGCGATCACCTGGCGCAGCGGGCACCCCAGGTGCAGGAACTTGGCCATCGTCGTCGCCATATCGTACACCGGGCCGGCGAGGTTGCGGGCGTGGAGGTCGGTGCTGATCGTGTGAAAGGGGAGGCCAGCCTCCATGGCCCGGCGGGCGGTCTGGAACGAGAAGCTCTGCGACCCGTGCCCGATGTCAAACAACACGCCCCGATCCGCCGCGGCGCGAGCCTCCGGAATCGGCCGCCCGCGCCGGTCGAGCAGCCCCCCGGGTTTGCCGTGCCAGCAGTGGGTGACGATGTCTCCGGCTCCGAGAAGGGCCAGCACGTCCTGGATGACCGGGGGGGCGTTCCCGATGTGGCACATCACGGGCGCGCCGGAGAGCCGCGCCGCCTGCACCGCGAGCTTGACCGGGGTGAGGGCCAGCGCCCCACAGTGGGTCCGGCTGGCCAACACCTTCACCCCGATGATCTCGCCCGGGTGGCGCTCGACCATGTCGATGGTCTGCTTTTGGTCAAAATTCTCCCAGCGACCGTGTCTGGGGGCGAGACCGGTGTGAAGCGAGATATTCAGAAACGCGAGCACGCGGGTTGCCGCCCCGCGGATCACGTATGTCGACAGCGCCTCGTACATCGCCGCGCCACACGAACCGGCGTCCACGACGGTCGTGACCCCGCGGGCGATCCCGGCGTCCTGATCGGGGTGGATGCTCGTCCGGCCGAGCTTGTACGCCACGTGCGCGTGCAGGTCGATCCATCCGGGCGAGGCGATGAGCCCGGTCGCCTCGAGGGCGTGGTCGGACGCCCCGGGAAGGCGGCCCACCGCGGCGATCCGCCCGTCGCGGATGCCGATGTCCGCTGGGGCGTCGAGATCCTGCGCCGTATCGATCACTCGGGCGCCTCGGATCACCAGATCGTACCGTTCGGTCGCGGTCACATTCATTCACCTCTGAGCTGGGGGTCCAGCACGTCGCGAAGCCCGTCCCCCAGCAGATTGGCCCCGAGCACCACCAGGACGATGGCGGCGCCGGGGAACAGAGTCATCCACGGGGCTTGGTCGAGGAGCGCCCGTCCCTCCGACAGAATGTTGCCCCAACTCGGCACCTCGGGCGGGGCGCCGACCCCCAGGAACGACAGCGCCGCCTCGGCGAGGACCGCGGTCGAGAACGTGTACGTCGCCTGGACGATGATCGGCGAGATGATGTTGGGAAGAATGTGCCGCGTCATGATCCCGGCCTCACGCGCGCCGATGGCCCGGGCGGCTTCGACGAAGGTCAGGGTCCGGGCGACCAGAACCGAGCCGCGCACGAGCCGGGCCATTCGCGGCGTGCTGGAAACGGCCAGGGCCACGATGACGTTGGACACGCTCGGGCCGACCGCCGCGAGCATCGCGATGGCGAGGAGAATTGCCGGGAGGGCCAGCAGCGCATCCATCGTGCGCATGATCCACGGGTCCAAGCGGGGGATCATCCCGGCGGTCAGCCCGAGGATCGTGCCGGGAACCGTTGCCAGGACGACGACCCCGGCCCCGACCAGCATGGAGAGGCGTCCTCCGTAGAGCACCCGGGCGAAGAGGTCGCGGCCGACGTAATCCGTTCCCATCGGGTACTCCGGCGACGGCGGGCGGAGGTGGGTGGTCACATCCAGCGCCAGGGGATCGTGCCGGACGATCAGGGGGGCGGCCAGCGCCACGGCGAGGATGAGGGTGACCACCCCCCCGCCGAGCAGCACGCTGTGGTTGCGCAGGGCCGCGTGACGGAAGTGGCGCGCTCCGAGGCGCGGCGCGTCCGAGCCGTGGTCGGACGGATGGCCTGCCGGGTGGAACGTCGGTGGGGCGTCCATCGGGTTAGTCGTAGCGGATCCGCGGGTCGAGGTAGGCGTACAGCACGTCCACGGCCGCATTGACCAGGACGTAGAGGAGTGCCACGAACATCACGGCGCCTTGGATCACCGGGTAGTCCCGCCGGGCGACGGATTGCACCACGAGGCGTCCGGAGCCGGGTATGGCGAACACGGTTTCCACGATGATCGTCCCGGCGACCAATCCGGCAATCGTCAGGCTGATCACCGTCATCGTCGGAATGAGCGCATTGCGGAGGGCGTGCTTGAGGATGACAAGGTGGCGGGGCAGCCCCTTGCTCCGCGCCGTCTGGACGTATGGGGCGCGCAGGACGTCGAGCATGCTGGACCGGGTGATGCGGGCGATGATTCCTGCGCCGCCCACGCCGATGGTGATCGCCGGGAGAACGAGGTAGCGTAAGGTGGCCGGCCACCCGTCGTGGAGCGGCGCGTAGCCGCTGGAGGGGAGGAGGCGCAGGCGGACGGCGAACACGAGGATCAGGATCAGGCCGACGAGGAAACTCGGCACCGACAGGCCGGCCAGGGCGACGACCATCACCGCACGGTCGACGAGTGTATTTCGGCGGACGGCGGCAACCACCCCGAGGGCCATCCCCATGACGATCGCCAGCAGCGCCCCCGACGCGGCGAGGAGAAACGTCGGCTCGATGCGCTGGACGATCGCTTGCCCGACCGGCTGCTTGAGATAAAAGCTCTCCCCCAGATCCAGTCGCAGGACCGCCCGCGAGAGCCACAGCGCGTACTGGACCACGAGCGGCCGGTCAAGCCCCAACTGCGCCCGCACCCGGGCCACGTCCGCGCTGGTGGCCTCGTCTCCCAAGATCAACGCGACCGGGTCCCCTGGGATGATGCGCGCGAGCACGAACACGAACGTGGCGACGATCAGGATGAGCGGGATCGCCTCGAGCAGCCGTCGTCCGGCGTAGCGCGCCATGCTCCGCTGGTCCGGTTCAGCGCCGCCGGGCGCGCGCCGGCCGGACCGTGCCGGTCCCCCCGCCTACTTCTTCAGCCACACATTCCACAGGTAGTAGGAGTTGTCGGGGTACATCTCCTGGACGTTCTGGCGGTAGGCGAGGAGCGTCAGGATCTCTCCGAAGCGGAGATAGGGGATTTCGTCCCAGAAGATCCGCTGCTGCTGCGCGCCCAATTCGTGCCGCAGGGCGGGGGAGACCGTGGTGACGAGCGCCTCGTAATTCTTGTTGTTGCGGGGCGAGTCGTACCACCCGGGCCAGCCGGGGGTGAACGCCGCGGTCGACGTCGGGTCGCCCTCGAACCCGATGCCGGTGCTGAAGATCTCGTACCGGTCCGGGTTGTTGCGGTCGGAGATGACGGTCGCCCAGTCCGAGACCACGAGCCGCACGTTGAACCCCGCCTCTTTCATCTCCTCCGACGCGACGAGGGCCGATCGGTACATGTACGCGTAGTCGCGGGTGGTGATCCACCGAATCGGCTCGCCCGCGTACCCGGACTCTTTGAGCAATTCCTTGGCCTTCGCGAGGTCCCGGCCGTGGTCGTACACGTCCCTGCCGATCTGCGGGAACGCCCACACCCCCCATTCCTTTCCCGCGAGGGAGGAGGTGAGGCGGTAGATCAGCGGGTTGTCGAACGCCCCGGCCATCACCTTTTGCGGATCGATAGCGTACCAGGCCGCCTGCCGGGTGCGCACGTCCACGAACGGGCCGCGCTTCTTGTTGAACACGCCGACCGCGGCGGACCCGGGGCCGACGATCTTGACGACGACACCCGCGCTCCCCTTGAGCTGATCGTAGGCACTGCTCGGAAGCTGGAGCGCCAGATCGTACTCGCCTGAGATCAGGCCGGCGACCCGGGTCAGGTCATCGGGGACCGGGATGAACCGGATCTCGTCGAGATAGGCGTGCCGCGCGCCCCCCATGTAGCTCGAAGGGTCGGAGCGCGAGGCGTACCCGGAAAAGCGCACGAGCCGCACGTATTGGTCCGGCTTCCATTCCGCCACCCGATACGGCCCGGTGCCGATCAGGTCCGCGCCCTTAATCTCGAGCGGCTTGCCGGTGCCGTCGCGGTTCTTCTCGATGACGCTCCTCGGCAGCACGACCATCCGTTGGTTGGGGATGGCCAGCGCCGGGAGGAAGGCCCCGTTGGGCTGGCTGAGGGTGACGACGAAGGTGTCGCGGTCCGGGGCGGTCGCCTCGGTCAGGTCCTTGAGGATCTGCCGCGCGCGGCTGGACAGCGCGACCCACCGCTGAAACGACGCCAGCACGTCGGCGGCCGTCATCTCGGCGCCGTTGTGGAACTTGACCCCCCGGCGCAGTTTGAAGGTGAAGGTCTTGCCCCCGTTGGTGACGGTATAGCTGTCGGCGAGCATCGGCACGATCCGCCGTTGCGTGTCGAGCGTGAGCAGGGTCTCGAAGACGTGCTGGCTGATGTCGAGGCTGATCGTGGAGGTCTGCCACATCAGGTCGAGCCCCGGCGGGTCGGCGTTGGTCGCCACGCGCATCACCCCACCCCGCTGCGGTCCCGGCTGCGCCGCCCCCGTGCCGGGCGCGGCCCCCACCAGGAGACTCACCGCGAGTGCAAGACCGATCACGATCCGGGCCATCTGCAACCCCCCCGCCCCGCGCGGATACTGTGGTCGTCCTGATTTCATGGGTTCCCCCCGCTCGCGGCGGGCCCCTTCGTGGGGGATTAGCGAGCGGGAACGGTCGCGATGCCAAAGTGGACCGGGCTCGACAGCGACAGATCTCCGTTCGGCGCCACCAGCGGTTGGATCTCGCGGAGGTGCTCGGCGCGCACGGCCTGGAGTTCATCGGGGGTCAGTCGGCTGAGGGTGCCCCGGTACCCGCTCCCCCACATGACCTTCCACCATCCTTCGGCCCCCACCACGACGTGGCTGACGCGCTCGGTTCGCACGGCGATGTTCGTCGCCCCCGCCCGGCGGAGCAGGGCGGCGAGGGCGTCGGCGGAGTTGATGCGGTACCACGCGGGAGCGCCCGTGTAGAGGTCGGGCCGGCGACGCCGGATGCACTCGAAGAATCGGGTGTTGTACGGCTCCCAGAACTCTTCTCCCCAGATCGACACCCCGATGGTCCCCCGCGGCCGGACGGCCCGCAGCAGCGTGCGGATCGGAGAGGTCATGTCGTCGAAGAAAAAAATCGCAAAGCCGCACTGACCGACGTCAAACGAGGCGGGGGGCACCTCCAGGGCCTCCACATCGACACACCGGAACTGCGCCCAGGAGAGGCCTTCCCTCGCCGCCTTGGCTCGGGCCAGCTCGACGAGCCCCTGGGCGATGTCCACCCCGAGGATCCCGCCCGCCGGCCCGGTCTTCCTGGCGGCGGCCAGCGCGGAGGCCCCGCTGCCGCAGCAGAGATCCAAGACGCGGTGCCCGGGCTTGACCTTGGTGAGGTCCACCAGTTGGCCGCCGAAGCGGCCCCGGAAGCCCATCGCCGAGCCGTCGTAGCTGTCGGCGGCCAGCGTGTAGGCGGTGGCGACCTGCTCCTTTTTGGGGGACAGACCCCCCTCGCGCGATTGGGTCACCCGATCCTCCCAGCCTGCCTGCGCGCGGGCGTGCGTTGCCTCGTGGGAATGTGGGCGGCGGAATGCCTCTTCGTCGCCCCGGCGGTCGCGGCGACCCGGGATGGACGTGAGGTCCTTACGGTCTGGGCGCGGACAGGGGCGGCCCGAACAGCACGGGCTTCGCCAGCAGCGCCCGGAGCGTCGTCATCTTGCCGATGTGGTAGGTGCGGTGGACCGAGGAGAAGATCAGCATGCCCCCGATGTCGGCGTACATCTGGCCCTCGACGGGGGTGCCCAGGTCGGCTTCCGCGGCGATCCTGAGGAGGGCGGAATGCGTTTTGTCGAACACATCCCAGATCTGGCCGATCGGCGGGTAGCCGGCTTGGCCGCCGGTTCCCGCTTTGAACAGGCCCTCGTACGCGACCGGCACCGTCCCCGCGCCGCCGGCCTTCTGCGCGTACTGGCCGTCGTAGAATGCGATATGCCCGATCTGCCAGACTACCGGCGAGAGCGTGGGGAGAGGGGAGCGTCGGGTCTCCTCCGGTGACAGGTCGGCGAGGCACTTCTTCACCCGTTCGTGGCTGCGTTCCAACTGCAACCGCACCGCCGCTGCGATGTCCATCCTCCCAGTCACTCCTTTCGCGCCCGCGCTCCCGCGTAGCGCTCTTCCACGGCTCGGATCTTGTCGATGCGCACCTGGTGGCGGCCCCCCTCGAACTCCGAGGTCAGCCACACGCGCACCACCTCGCGCGCGACCTCCGATCCGATCACGCGCGCGCCCAGCGAGAGGACGTTGGCGTCGTTGTGCTGGCGGGCGACCCGCGCGGTGTAGCTCTCCCAGCACAGCGTGCAGCGCACCCCGGTGACCTTGTTCGCGGCGAGCGCTTCGCCGTTGCCGCTCCCGCCGAGGACGATCCCCCGGTCGCACTGGCCGGAGGCGACCGCTTCGGCGGCCGGGACGATGAAGTCTGGATAGTCCACTTGGTCGGTCGAGTGGGTGCCGAAGTCACGGACTTCGTGCCCGAGGTCCCGGAGCATGCGCTTCAATTCTTCCTTCAGCTCATACCCCGCATGATCGCTGGCAATCGCAATCCGCATGGACGCTCACTTCGCGGATGCGCGGAGCGCCCCCTGCCCCCTCACGCGGGGGCGGGGACCCTGGGTTCCCCGCGGAGGAGGTGGCGCAGGGCGGGTTCCAGTTCGGGATGGAGGAACGCAAACTCCTCGGCCAGCAACTTCGTGGGATGCGCGCGCTGGCTTCCGAGCATCTCGCCGGCCGCCTCGCCGAGGACGGCGCGGAGGACGACGGCGGGGACCGCCACGATCGTGGGGCGACGGAGAACCTGGCCCAAGATCTCCGTGAACTCCCGGTTGGTGACGGGCTGGGGGGAGACCAGGTTGAGGGGGCCGCGCAGGGTATCGCGCCTGAGCGCGTACGCGATGGCCCGCACCGCGTCGTCGAGCGTGATCCAGCTCATCCACTGATGCCCGCCGCCGAGCCGCCCCCCCAGCCCGAGGCGGAAGATCGGGAGGAGCTTCGCCAGCACCCCGCCGGCTGAGGTCAGCACGAGTCCGGTCCGAAGATGGACCACCCGAATCCCCGCCTCCCGGGCCGGCTCGGCGGCGGCTTCCCATTCACGGCAGACGTCGGCGAGAAAGCCGAGTCCCGGCGCACTCTCTTCGACCAAAATCTGCTCGTGGCGGCTGCCGTAATAGCCGACCGCCGAGGCGCAGACCAGGGCCCGGGGTCGATGGGCCAGATCAGCGAGGGCGCGGGCCAGGAGACGCGTGCCGCCGACCCGGCTGTCTCGGATTCGCGCCTTCTTTGCCGATGTCCACCGGCCGCTGGCGACGCTCTCTCCCGCCAGATGGACCACCGCGTCGAGGCCCTCCAGGGCGGTGCGATCGATCACGCCGGCGGCGGGATCCCATCCGATCCGATCGTCCCCGGCGGCGAACGGCGGACGGAGGAGGCGAATGACCCGGTGACCGTCCGCGGCCAGCGCAGACGCGAGCGCCGAGCCGATCAGTCCGTGGGACCCAGAGATGACGATCTTCACCGAACGCACCGGGCGGCATCTGCCGCGCGAGTCTCCACGGTCCATTGGGGGGGAAGCCCCTCAGCCTTCCGGCCTTCCCCCGATCGTCATCAGCGGCGATCGGGGGCCGACAACATCACAGGGCCACACGGTAGACCAGGGTCACCGTGCCGAACGGTTGGCTCGTCGTCTGGCGCGCGACCTCGCGTCCGTCGCGCAGGATCCTGACGGTCAATTCCCCCTCCTCCTGCTCCTTGGTCACGGCGACGGCGACGGCCACCGCCGTCGTCACGGCAAACTGGGCGGGAACCTGTCCCTCGATCGACTTGGAGGCGGGAGCCGTCCCCAACGAACCCTGGAAGGTCACCCCGGGGGACCCGGAGATTTCCACCACCAGGTTGGCGGGGGCGGGCGGGGTCTCCTGATGCTCCGGCACCAGCGAGGTGAGGCACCCCGACAGGGGCAGGGTCAGGAGAAGTGCCGCGGCGGCGGGGATCCGCATTGGGCTCCTTCTTCACGCCACGCCGGGGCTTTCCTGCTTTGGGCCGCGGGACGATGCGAGCAGGAGGGTGGGCCGGCGGGGCGGGCAGAAGGAGATCGACAACGAGGTGGGAGGCGGAAGATGGCCGAGGAGCGTCGTCCTGATGCCGGGTGAAGGGAAGACGCTCGTGCTCGCCGACCGGGGAGCGACGGCCACGCTCAAAGGCCGGTGCCGGGGAGACCCGTGGTCGGTTCTCGGTCGTCGAGAGCGCGCCGATCCCGGGGGCCCCCGAGTTGGGGCGGCATCGGCATCGGCTCTCGGACGAGGCGCTCTACGTGCTGGAGGGAACCGTGGCGGCGCGGGTGGGCGAACGGACGGTCCGCGCGCCGGCCGGGTCGTTTGTGTTCATCCCGCGGGGCACCCCCCACATGTTTTGGAACCCCGGGCCGCATCCGGCGCGGGTGCTGGTGATCTTCGCTCCCGCCGGGCTGGAGCGTTTCCTGGAGGAGACCGCGGAGGCCCCCCGGGAGTCCGGGCGTCCCCCGGAAGCCGGGACCCTGGCGGCGATTCGGAGAAGGCACGATATCGAACTCCTCGATCCGTAGGATCGCACTTCGCGGTCATCCCCGGGGGCGGCGTGCGTGCCGCTCAGGACGCTCGAAACGTCTCCTTCCGCACCGTGTACTTGTCGACCAACCGCTCGACGACCGCAAATCCCAGCCCGGGACCGGTCGGCACGTCCACCGTTCCATCCCGGTTGACCTCGACCCATGGCTCGATGATGTCCTCGTGAAAGTACCGCCGGCTGGCGCCGAGGTCGGCGGGAAGGGTGAAATTTGGGAGCGAGGCAATCGCGATGTTCGCGGCGCGGCCGATGCCGGTTTCGAGGAATCCGCCGCACCACACCGGGATCCCGCGGTCCTGACAGATGGCGTGGCAACGCAGTCCCTCGCTCAGCCCGCCCATCCGGGCGGTTTTGATGTTGATGATGGTGCAGGCGCCGAGATCGATCGCCTTCCGCGCGTCCTCGCTGGAGTCGATCGACTCGTCAAGGCAGATCGGCGTCCGCAGGGCTCGCTGCAGCGTCGCGTGATCGATGATGTCGTCGTGGTCGAGGGGCTGCTCGATCATCAGCAGATCGTAGTCGTCGAGTTCGCGGAGCCGGGAGAGATCGCGAAGCGAGTAGGCGGTGTTCGCGTCGACCTGGAGCCGGATCCCCCCGAAGCGGTCCCGGATCGCCCGAACCAGCGCGAGATCGAACCCCGGTTTGATCTTCACCTTGATGCGTTGGTACCCTTGGCCCAGCCACGTGTCGATCCGGGAGAGCACGGCGTCAATCGTCGGTTCGATGCCCACGCTCATCCCGACGTCGATCTTGGTTCGGGTGCCGCCGAGCGCCGCCGCCAGGGAGATCCCCTGCCGCTGCGCGTACACGTCCCACAGGGCCGCCTCCAGCCCGGCTTTCGCCAGATAGTGGCGGCGGATCGGCGCGACCCACTCCACCACCTCTTGAGGACGATCGAGCGTCCGGCCGATCACGCGAGGGATGACGAAGCCGGTGAGGATCGGCCAGGCGGTCTCGACGGTCTCTTCCTTATAGTAAGGCTTCATCGTCACCGGGGACTCGCCCCAGCCTTCCAGGCCGTCGACCCAAGCGCGGACGATCAAGCAGTCCTTCGCCTCATCCCGGTCCACGGAGGTCTCGAAGGGAAAGATGTAGGGGATCCGGACGTGGCGCAGCTCGATGCGCTCGATTCTCACCGCGGGGCTCCTTCCCGCTGCCCGGAGGGCAGCGTGGCGACGTGCTTGGGCGTTCGCTCCAGGAGATAGGCGGTGCGGGGGACGTCCGAATCCGGAACCGCGGCCGCCTCGGTGGCTTTATATCCGCGGCCGAGGTAGAAGCGAAACACCGTCCGCGTCGCTTCCCGCCACGACGCGGCGAGATCGGGATGCTCGGTCTTCAGCGCGGCGAGGTTGGGCGGGATCTCCACCAGGAGGCGGGGGGCATCCAGATCGAGGTGCGGCCGCCCCGGGGCGGGGGGGGAGGTGGGGCCGGCGGCCGCAAGCGCCCACGGGCAGTCGAGGTCCAGCGGGGCACGGGGGACACCGGCGAGCCGCGAGACGACCCTGGCCGAGCGGAGGAACCAGTCCACCTCGAACCGGTCGCTGGGCAGCCCGCGGTTGATCGCGTCGGTCATGGCCCCGTAGTAGTCCTCATGGTAGCGGGATGCCACCGCGCCAAGCCGGCCGAGGTTGAAGCGGGCATTCCCCGCCTGCAGGGGGTCGTAGGTCCACACGATGTGCGCGACGCCCGCTGCGAGCGCCCCCTCGCGCTGCGCGCACTTCAGCTGGAACCCCAGCCCCGAGTCTTGATGGGTGGGGAGGACCCCCGTCATATGCGAGTGCCACACCGGGAGGCCGAGACGCCATCCAGGGACGGCATACGCGAATCCCACGAGCGCGCCGTCGGGCGCGAACCCCCCCAGCACGAGCCCCCCCGCCGAGATCGCCGCGACGAGTTGGTGAAGCGGCACGACCTCACGCTCGGACATCCCCCAGATCCGCATCTGCAGGTCTTCGCAAAGCCGGATCGTGTCCGGGTCGACGACCGCGCGCACCGTAAACACCGTTCCGCCCTCCGCTCAACTCACCAGTCCGCGTGCTTCCCGAGCGAAGGCCGTCACGAGGTGGACGGTGTGCTCGAAGTCGTCCAGACGGAGCATGCCGATCGGGGAGTGAATGTACCGACACGGAAGCGAGACCACTCCCGTCGGCACACCGCCGCGGCTTTGGTGGATGGCGCCGGCATCGGTGCCGCCGGACATCGGGCGCTTGAACTGGTAGGGGATGGCATGCCGCTCCGCCAGCTGCTCCAGCGCCCGGACGACGTGCGGGCGGACGATGATGGTCGGGTCGGCGATCGTCAGGGCCGGGCCTCCTCCGGTGCGGGTCGGCTGGCGCTGCGGGAGCACGCCGGGGGTGTCGGCGGCCACGGTGCCCTCGAGCGCGAGCGCCAGGTCGGGTCGAATCTGATACGCGGCCGTCCGGGCGCCACGCAACCCGGTTTCCTCCCCGATCGCGAAGTTGCAGACCAGGGTCAGGTCCAGGCGCTCGCCGGCCACCGCTTCCAGCACCTTGATCAGCACGGCGCACCCGGCGCGGTCGTCGAGCGCCTTACCGAGGATCCACTCCTCCCCCAGCGCCTCGCACGCGTGCCCGGGCACGGCGGGATCGCCAATGCGGATGCCGCGCTGCGCCACGGCCCCCGCCGAGGGGGCGGCGACATCGATGTACAGCGAGTCGAGCAGCACCGGTTTTTCGCGATCCTCCGGCCGAAGCAGATGGGGGGGGACCGCGCCGATCACCCCGCGGACCAGGGCGCCGGATCTCGTCCGCACCGTCACCGCCTGCGCCAGGAGCACTCGGGGGTCCCAGCCGCCGATGGGCATAAAGCGAAGGAATCCGTCCTCTTCCACGTGGCTGATGATCACGCCGACCTCATCGAGATGCGCGTCGAGCATGAGGGTGAACCCCTCCCGCCCCCGCCGGGTCGCGATGAGATTCCCGAGCGCATCGGTGCGGACCTCATCGGCGTATCCTTCGACGTACGAGCGGACGACCGACCGCGCGTCGTCCTCAAACCCCGAGACGCCGAACGCGTTCGACAACAGGGCCAACAGCGTGCGTGATTCCACCAGCGACCTCCGTCTGCTCTGCGCGGATTCCGAAACCCTCCTGAGAGTTCCGCCAGGGGCGGACAGGTCCTGCCGGACGGCGGGCCATCCCACCAGGGAAAACCCGCCGCCGCGCCCAATGGTGAGCGGAACCCGATTTCATGAACGGAGGACTGATCGCTGTGGACGACGCCCTGAGCGCCCGGATCGACGCGGACCTGCCCGGGGGAATCGAGGATCTCCGCCGCCTCGTGCGGATCCCGTCGGTGGCCGCGCAGCGGAAGGGGATCCCCGAGACCGTGCGGGCCGTGGGCGACCTGCTGCGCGGGTGCGGCGGCCGGGTGACCGTCCTCGAACACGACGGCGCAAATCCGGTCGTCGTTGGGGAGTTTGACGGGCGGTCCCCGCGGACCCTCCTCTTCTACGACCACTACGACGTCCAGCCGGCCGAGCCGCTCGACGAGTGGACGGTGCCGCCGTTTGACGTGACCCAGCGGGACGGACTGCTGCTCGGCCGCGGGGTGTCCGACAACAAGGGCGATTTCATGACACGGATCGGGGCCCTCCGGGCGCTGCGGGCCGTGGGCGGCGGGCTCCCCTGCCGGGTCAAGTTCCTCATCGAGGGCGAGGAGGAGATCAGCAGCGTCCACCTCGGCGCGATCACGCGGACCCACACCGACCTGCTCAAGGCCGACGCCTGCATCTGGGAGTACGGCGAGCGCGACCCGCAGGAGCGCATGCACATCGTCTGCGGGATGAAGGGGATCTGCTACCTGCAGCTCGAGGCCACGACCGCAAGCGTCGACCTCCATTCCTCGCTGGGGGCCGTCATCGAAGGCGCCGGAACACGCCTGGTCTGGGCCCTCAGCACCTTCAAGGACCGAACCGGCCGCGTGCAGATCCCCGGGCACTACGACCGGGTCCGGCGGCCCACTGCCGCCGAGGAGGAGGCGGTTCGACAGATCCCGCCGGAGGTCGTCGAGGAGTTGCGCCGGCGCGTCGGGGTCGACCGGCTGATCGGCGGGGTCTCGGGTCAGGATGCGGTTCGCCAGCTGCTCTTCACGCCCACGTGTACGATCTGCGGTCTGTGGGGGGGGTACACGCTCGAGGGTTCGAAGACCGTGCTCCCCAAGGTTGCCCGCGCCAAGATCGACTTCCGCCTCGTGCCGGAGCAGGACCCGCACGAGATCGCCCGAAACGTCCGCACGCATCTGGACGCGCACGGCTTCACCGACATCGGGGTGACGGTTCTGGGGGCGGAGTTCCCCTGGCGGACCGATCTCAGCGATCCGTTCGTCGGCCTGGTGCGCGACTGCGTCAAGGAGGCGACGGGCCGCCAGGTGCTGATCTATCCTACCTCGGCAGGGACCGGCCCCGCCTACGACGTGGGTCCGGTGCTGGGGATCCCGCTCGTCAGCGTCGGGTCGGGGTACTGGAACGCGCGCGCCCACGCCCCCGACGAGAACGTGCGCGCCAGCGATTTCCGGGAGACGACGCTCCTGATGGCCCACATCATGGAGCGGTTCGGCGCCCGCGGCTAGCCGTTCGCCCGAGGGATGGGCTTCGGCGGATCCGCCGACCTCGCGGGCGCTAGCTCGCCAGCGTGGCCTCCACGCTCAGCTTGACGTTGCCTTTGAGCGCCTGCGAGACGGGGCACCCGTCCTTGGCCCCTTCCGCGGCCTTCCGGAAACCCTCGGCGTTGAGGCCCGGGACCCAGCCGCGCACGGTCAGGGCGCTCGAGGTGACCCGGAAGCCGGCGTCGACCTTGTCGAATGTCACGGTGGCGCTGACCTCGAGCTTCTTCGGCGGCGTGCCTGCGCCGGCCAGTCCAAACGACAGGGCCATCGCGTAGCAGCTGGCGTGGGCGGCGGCGATCAGTTCCTCGGGGCTGGTCTTTCCTCCCGCCGCCTCTGTGCGCGAGGCCCACGTCACCGGGAGGGCCGTAAAGACCTTGCTGGAACTGGCGCTCACCGCGCCCTTGCCCGACATCAAGTCGCCTTCCCAGGTTACATCGGCGCGCCTGGTCGCTGCCATGGTCTGACCTCCTTGGGGGGGTGTTCCGGGATGCAAACCGGCCACCCCCAGCGTACCATACTTCACGGATGGGCAATATCGGGGGGGAGGCCGACCCCGGACGATTCCCCCGGGGCCGCAGTCGGTATCTGGGAAGCGATCATCGAGATGGAAGGAGGTCCACGATGCCGGTAGAGGTGGGACAGCAAGCGCCAGACGCGACGCTCGTCAGCGGGGACCGCAAGGCCGTCCGGATCAGCGAGCTGCGCGGGAAGACCACGGTCCTCGCGTTTTTTCCAGCGGCATTTACCGGGACGTGCACGAAGGAAATGTGCCGGTTCCGGGACGACCACAGCAGGATCGATGCGCTCAACGCTCAGGTCGTGGGGATCAGCGCGGACACGCCGTTCACGCTGACCGAGTTCGCCAAACAGCACAATTTGAAGCAGATGATGCTGAGCGATTTCAACCACGAGGCGATGAAGGCGTACGACGTCTACGAGAACAGCTTCATCGGCCTGTTGAACGGCATCGCGCGGCGTGCCGTGTTCGTCCTCGACAAGCACGGCAAGGTCGTCTACACGTGGGTGGCGGAGAAGCCCGGCGTCGAGCCCCCGTACGAAGAGGTGGAGGCGGCGGTCTCCCGCGCAGCGTAACCGCGAGTCCGCGGATCGCCGCGCGGCGCCCGCAGATCGGGCCGACGCCCGGGGCCGTCAGCGGCGAGCGTTTCGACCGGACTGGAGTCGGCGGAGGCGGCGGGTCGCGACCAGGCGATCTTCCCCCTCCGGTCCTCGGACGACGCTGATCTCCCCGCCGCGGCGGACGTCGGCGAGCGCCGTCGCCAGGAGGGAGGGGGACCACTCGAACAACGCTGCGGCATCTTCGGGGCGCGGGGCGCCGGCGATCCGCGCGTATTGTTCGAGCAGCGCCGCGGCCGCGCAGCGCTGGGAGATCCCGCGCGCGCGGGCGACGATTTCCGGGAGCCACCGGTCGAACAGATCCCAGACGTAGGCGTAGTTGCCGGGGTTGTCCCCCACCTCCGCGATCCGAGCGAGCAGGAATCGACTCTGCAGTTCGGCCAGCGCCCGCAGCAGGCGCCCGCTGCTCCCCGTCCGGTGGGGTTCGACGGCGGCCCGGATCTCCCGGGTTGTGAGCGGTCCCCGGGCACCGACGAGTTCGTACACGCGCCGCCCGAACGTCGTGAGCCGGCCTGCGTCGTACAGCCGCCGGCAGTCATCCGGATCCCCGACGTTTCCGGTCAGCGCGAAGAAGTGTGGCAGGAACCCCATCGAGACAAATGTGGGCTTTCGGGCGATCACGCGGCCGTAGAAGATGCGCTTTTCGGTGGGGAGCGCCTCCTTCCAGCCCCAAGCCCAGGCCCACCGGCGGTTGTCGCTGGGCGTGTCGAGGACTTCGAAGAGGTACGGCAGGGCTCCGGGGCCGCCAGTGAATGCAAAACAAAAGCCAATGGTTCGAATGAAGCCAAATGCCCCTGATTTCGTGCGTATTCTAAAATGAGACGTCACCTGCCTGCGCAGGCTCCTGATTGCTCCACCGGATATGGTAGAAGGCAGCCGCACGGGGTTACGAAGCCGGGAAGCAGGAACCCTTCCCGTCCCGTTGGAGAAGGCAGGGGGGGTCATCCTCGGGGCCGAAGGGTAGGGCGATCCCCGGACTCGCGGCCCGGCCCCGCCGTGCCCGCCGGCGTTCGAAGGTCGGCCAGGGGATGGGATTGAGACCCGAGAGGAGCTCGGCGATGGAACCCACAACGCGCGCCGTCCTGTCCAACGGCTTGGTCGTCCTGCTGCGCGAGGTGCACACGGCCCCTGTCGCCAGTTTCTGGGTCTGGTACCGGGTGGGCAGCAGGAACGAGGTGCCCGGCGTCACCGGGATCTCACACTGGGTCGAGCACATGCTGTTCAAGGGCACGCCTACGCTCGGCAAGGGGGAGTTTTCCCGCCTCGTCAACCGGCATGGAGGGAGTTGGAACGGGTTCACCTGGAAGGATTTTACGGCGTACTTCGAAACCCTGCCCGCCGAGCACATCGGCCTCGGGATCCGTATCGAGTCCGACCGCATGTGCAACTCGCTCTTCGACCCCGAAGAGGTCGCGAGCGAGCGGACCGTGATCATTTCCGAACGTGAGGGGGCGGAGAACAACCCCGAGTACGCGCTGTATGAGGAGGTCGAGGCCGCAGCGTACCGCGTCCACACGTATCGGCACGCGGTCATCGGGTACAAGAGCGACCTGGTGGCCATGACGCGGGATGATCTGGTCCGCCATTACCGCACCTACTACACCCCGAACAACGCCGTCGTCGTGGCGGTGGGGGATTTTGACGGCGACGCGCTCCTCCGCCAGATCCGGGACGCGTTCGAGCCGATCGCGCCCGGTCCGCCGCCCCCCGCGGTCCGAAGCGTGGAGCCGCCACAAGAGGGGGAACGCCGGGTCACCCTCCGGCGGCCTGGGGGGGCCGTCCCGCAGTTGCAGATGGTGTTTCATGCGCCCGCGGCGACGGACCCGGATTTCTTCCCGTGCCTGTTGCTCGACGGCATCCTCTCGGGGTTTAAAGGCCCCGGAGTGTTCGGGGGTGAGGCGATGGGCGCCCGGAGCAGCCGCCTCTATCGCGCGCTCGTCGAGCAACAGCTCGCGGTGGATGTCGGCAGTTCGTTCCGGCCCACGCTCGATCCAGCGCTGTTCGAGATCGGGGTGACGCTGCGTCCGGGAGTGGCGCCCGAGCGCGTCGAGACGGCCATCCGCACCGAGCTCGATCGTCTTGCGCAGGCGCCGGTCGGCCCCGAGGAGTTGGAGAAGGTGCACAAGCAGGCGCGCGCCCAGTGGGTCTACGCCGCCGATGGGGTGTCCGGGCAGGCGGTGCTCCTCGGGAGCTCCGAGATCGTGGCGGACACCGACTACCTGGCGCGTTTTCAGGAGCGGCTGAGCGCCGTCACGCCGGCATCGATGCAGCAGGCGGCCGGGCGGGTGTTCCAGGAGCGCAACCGCACGGTCGGATGGTACCTTCCGGAGAGCGAGCGCGTCCCGGAGGCGGTCCATGCGTGATCTCAGCGCTCGGGGGCCGGCGGTGCCGATTACCGCCGAGCTGGTGGTCCGCCGCCCGTTCGGGAACGGCTCCGTCGCCCTGATCCGCGAGAAGCACACCAATCCCGCCGTGACCGTGCTGGGGTACCTTCCCGCCGGGGCGATGTACGATCCCCCCGGGAAGGCCGGGGTCGCGCTCTTCACCTCGTTGATGCTCACCCGCGGGACCGTGTCCTATACATCCGAGCGCCTCGCGCTGCTGCTCGACTCCCTCGGCGCGACCCTCAGCGCGCGTGCGGACCTCGAAGGGGTGACGTTTTCCGCGCGATGCCTGGCCGAAGACGTGGGACGGATCCTCGAGTTGATCGCGGAGGTACTGCTGCGGCCGACGTTTCCTCCGGATGAGATCGAAAAGCAGCGCGCACGGATGATCACCGGGATTCGCGAGAGCCGCCTCGACACCCGGGTCGCCGCGGAGAAGGCGTTCCGGGAGGTCGCCTATCCGGCGGCGCACCCCCACCACCGGACCCCGGAGGGCGAGGAGGACACCGTCGCCGCCATGACCCGCGAGGACCTCGTCGCGTTTCACCGCCGGCACTATCGGCCGGAGGGGCTCGTGGTCGCGGTGGTCGGCGACGTAGCCGCCCCGCGCATCGTGGAGCGGCTCGCCGCTCTCTGGGAAGGGTGGCGCCCATCGGGTGCGGTCGACGCGATCGAGATCCCCGCGGCCGGTCCCGCCGCCTCGGTCCAGCGCCGGGTCGTGACGATTCCCGGCAAGAGCCAGGCGGACATCGTTCTCGGCGTGCCGGGGTTCGCCCGGAAGAGCGCGGAATTCTACCCGGCGATGATGGCCGATCTCATTTTGGGACGGTTGGGGCTGATGGGCCGGCTGGGCGCGACGGTGCGGGACAAGGAAGGGCTGGCCTACTACGTGTACAGCCGGGCTCAGGCAGGCTTCCTGGCCGGTCCCTGGGCGGTGCGGGCGGGCGTGAACCCGCGGAACGTCGACCGCGCGGTGGAGGGGATCGTGCGCGAGATCCGGGGGCTGCAGCGCGAGCCGGTGCGGAACGGTGAGTTGCCGGATGCCCAGAACTACCTGATTGGATCGCTGGCTCTGCGGCTGGAGACCGACGCCGGCGTCGCCCAGGCGCTGGTGGAGATCGAGGTGTTCGGCTTGGGGCTCGACTACCTGCTGCGGTATCCGGGGTTGATCCGCGGCGTCACCCCCGCGGCGATCGGGGCGGCGGCTTCCCGGTACCTGCAGCTCGACGGCTACACCGTGGCGATGGCGATTCCCGCGTGAGCCGGGTGGCGCTCGGGCTGGGAGGGACCCTGCCGGTGGGGTCGGCGGTGGAGTTTGCGCGGTACGCCGAGGACCAGGGGTTCGACTCCTGCTGGGTGCACGAGGCGTACTGGAACCGGGACGCGCTCGGCTACCTTTCGGCGATGGCCGTGAGCACGAAGCGCCTCGGGCTCGCCACCGGATGCATCAACCCCTACACCCGACACCCGGTGCTCGTCGCGGCGTCCCTGGCGACGCTCGATGAGTTGAGTGAGGGCCGAGCGATCCTGGGGTTTGGCACCGGGTATCCCGCCCGGCTCGACGAGCAGGGGATCGCGCACCCGCACCCCGTGGTGGCGATGCGCGAGAGCATCGCGCTCCTCCGCCGGTTGTGGGCGGGGGAGAAGGTGACCTTCGCCGGCCGGAGCTTCGCGCTCACGAACGCGCAGCTGACCGTCCGTCCCGCGCATGCGGTCGCCATCTATCTGGCGGGGTGGGGCCCGGCGATGCTGCGGGTGGCCGGAGAGGTCTGCGATGGGTATCTGGCGCGCTCGCTCGAGTCCCCCGCGTCCTGCACCCGGCTGATCGGCGCCGCGCGGCGGGCGGCGGCGGGGGTGGGGCGCGACCCCGACGCGATGGATGCGGCAGCGTACCTTCTGTGCGCCGTGGATCGGAATCCCGCCGCGGCCCGAGAAGCGATGCGGCGCGACCCGTTCGTCGCGTATCAGTTCGCCGTGATCGACGAGGCCGTCCTGCGCGAAAGCGGGGTGGACCCGGAGAGCAAGCGGCGGATCGCCGGGCCGTTCTGGCGCGGGGATCTCGACGGAGCGCGCGGGCAGATCGGCGATGCGCTGCTCGACACGTTCACCCTGGCCGGATCCCCGGACGAAATCCTCGACCGCCTCAGCGCCTACGCGCGGGCGGGGGTGCGGCTGCCGATTCTGCAGCCGATTGCGACCGCGGGTCCCGAGGTGCGGCGGGTCATCGACGTCGGCCGCGAGTTTGCGCGCAGTACCTCGGCTGCGCGGTAGGCGGGCGTGAGGGTTCTTCGGTGATGCACGCTCGCCCGTTCCCGTCCGGAGCCGTCGTCGCGACCCGCATCGCTGGACGGGGGTGCATCCACCGCAACGCTCTGTCGTCGATCGAGTCGGCTCGCCCATCCGCAGTGCCGAGATGGCGCGACCACAGCACCGCACCGAGGGGGCACGATGCCTGACTTCGCCTATTTTTGCGGCACCGAACAATTCCAACCCGAGGTTCTCCTCGAGCACGCCGTGCAGGCGGAGGCGATCGGGTTCGATGCCCTGATGGTGTCTGACCACTTCCACCCCTGGGTCGATGACGCCGCGGCCGCGGCCTTCGTCTGGAGCTGGCTCGGCGCGCTCGCCGCCCGGACGCGGCGTGCGCGGATCGCCACCGCGGTCACCTGCCCGCTCTTCCGCTACCATCCGGGGTTGGTGGCGCAGGCGGCGGCCACCGTGGACCGGTTGTCCGGCGGCCGCTTCGCGCTTGGAGTCGGAAGTGGCGAAGGGATCAACGAGCGTCCGCTCGGATGGGAGTTCCCCGGCCACAAGGAGCGGCGCGGTCGCATGACGGAGGCCATCGCCATCATGCGGCGTCTGCTGGACGGCGAGAAGCTCGATTTCGCGGGAGAGTTCTACCGGACGCAGGCGGCCAAACTCTACAGTCCGCCGCTTGGCCGCGTCCCGATCTGGATGTCGGCCGGAGGGGCGCAATCCGCTGCGCTGGCCGGCCGGCTCGCAGACGGGTTGATCGTCAGCGTCAAGGTGCCGGCGGAAGCGCGGGAGCAGGTGATCGATCCCTTCTCGCGGGCCGCGCGGGACGCGGGCCGGCCGACACCCACGGTGGTCGCGCAGCGGTGGTCGATTTTGGCCCGGGACGAGGACGAGGCATGGCATGCGCTGGCGGCCTGGCGGGGGCTGCGGGTGGAAGGGCGCCTCGACGAGGTGGATCCATCGGTGCTCCGGGCGCGGGCCGATTCGATGAACCGGCGCGAGATCATCGGAAAATACGCGTGGGCCCGCAACGCGGCGGAGCTGGTCGAGATCTATCGCCCGTTGGTTGAAATGGGCGCGGACATCGTGACGGTCCAGGTCACGTCGGTCGATCAGCGCGCGACCCTCAACCTCCTCGGCGAGGAAGTGCTCCCCGCGCTCCGGCGGGTTGTGCCTTCCGCGTGAGGGAGTCGCGGGGAAAGGTCCGCCCCCCGGCCCCCGCGCCGTCGTGTTCGCTTTGCCGATCGCCCGCGGATCGCGGAATGCGCCGTGGCGACGACGCCGGAACCTCACACCTCAGCAGTGGGTATTGAGGTGGAACCCCACACCGGACACCCGCACCCCCGACCGCGAATCACCGCGGCGACCCTCATCGCCGTCCCGGGGATCCCGGACGTCCGCCCGGGGATGTCGCTGCCCGATCTGCTGGTGCGCAGTCTGGACGCGCCTGCGCTGCGGCCGTCCGAGGGCGATGTCCTGGTGATCGCCCAAAAGATCGTCAGCAAGGCCGAGGGGAACCTCGTCGACCTCGCCAGCATCACCCCCGGCGCGCAGGCCGTTCGCCTGGCCGGCGAGAGCGGCAAGGATCCCCGTCTGGTGGAGGTGATCCTCGGAGAGTCGACCCGGGTGGTCCGCGTGCACGACGGGGTGCTGATCACCGAGCACCGACTCGGTTTCATCTGCGCCAACGCCGGGGTGGACCACAGCAACGTCGGGGCGGGTCCCGAGGTCGTGTGCCTCTTGCCCCGCGACCCCGACGCCTCCGCGCGCGCGATCCGAGCCGCGGTGAGGTCCGCCTTCGGGGTGTCCGTCGGGGTCATCATCAATGACAGCCACGGCCGGCCTCACCGCGAGGGGGCGGTGGGGGTTTGCGTCGGTGCCGCGGGCTTCGAGCCGCTGGTGAGCCTGGTCGGGCGCCCCGATCGGTACGGGTACACGATGCGGACGTCGGTGGAGGCGGTGGCCGACGAACTCGCCGCCGCGGCCACGCTTCTCCAGGGACAGTGCGATGAGGACACCCCGGTGGTGCTCATCCGGGGCGTCCCGGTCTCCTCTGGGGAGGGCGGGGCCGGTCGGTTGCTGCGCGACCCCTCTCGGGATCTGTTCCGGTAGGATCCCCCCGCCCCGCCGCCTCGGACTCGGCTTAGACGCCGAGGTAGTGCTCCCGCAGACGCGCCTCGACCCGGAGGCGGTCCGGCGGACCTTCGAACACCACCCGACCCTTGTTCAGCACGTAGATCTGGTCGGCGACCGCCAGCGCCAGGCCCAGATTTTGCTCCACCAGGAGCACGGCGAGTCCACGCTGGCGAAATTCATCGAGAATCTCCCGCACGCGCGCGACGAACAACGGAGCGAGTCCCTCCGTCGGCTCGTCCATGATCAGCAGCCGGGGGCCCAGCAGCAGCGCCCGTCCGATCGCCAACATCTGCTGTTCGCCCCCGGAGAGCACCGCACCGGGTTGCCCGCCGCGGGCGGCGAGGATCGGGAACCGTTCGTAGATGCGCGCCACCGGCCATCCGCCGGCCCGCTGCCCCAGGAGGAGCTGCTGACGGACCGTGAGGGTGGGGAAGATCCCGCGGCCCTGCGGAACGAGCCCGATTCCGGCGCGGGCGATCCGGTGCGGCGGGGTGCCGGAGATCTCCCGGCCTTCGAAGGTGATCCGTCCGGCGCGGGGCGGGGTGAATCCCATGACCGTCCGCACCGTCGTGGTCTTGCCCGCACCGTTCCGACCCAGCAGGCACGTGATTCCTCCCGACTGGACCGACAGGGTCACTCCCTGGAGGATGTGGGAGTCCCCGTAGTAGGTGTGGACCCCGGCGAGGGTAAGGATGGAGGCGGCTCCCGCCAGGCCGGTCGTCATGCGCCGGATGCGGGCGGGGCCCCGAGGTAGACTTCCTGGACCCGCGGGTGGGCTTTGACCTGCCCCGGTGTCCCGACCGCGAGCACCTCGCCGAGGTGGAGCACGGTGATGCGGTCGGCGATCGCAAAGACCACATCCATGTCGTGCTCGATGAGCACGATCGTCTGCTCCCGCTCGAGATGGGCGATGAGCCTGGTCATGTTCGCCGTCTCCGCGGGGGACATGCCGGAGGTGGGTTCGTCGAGGAGCAGGATGCGGGGCCGCCCGGCGAGCGCGATGCCGATCTCGAGCTGCCGCTGTTCACCGTACGACAGCGCGCGCGCGGGGAGGGGCGCGCTCGACTCCAAGCCGACCCGGGCGAGGAGGGCGTGCGCGTCGTCGAGAAGACCGCGCAGCCGCGTCGCCGGCGTCAGCAGCCGCCGGGTCGCCGGCGTGTGGGCCTGGACGGCGAGCCGGACGTTCTCCAGGGCGCTGAGGTTCAGCAGCAGATTGTTCCGTTGAAACGTTCGGGCCAATCCCCACGCGGCGATGCGGTGGGGCGGCAGTCCCGTGATCGGCCGGGCATCCAGCAGCACGCGGCCGGAGGATGGCGAGAGCTCCCCGCTGATCAGGTTGAACAGCGTGGTCTTCCCCGCGCCGTTCGGCCCGATGATCGCGTGGCGCTCTCCGGAGGGAATGTCGAGGCTGACGCCTTTCAGGGCGACCACCCCGCCGAACCGGCGGGTCAGCCGTTCGGTTATGAGGACCGCGCCCATCGGCCTCTCACCAGACCCGCCAGCCCCTGCGGGGCGACGAGAACGACCAGGACGAACGTCGCGCCGAGGATCATCGTCCACCGCTCCGTGTAGGAACTCACCAGGTTCTGCAAGAGCAGCACCGCGGCCGCGCCGACCGCGGGTCCGACCAGCGTGCCGGTCCCGCCGAGGAGCACCATGATCAGGGCTTCCCCCGATCGCGTCCAATACAGCTCGTCCGGGGAGACGAACCCGTTGTAGTATGCGTAGAGGACCCCCGCCAGCGCCGCCGCGGCGCCGGCGATCACAAATGCCCCCAGCTTCAGTCGAAAGGTATCGTAGCCCATCGCCCGCATGCGCGGTTCGTTCTCCCGCACTCCGACCAAGGCCGCCCCGAACGGCGATCCGGCGATCCGGCCCAGCACCGCGGTCGCGGCGGCGGCCAGCAGGAGGACCAGGTAGTAGAAGGCCGTGGTCCCGCCCATATCCACTCCGGGGACGGACGGCCGGGGGATCCCCGCGAGGCCGTTCGTTCCCCCGGTCAGCCACGACCATTGGTGCGCCACCGCAAAGGCCATCTGCGCGAACGCGAGCGTGAGCATGAGGAAGTAGACGCCGGTGGCGCGCAGCGCGAACACCCCGACCACGAACGCGGCCATCGCTCCCGCCGCGATCCCGATGGGGAGGGTGAGGAAGAGCGAGGCGCTGAGGTGGGTGCTGAGGAGCCCCGCGGTGTAGGCGGCGATCCCGAAGAACGCGGCGTGGCCCAGCGAGACGAGTCCGACGTACCCGACGAGGAGGCCGAGGCTCATCGCGAACACGGCGAAGATGAGGATTTCCGTGAGGGTCGTCGTGACATACCGCGACGACACCAGCGGCACGAGCACGAGGCCCGCCGCCGCAACCAGCCAGGCGGCGGGCTTCACCGGGGGCGCCCCCCGAACAGCCCCGCCGGCCGGACGAGGAGGACGGCGGCCATGATCAGGTAGATGAAGACGAGGGCGGCCTGCGGCACGATCGTCTTGCCGAAGGTGTCCACTTCGCCGATGAGCAGGCTTCCCCAAAACGAGCCGCCGAGGGTGCCGAGCCCGCCGACGACCACGACGATCAGGGTGACGATCAGGATCTCGAAATCCACGCCGGGAAAGACCCCCTGGATCGGTGCGGCGATGACCCCGGCCAACCCCGCCAGCGCCGTCCCAAAGGCGAACACCCCGGTGAACACCAGGCCGATGTCGATCCCCAGCGCCTGCGTCATCTCCTTGTTCGCCACCCCGGCCCGCACCATCGCGCCGAGCCGCGTCCGATTCAGCCCCAACCACAGCCCCCCCGCCAGGACGGCCCCGAGCAGGATGACGAAGAGGCGATACGATGGGAACAGCGTGCCCAACAGGGGGATGGAGCGGTCCAGCCCTGGGGGGGGTGCCAGCGATTGGACGTCCGCCCCCCACACCCACCGCGCCAGATCGGAGAAGACGAAGGCGAACCCGAACGTGAGGAGGATCTGATCCAGATGGGTCCGGCGGTAGAGCGGACGGAGGAACTCCCACTCCAGGAAGAACCCGGTAGCGCCCAGCAGGAGGGGGGCGGTGAGCGCGGCGATCCAGAACGATCCCGTCCACCGGACCATCGACAGCGCCAGGTACGCCCCCAGCATGTAGAACGCGCCGTGGGCGAGGTTGATCACCTCCATCAGGCCGAAGATCAGCGAGAGGCCCGACGCCATGAGGAACAGCAGCATCCCGTAGGCGAGGCCGTTGAGGCCCTGCAGGAGGTAGAAGGTCACCGCGGTGAGGGGGTGGGCGCGGCGCCGGGACGCGTGCGGCCCCGTCCCGACGCCGCGCGGGTCACTTGCCGGGGTCCGCGATCCGGCCGAGGTTGTCGAACACCACGTTCGCGATGTCGCCGCCGACCTGACGGACCTGGCGGATGTAGATCGTCTGGATGACGTTGTGGGTGTTCGGATCGAACTCGAAGGCACCGCGCGGGCTCGCGAACTTCACTCCGGCCAGCGCCTCGACCATCCCGTCCTTGTTGCTCGTGTCTCCGCCGGTTTTGTTGAGCGCCTCCACGATCACCCGAGCCGCATCATAGCCCTGCATCGCGAAGACGCTGGCATCGCGCTTAAAGCGCGCTTTGTACGCCCGGGTGAAGGCGAGGTTCTCCGGATTCTGCAGGGTGAGGGCCCAGTGCAGCGGGCTGTAGATCCCCAGCGCGTTCGCCCCCTCGGCCGGCAGCACGTCCTGCTCCACCATGAAGCCCGCCCCGCTGATCCGGCTGCTCTTCGTCAGGCCGAACTGAGCGGCCTGCTGGATGAACCGCACCGCGTCGCTGCCGCTGTAGAAATTGTACGAGCCCTCCGCGTTGAACTTTTGGATCTGCGTGATGTAGGGGGCGTAGTCGGTGTTGTTGAGCGGGGGCAGGACCTCGCCGGCGACCTTGCCGCCCGCGGGGAGAAAGGACTCCTTGAACGCCGCGATCGACTCCGTGCCGAATCCGTAATTCGCGGCGGTGAGCACGGCCACCGGCGCGACATTCGTGTAGAACCATTTTCCGAACGGGTTGCTGACCTGCCAGGACGTGAACGACACCCGGAAGATGTACGGGCTCTTCCGCGCCCGAGTGAGGAGGTTCCCGCCGGCGTTGCTGACGATGAGGATCGTCTTGGTGTTGTGGACCATGTCGCGGATCGCGTAGGCGGTGGGGGTGGCGACGATCCCCGTGAGGAGATCGACCTGGTCCGCTTCGATCAGCTTGCGCGCCTTCCGCACGCCCACCTGGGGGTCGATCTCCTCGTCCTCGCGGATCCAGGTGATCCGTCGGCCGCCCCCCGTCCACCTCACCGAGTCGAAGTACAGCGTCATCCCGTCGGTGATATCCTCGCCCAATTGACCGTACACCTTAGAGTAGGAGACGAGGAGCCCGACCTTCACCGGGCCCGCCGCCAGCACCGCCGGCGCGGCCGCCCCGCCCGCCGCCAGCGCCGCTGTGCCGAGTGCCGCGCGTGCCAGGAGCTGCCGGCGCGTGAGTGTCCTGCGTGCGTTCATCCGCTCACCCCCATCAGTCGATGTGCACGACCCGCTTCGCCTTCAACTGGAACCGCGGCAGCGCGCCCGCCCCGACCGCGGCCGCCTCGATGCGGATGCCGCAGGCGAGATGGAGTTGCTCGCGCAGCGCGTCCAGGATCTGGCCCACCCGGGCCGCGCCCCACCGCGGTTCGTCGATCTCGACCACCACCCGCAGATCGGTCATCGCCGCCCGGCGGCGCACCTCCAGCTGGAACTCGTCGATGGCGTCGAACTGCCGGACGACGTCCTCGATCACGCTGGGAAAGACATTCATCCCCCGGACGACCAGCATATCGTCGACCCGGCCCAAAATCCCCCCGGCCAGGCGGGCGAAGGTGCGCCCGCAGGCGCACCGCGACTGGATCAGGCGCACCCGATCGCCGCTGCGGTAGCGGATCGCCGGGGAGCCGTCCCGCCCCAGGTTGGTGATGACGAGTTCCCCTTCCCCCGCCGGGGCGATCGTGTCGGTCAGGGGGTCGAGCACCTCCAGCACGAACTCGCTCTCGTTGAGGTGGACCTCTCCCGCCGCACAGGTGAAGCCGGTGGCGCCGACCTCGGTCATGCCGGTGTGATCGATGCACCGTCCCCCCCAGGCCGCCTCAATCCGGCGCTTCGTCGCCGGGATGCTGGCTCCCGGTTCGCCGGCGTGAATCGTGACGCGGACGCCGAGCGATGCGGTGTCGATGCCGCGTTCGCGGGCCACTTCCGCCAGCCGCAGCGCGTACGACGGCGTGCAGACGAGCGCGGTGGCCTGCGTCTCCGCGAGCATGCGAATCCTCAGCATCGTGTCGAGTCCCCCGCCGGGGATCGCGAGCGCCCCGATGCGCCGCGCCGCGTCGAACCCGGCCCAAAACCCGATAAACGGCCCGAAGGAGAAGGCGAAGAAGACGCGGTCTCCCGGCCCGACCCCGGCGGCGCGGTACACGAACAACCAGCACCGGATCCACCACTCCCACGACTCGACCGTGTCCAGGTACCGCAGCGGCCGCCCGGTCGTCCCGGAGGTCTGGTGCAGGCGGACGTACCGGGCGAGGGGGTAGGTGAGGTTGCTCCCGAAGACGGGGTGCGCGTCCTGGTCGCGAGAGAGTTCCGCCTTGTCGGTCAACGGCAGCCGGCGGAACCCCTCCCAGTCGCGGATCGCCCGGACGTCCGGGACGCCGACGGCCGCCCACTTCGCGCGGTAGAAGGGGTTGCTGTCTCCGACCCGGGCAAGCATCGGCCCAAGGCGCTGCCACTGGTAGGCCACGAGGTCCTCCCGCGACATCGACTCCAGGGTCGGATCCACGAAGAGCGCGGGATCGTCGAGGCGGGAGCCGGTCCCGGCCGGGGATCGTTCCGGGCCCGGGGCGAAGGTCACGGCGTGTGCTCCTCGGCGAGGAGGCGGCGCACGGCGGCGGTGTCCGGCTCAAGGCCCTCATCGGCCAGCGGCGTCGCGCGGAACCGCGGCAGGCGGGCGTCGAACGGCCGCCCGGCTTCACGGTAGATCAACCCGAGGATGGTCGCATCGCGGGTCATGACGGCGTCCGCAGCCTGATCGCGGCTCTCCGGGCGATAGGCCGGGTCGGTGTCGAGATTCGTCAGGCGTTCGCGCCACCACTGGTAGGTGCGGATGCGGTCGTAGGTCGGGCACGGGCTGATGACGTTGATCAGCGCGAAGCCGCGGTGCCGGATGCCCGCCTCGATCAGGCGGGTCAGCTGCGGGACGTCGTGGCTGGCGCCCTGAGCGAGATAGGTGATCCCCGCCGCCACCGCCAGGCGTAGGGGGTGGATCGGTTCCTCCACCGCCCCGGCCGGCGACGAGGGGGTGGCGGTGCCGGTGACGGTCGTCGGCGAGGTCTGTCCCTTCGTGTTTCCGTACACCCCGTTGTCCATCACCACGTAGGTGACGTCCACGTCTCTGCGGATGGCGTGGATGAGGTGGTTGAGGCCGATCCCGTACCCGTCGCCATCCCCCCCCGCGGCGATCACCGTGAGACCGCGGTTGGCCAGCTTGACCCCGGTGGCCAGCGGCAGCGTCCGCCCGTGATGGACGTGGAGTCCGTACGACGAGAAGTACGAGGTGATCTTGCCCGAGCACCCGATCCCCGAGACCAGCACGATGCGGTGCGGCGGGACGGCCAGGTGCGCGCACGCTTCCTGCAGCGCGCGCAGGACGGCGAAGTCGCCGCACCCGGGGCACCAGGTCGATTTTTCCCGGGCGAACTCTTTGAAGGTTAGGATCGCAGCCACGCGCGCACCTGTGCTTCCACCTCGCCCGGGGAAAACGGCAGCCCATCGTACTTCCGCACCGGCCAGAGCTTTCCATGCCCGCCGGCGTGTGCCGCGATCAGGGTCGCCAGCTGTCCGGTGGCGTTGTGTTCGATCACCGCGATCTTTCGGGCGCGCGCGATCTCCGGGCCGACCTCGTGGGCGGGGAACGGCCACAGGCAGCGGACCTGGAGGAAGCGGATCGACAGCCCATCCGCGCGCAGGCGCGCCAGCGCCTCGCGGATCGGCCCGCAGGGCGAGCCGAGGGAGATGACGAGCGCGTCTCCCTCGCCCTCGACCCGCACGCCGGCCACGGACTCCCAGATCCCCCGCGTCTTCCGCAGCCGCTTCTCCACCATGGCGCGGCGGACGGCGGGATCGTCCACATCGATGGTCCCCCGTTCGTCGTGCGCGTCGCCGCTTGAGAGGAAGAGCGCGCCCGGCTGCCCCGGGATCGCCCGCGGGGAGATCCCGCTGGGGGTGAGCGCGTACCGGCGGTAGGCCGGTCCCAGCGCCTGCGCCTCCGCATCGGTCACGCGCGCACCCCGGTCGATTCGCACTTCGTCGAGGGGGAGGGCGCGGACCGTGCGCTTCTTCAGCACCACGTCCTGATCCGTGGCGACGATCACCGGACACTGATACCGCTCCGCCAGGTTGAACGCCAGCGCGGTGTCGAGGAAGCACTCCTCGAGGCTCCCCGGCGCCAGGACGATGCGCGGAAACTCCCCGTGCGAGGCGTAGACCATGTGCAGGAGATCGCCCTGTTCGTGGCGCGTCGGCATCCCGGCGCTCGGCCCGGGCCGCTGCGCGGCGATGATCACGGCGGGGATTTCGGCCATGCCGGCGAGCCCCATCGTCTCGGTCATCAGCGAGAGCCCGGGGCCGCTCGTGGCGGTCATGGCACGCACCCCGGCGTACGCCGCGCCGATCACGAGGCCGAGCGCCGCGATCTCGTCCTCGGTTTGGACCGCCGCTCCGCCCACCGCCGGCAGGTGGGCGGCCATCCACTCCAGGATGTCGCTGGCCGGGGTGATGGGATAGCTGGCGTACAGCCGGCACCCGGCCGCCAGTGCCCCCATCGCGATCGCGTCGTTGCCGGAGAGGAAGTAGGTGGCGGCGGGCCCCGCGCCCCCCGCCGCCCGTCCGGCGGTCCAGGCGGCAGGGGCAGGTCGATCGCGCCACGCGGTGTCGGCGAACCGCCACCCCACGTCGACCGCTGCGGCGTTTTGAGTCTGGACCGGCGCCCCCTTGGACTCGAAGCGGCGGCGGACGGCCTCCCGCAGGCCCGCGGGATTGAGGCCGAGCAGCCGCGTGGATACTCCCAGCGCCACCATGTTCTTCATGATGGCGCCCCCGGCGTCCGCGGCGAGTTTGGTCAGGGGGACGGGGCAGCGTACCGCGTCCGGGACTCCCTCTCCGGTCACCCTGCCGTCGTCGACGACGAGGAACCCTCCGGGACGGAGGGTCGCGCCGTGCTTTGCGATCGTGTCGTTGTCGAGCGCGACCAGGCAGTCGAGGCGGTCGCCTCGGGCGTGCAGCGGCCGCGGGCCGATGCGGACCTCGTACGCGGTCGGCCCGCCCTTGATGATGGGGGGAAACAGCCGGAAGGTGTGGACCTCCAGTCCGGAGCGGGCGGCCCCCAGGGCGAAGACTTCGCCGGCGGAGTCCACGCCTTCGCCGGTCTTCCCCCCGATCATCCACGTCAGGTCAGACCTCATCTCTCGTGCCCCTTCCCGCCGCGCGCTCGGGCGCGTGCCCGAGTTCGCCCGAGGCCCGCCGGGCCGCCGCCCTCACCACCTCGGCCAGGCCCCGATCGCGGTCGGGCCCAAGTCGCCCGGCGGGGGCCGAGACGCTGAGGGCCGCGACCACACGGCCCGTGTAGTCGAGCACCGGCGCCGCCACGCAGCGGATGCCCTCTTCAAACTCCTGATCGTCAACCGCGTACCCTCGCTCACGCACCGCCTGGAGGACGCGCCGGAGAGTCGGGGGATCGACGATCGTCCCCGGCGTGTACCGCTTGAGCCGGCCCGCCAGCACCCGGGTCTGGAGCTGCGGGTCGGCGTGGGCGAGGAGCACCTTGCCGAGCGCGGTGCAGTGGGCGGGGGCGCGCCGGCCCACCTGCGAGTGCAGCTGGAGCGGCCGTCCGCTTTCCACCTTGCCGATAAACACGATCTCCTGCCCGTCGAGTACGGCCAGGTGGACGGTTTCCTCCACGGTCTCGCCGAGCGATCGGAGCGCCGGCGTCACCCGCACGGGGAGATCGAGGTGGTTGAGCGCGGCGCTCCCCACCTGGAACAGGCGGAGGCTGAGCCGGTACCGGCCGGTCGACGCATCGTGGACCAGGTACCCGCGGTGCTCCAGGGTCGAGCAGAGGCGGTGCACGGTGCTCTTCCCCCATCCCAGCCGGCGGCTCAACTCGGTGATCCCGGATCCCTTCGCGGTCCCGTCGACGCTCTCCAGGAGGGCGAGGGCGCGCTCGACCGCGTTGACGTAATACGGGTTGCCGCGCCCGGCCGGCGTGCGTCATCTTACCTCACCCCCGCGGCCGCCGCCACAGCCCGGGCTTCCGCGGCCTTGACGAGCCGGTAAACGGTTCGCGAGGCGGGGACCGGGACCCCGAGCCGGTCGCCCTCGGCGACGATCGCCCCGGTGAGCGTGTCGATTTCTGTCGCGCGTCCGCGATCGACGTCCTGCTTCATCGAGCCCACGTGGCCGTGCGCGTCGCCGAGCGCCCGGTGGGCATCGATCACCGCCATCGGATCGGAGTGGAGGGCGATCCCGAGGGCGGCGGCCACCGCCCTCCCTTCGTCGACCAGGGCCCGCAGCAGCGCGTAGGCGTCCGGGTGCGCGTAGACCCCCGAGAGGCGCATCCCGGTCAGGACGGGGAGGGGGTTGACCGCTGCGTTGAAGATGAGCTTACCCCAAATCGCCCCGCGCGGGTCGGCGAGCACCTCCACGGCCATGCCGGCGCGGGCGAGCGCGTCCCCCCACCGACGGGCGTCCTCGAGGACCCCGCGGTGCGGGCCCAGCCAGGTCCCGCCGATCTCCCGCTGCGTGATCTCCCCGGGACCGACCACTTCCCCCGCGTTCATCGTCACCCCGTGGCAGATCGGGGCGCCGCACTCCGCCGCGATCGCCTCGGCGTTCCCCAGGCCGTTCTGCACGGTCAGCACGACCGCCCCCGCGAGATGGTCGCGGATGCGGCGAACCGCCTCACGGGTGTGCGGCCCTTTCACGGCGATCAACGCGTGGGAGAAGGTCGTACCCACCAGGGCGTCGGGGGTGGAGACGGCCGCCGGCCGGACCAGGAGCGATTGGGTGACCGCCTCGGTCCGGACGTGCAGCCTGAGCCCCTCTCGCGCGATGGCCGCCGCGTGTTCCCGCCACACGTCGAAGATCGTGACCTGCGCCGTGCCGGCGAGCCGCGCGGCGTAGATGCCTCCCACGGCGCCCCCGCCGACGATCAGGATCCTCGCCCCCGCGGGGCACCGCTCGATCGGTCCGCGCATCGGCATCACCCCGCGATCTCGTATCCCTTGCCGAGGTAGGCCGATTTGATGCCGGGATGCGCCAGGAGCTCTGCCGGCGTCCCCCGCAGCACAATCCGGCCCCGCTCCATCACGCAGACGTGATCGGCGATCGCCATCGCCGCCTTGACGTTCTGCTCGACCAGGATCACGGTGAGGCCCTCGGTCCGACGCAACTCCCCCAGGGCGTGCACGATCTCGCGAATCACGAGGGGGGCCAGCCCCAGCGATGGCTCGTCCAGCAGGAGGAGGCGGGGGCGCGACATCAACCCGCGCCCGATCGCGAGCATCTGCTGCTCGCCGCCGCTGAGGGTTCCCCCCAGCCGCCCGTCGAGGGCGGCGAGCTTCGGGAAGATCGCGCGGGGCCGGGAGACATCGGCGCGTACCCCGGCGCGATCGTGCCAGTACCGGTGGTACCCGCCGAGGAGGAGGTTATCCCGCACCGTGAGCGTGTTGAAGATCTGCCGGCGTTCGGGAACCAGGCTCACCCCGAGCCGCACCACCGCCTCGGCGGAGAGCCCCGCGATCGGCCGGCCGTCCAGGACGATCGCGCCGGCGCGCGGGACGAAGATGCCGGCGATCGTCCCGAGCAGGGTGGACTTGCCCGCCCCGTTGGGGCCGATGATCGCCAGCACCTCGCTCGGCCGGACCTCCAGATCGATCCCGTGGAGCACCTCGACCTCGCCCCGCCTCGCGACGACGCCGGAGACCTCGAGCCGCGGCGCCGTCATCACGACCGGGGCTCCGCGGAGGGCGCCGCGGCGTCCTCGCCGAGGTAGGCGGCCACCACCCGGGGGTCGCGCTGGACGGCGCGCGGCGGGCCCTCCGCGATCTTCTCCCCGTAGTCGAGGACGACCACGCGGTCGGCCGCGTCCATCACCACGTCCATGTTGTGCTCGATCACGACGAAGGTCACTCCATCGGTGCGGAGGCGGCGGACCAGGGCGACGAGGTGCCGCGCCTCCCCAAGGCTCAGCCCCGCGGTCGGTTCATCGAGGAGGAGGACGGCGGGACGGGCGGCCAGCGATCGGGCGATCTCCAGCAGGCGCTGCTGGCCGAAGGGGAGGTCCCGCGCCAGGTCGTGCTCTCGTCCCGGAAGGCCCACGAGGTCCAGCGCCGCCCGCGCGGCGTCGGAGACCAGCCGGTCCTCGTGCGCCGCGGACGGCAGCCCGAGGGCCGCCCGGAGGAGCCCGGTGCGCGTCCAGCGATGACATCCCACCATGACGTTCTCGGCGACCGTCGCCTGGGTGAAGATGATCGGGTTCTGAAACGTGCGGACAACCCCCAGCGAGGCGACGCCCCAGGCGGGCATCCCGGTGATGCGTCGCTCCTGATAGTAGACGTCGCCCGAGGTTGCGGGGAGGACCCCCGTGATCAGGTTGAACAGGGTGGTCTTCCCGGCGCCGTTCGGCCCGATCACGGCGACGATCTCCTGCGGGGCGGCCGCAAAGCTGACCGCGTTCACGGCGATGAGCCCGCCGAATCGCCGGGTGAGGTGCTCCACGCGGAGGGCGGCGGTCACGCGCGGCCCTCCTCGGCCGGTTCGGTGTCCGCCCCCCGCCCGGGCGCGAACGGGCGGATCAGCGTGTGCCGAACGTCGAGCGCGCCGCGGACGATCCCGCGGGGGAAAAAGATCATGATCAGCACGAGCAGGATGCCGTAGATCGCGGTCTGATACTCGCCGCCCACACGCGGGAAGACGCGTGGGAGTTGGGCCCGGATCATCTGATCGAGCACCGTGACCGCCGCCGCCCCGAACAGGCCCCCCCAGATGTTGGTCAGGCCCCCGACCACCGCCATGATCAGAAAGAAGAGCGACGCGTACAGGGAGAACGGGGAGGGGCTGATGAACCGGATGTAGTGCGCGTACAGCGCCCCGGCCAGCGCGGCGTACGCCGCGCTCAGGACGAACACCTGCATTTTGTACCGGGGGACCTCGACCCCGAGAGCGGCGGCGGCGATTTCGCTGCCGAGGATCGCCCGCAGTGCCCGTCCGGTGCGGTGGGCGGTGATGTTCCGGGCCAGGACGAGGGTGCCGAAGACGAGTGCCCAGATCAGGTAGTAAACCTGCCGATCGGTGACGAGGCGCACCCCGGCGATCGTGAGGGCGGGGATGTCCCGCAGTCCGTTGCCGCCCCCCGTCACCGACACCATCTGCAGCATCAGGACGTTGACGATGATGCCGAACCCCAGCGTGGCCAGGACGAAGAAGTGCTCCGCCAGGCGCAGCGTCGGGAGCCCCACCAGGTAAGCCGCGGCGGAGACGGCCGCGATCGCGACCGGGATGGCGAGCCAGGGGTTCCATCCCAGGTCGCGGCTCAACAACGCGGACGTGTACGCCCCCAGCCCGTAGAACGCGGCCTGCCCGAGCGAGATCTGGCCGGAGCATCCCAGGAGGATTAATCCCAGCGTGACGATCGCGTACAGCCCGATGATGTTGAGGACGGTGAGGGCGTAGGCCGTCGAGACGACGAACGGAAGCCCCGCGACCGCCGCGACCAGGACCAGGAGGCCGAGGTGGTCCCGCCTCACGCGTGTCTCCGCTGAGCTCCGTGCAGCAGCCCTTCGCGCTGCAGGAACAGGACGATCAGCAGCACGAGGAAGGTGATGGCGGTGCCGTAGCCCGGGGAGAGGTACCCGCTCGTGAGCGCTTCGATGACGCCGACCAGGTACCCCCCGACGACCGCGGCGGGGGCGTTGCCCAGCCCGCCGATGACCGCGGCGACAAATCCCTTCAGTCCCAGCGCGAGGCCCATGTCGTACGTCGCCCCCGTGATCGGGGTGATGACGAGCCCCGCCACCGCCCCGAGCCCGGCGCTCAGGGTGAACGCCAGGAGCGACATCTGTCGCGGGCTGATGCCGACGAGCCGGGAGGCGAAGGCGTTGTCCGCGCACGCCCGGACGGCCGCGCCCGGGACGGTGCGGGTGAAGAAGGCAAACAACCCGACGACGACGGCCCCGGAGAGGCCGATCGCCCAAATCGCCTGGCGGACGAGCACCCCGCCGAGCAGCACAAGCGGGGGGCCGGGCGTGAACTCCGGCAGCGTGTAGGGATCCGCGCCCCAGACCATCAGGGCGAGGCCGCGAAACGCCATCGACACCCCGAAGGTGATGATGAGCAGCGTGAGCGGGGCGCCGCCGAACGCCGGTTGGATCGCCAGCCGTTCGGTGAGCGCGCCGACGAGGCAGACCGCCGTGATGGCCCCGCACGCCGCAAGCCCGAGCGGCAGGTGCCACGCCAGGAGGGTCGCGCACACGAGCGCGCTCAGCATGGAGAACTCCCCCTGGGCGAAGTTCAGGATTCCGGTCACGGAGTAGATGAGCACGAAGCCGAGGGCGCCGAGGGCGTAGATGCTGCCGACGGTGATGCCGGTGAGGAGCAGTTGGGGCAGGAGGGCAAGCACGGTCGGTGGGGGATGGGCCGGCCGCGCGGCCGGGCCCACCCCCGGTCTCCGCTACTTCCAGATGTCCCAGTTGCCGCCCTTGATCACCACCAGCACCATGTCGTTGGTGGTCAACCCGTTGTGATCTTGCGGCGACATGTTGAAGACCCCGCCGGTTCCCACGAAGCCTTTGAGGCGTTCCAGGTACTCGCGAATCTTCACCTTGTCGGGGCCGACGTGCCGGATCGCGTCAACGAGCATCGTGATCCCGTCGAACGCGTGCCCCCCAAAGGTATTGGCCCCGTAGTGGTTGGCCGCGTCAAAATCCTTGGCGTACTTCTGGAGAAGCGCCTTCTGCGGGTCCTTTGCCGATAGCTTGTCGACGACCAGGAGCTTGCCGGACGGAAACACGACGCCGTCCGCGGCCGGTCCCGCGAGCTGGATGAACGCCCGGTTGGCGATGCCGTGGCTCTCTAGGATCGGGGTCTTCATCCCGAGCTGGCGAATGTTCTTCGCCGCGATCGAGGCGGTCGGCGGCGTGCTCCACACGACCATCGCGTCGGGATTCTTGACCCGGGCGCGGGCGACCTGAACACTGAGGTCCGTGTCCGTGGCCGCAAACGGCTCGGTGTCTACGAGCGTTACCCCTTGGTGGAGGCCGTAGGTTCGGAGCGCGACAAGGCCGTCCTGGCCGAAGTCATCGTTTCGATAGAGGAACGCAAACGTCTTCGCGTGGACAGCCACGAGGTACTCCAACGCCTTGGCCGCCGCCGTGGCGTTCCGCTGCGGCATCTGGAACACCCAGGCCCGGGTGGGAATGCTCAACGTCGTGCTGGCCGCCACCGACATGAACGGGATCTCGGCGGACATCGCGTAGTCCGCCATCGCCTGGGACTCCGGACTCGTCGTCCCGCCCACCACGGCGACGACGTTGTCCTCGCTGACCGCCTTTTTGATCAGCAGGACCGCTTTCGTGGGGTCGGTCTCGCTGTCGTAGGTGATGATCTGGACCGGCCGGCCGCCGATTCCACCCGAGGCGGCGAGCTGGGCCTGCAGCATCGTCGCCGTGTCCTTCTCGGGCTTGCCGAGCGAGCTGGCCGGGCCCGTTACGGCGAACACCGTGCCGATCTTGATCGGCCCGCCCTGGCCGAGCGCCGGCCGCGCGGGGACGGATACGCCGGCGGCAAGCGCGGCGGCGAGACCGAGGACCATGATCCTTCGCGATACCCGATGCAACGTGCATCACCCCCCCTTGAGATGATGGCCGAACGCCCCCGGCGAGCCGGGGGGCAGCTAGGCCAGCGCCAGCGCGGCGACCTCGGCCAGATCTTTGACCTCGATGCCCGTTCCCTCGGCTGCGGCGGTCCGTCTGAGGTGCGCGCCGCAGATCGGTGAGGTCGTCACCACGGTGCGCCCCTGCGCCAGCACCTCCGCGGCCTGCCCTAGGCGCTTTCGGCCCCACCAATCGGCCTGCTCGGGATAGGCGTCGGGCACCCCCGCGGCGGCGCCGCAGCAGTAGAGGTATTCACGTCTGAGGTGGGCCTCACGGACGCGGAGCCCGGGCACGCGCGCCAGGATCGCCCGCGGGGCGTCGAGCACTTTGCAGTAGCGGCCGAGATGACAGCTGTCGAGCAGAGCCACTTCTTTGTCGACCGGACGGGTCAGGCGCAGCCGTCCGTCCTCGAGCAGCGTGTGCAGAAACGGGATGAGATGGGCGAAGGGGAAGCTCACCTCCTCGGCCACCCCGTAGTGTTTCGCCGGCGCGGTCCAGGCCGCAAAGCCCGTGTCGTCCACCGTGACGACCTGTTTGACCCCCGCCCGCCGGACGACGGTGGCGACCCGGCGAATCGCCTCCCGGTTGATCCGGAGATAGCTCTGCACGTCCCCCGCCGCAAGCACGGGGAGGCTCGTCGCGATCTCATCCGCGCCGAGCGTGCCGACCGTGAGTCCAGAGGCCAGCAGCAGCCGGACCGCCGCGGCCAGGGCCGGCCATGTGCCCCGATCGTACGGGGCGGTGCCGTCAAGCAGGAGGAGGACGTCCGCCCGTCCGTCGCGGCTCAGGTCCACGGTGCCGCTCCGCGTGGCCTTCACCCAGCGCGTCGCCGCGCGCCCGGGCTCTCCGGTCGACGTCCCCGTCCTGATGAGGCGCTGGGCGAGTGCCCGCAGCCCCGCGGGGACGACGTCCCACCCGAACTTGTCGAAGAGCCACTTGCGCTTCGCGAGCAGGATGCCGTGGAGATCCCAGACCTCACGCGGCAGCTGCATGTCGTGCTTCATCAGGGGCACCCGGTTGCGTGAGAAGCAGAGCTCCTGGCATCCGGTGCAGAGGAGGCAGGTGTAGACCACCTCCCGCATCCGCGGGTCCCGCGGATCCACTTCAAGGCCGTCGCCGAGGTCTCGGGCCATCAGCGCGCGGCCGTACGCCGTGTACGCTTCGTGGCGATAATAGTCCCAGGTCGGGCAGACGGGCTCGTTGAAGATGTCCCGACGCCACTCCGTCTCGCCGAACGCTTGGCGGTAGGGTTCGGTCAGCGTCAGAATCCCCCGGTTCATCTCTTCGGTGCACAGCCGGCAGGTGTAGCACTCGAAGAGGTTGATCCCTTTCGCCTCGATCTCACGCGTGAGGTCCTTGCCGACCGGCCCGCGCCGCCGCGTCATCGGCTTCGCCCGCCGCCGGGCCGGCGCGATTTTCTCGAGGCCGGCCGCCGCGCCCGCCTCGTCAGGGTGCGTCCGCTGCGGCGGGGGGGCGGGAGCCGGATCCCGTTCTTGCCGGGGGCCAGGATGCCGTTCGGATCGAGCGCCTCCTTGATCCGCATGCAGACATCCTGGAAGACGGGATCCAGCCGGCTCATCGTGTGTTCCATGAATGCCACGTTGGTCCGATAGGGCAGGTAGCCTTGGTCGCAAAACGCGTCGGTCAGCTCCCGGTAGCAGCGCCGGGCCCGGTCCATCTCTTCCGGCTGCTTGTGGAGGAGCATCATGACGTGGTGTTGGTCGCGGGAGGCGGCGATGAACTCGCCGATGTAATCAAACCCGTACTTTTGGAAGAGCGGCCGGGCGATCTCCATGTGCTTCGCCGCCTCCGCACCGTACAACGGCACCACCGGGGCGACGAACGCGTTCCCGCCCCCCCGCCACGACAGCCGGCCGTACTCGATCATGGAAGGCACTCCCGTCATGTTGCGCACCTTGTGGTCCCAGTACGGGCTCTGGAGCGCTTCGTCCAGGTCCAGCACCCGGGCGTGCGGGAGCTCGGCGGCGACCTTCCGCCGCACGGTCGCGGCGACCTCGGCGACGACTGCGGGAGAGCCGTAGACGCAGCCGGCGACGTTCCACGTGTCGAGCATCCGCTTGGCCGCTTCCGCCCGCACCCAGTCTTCCGGTACCGGCCGCGTGCCGCCGGTGAGATGCCATGGGTAGTCCGCCTCCGCGGCCAGCGCAAGCAGCGCGTGGGCCACGACCACGGCGCTCGGCAGGAGGTGCGTGATCTTGAGGGGGCGGAGGAAGTCCATGATCGCGCCGATGTCGTCCTCGTTCGGGAACGTCATCAGGATGGGCTGGTAGGCGGGAGGCTCCGGCATCAGCCAGATCCCGAGCTTGGTGACGATGCCGTAGTTGCTTGCGGTGAAGAGCCCATCGAGGTACGGGCCGAACCCCCACTTGAAGATGTGCCAGGTGCGGGATCCCGGGAGCGCCCCGGAGCCGGTGCGCAGCAGCCGGCCGTCGGGGAGCACGATCTCCATCCCGCAGGAGAAGAGGAAGTGCTCGCCGTACGGCGTGTAGCCGACGCCGCGCTCGACGGTGTTGCCGAGCGGGCCCGCCCCCGGCGCCGTTGCGGGGGGGTCGAGCCACAGCGGCAGGTTGCGCTCGCGCAGGTGCTTGTACAGTTGGGCGTAGGTGACCCCGGGCTCGACGACCGCATAGGCAAGGGGTTCGTTGATCTCGAGGATTCGGTTCATCCGGCCGAGGTCGAGGATGACGTTTCCCCCGTCCACCGCCATCATCCGCCCGTAGGCGATGTTCTTCCCGGTGCTGAGCGGCCACAGCGGGATCCGGAGCGCGTTGGCGACGCGGACGACCCGCTGGATCTCTTCGACCGAGCCGGGGCGGACCACCGCGGACGGCCAGATCGGGGGGATCATGATGACGTCGTGGGCGTAGGGGACGAGTTCGGCGGAGGACACCGAGACGTTGCGGTCGCCGACGATGCGGGTGAACTCGCGGATCGCCCGGCTGAACGTGCGAGGGCTGACCCCTTTCGGCAGCACGGCGGGCCGCGTCAGGACCGGGATCGCCACGGTGCACTCCCTTCCCCAAATTCCCGCGGGCGGGCACCCACGCCCGCGGATCCGGCGTTCCAGAGAACGGAACGACTTCCCTCCAGCTAGAACCGGCCGGTCCGTGCTTATACTCGGGGGCCGCGAAACCCTCCAGGCGCGGCGCCGGCGAGGCCCCGATCGGACCACCGCCGCGCCCGCCCGCCGCCGCATCACACCCCGGGGGTCTGGCCTCCGTCGATCAAGATCTCGGTTCCGGTCATGGAGGGCACGCGATCCGAGACCAGCAGCACGGTCAGGGCGGCGATCTCGGCCGGATCGACGAGATGGCCGAGCGGGATGGCCCCGGCCATCTGGGCCTTCGCATCCTCGACGCTCATCCCGCCCGCCGCGGCGCGCTGGGCGGCCAACCGGTCGGCGCGCGCGGTGGCGGTCGTGCCGGGGGAGATGGCGTTGATGCGGACGTTGTGCTCCGCGAGGAATTTCGAAACGCCGCGGGTGAAGTTGAGGAGCGCGGCGTTCGCCGTGCTGCCGGGAAGGAACACCGCCTCCGGGGTGCGGCCGGCGCCGCCGATGATGTTGACGATGCGGCCGTCCCGTTGCGAGATCATCTGGGGTGCCACCGCGCGCACCATGCGGATGTACCCGAGCAGCTTCAGCGTCCAGGCATCGAGATAGACGTCGTCGGCGAGGTCCAGGAACGCTCCCGCCCGCGCGGCCCCGGCGTTGTTCACGAGGATGTCGATGCGGCCGAGACGGTCGCGGGCGGCCGCGACCACCCGGGCAACGTCCTCGGCTCGGGCGATGTCCCCCGGCACCGGATGGACGGCCGGAGTTCCGCCCGCGCCAGGCCGCCCGGCCAATGCCCTCGCCGACTCCGCAAGGCGTCGTTCGTCGCGCGCCACCATCACCACGCTCACGCCTTCCTCGTGCAGCGCGGTCGCGCACGCCAGGCCAATGCCCGCGCTGCCGCCGGTGACGATGGCGGTCTTCCCGGCCAATCCCAGGTTCATCGCTTGGACCCTCCGCGTGGATCCGGTCGACGGGTGCCGAGCGGATCGGGTCTCGCAGTTCTCGACGCGCCCTGATTCCCCTCCCCGCCGGAAGCGGCCCCACCCCCAGGGGGCCTGTCGGTCTGTCCGGGAGCTTGACCCGCGGGAGCCCGCGGGATATCGTGGGTATGCGTTGTTCTGTCCAAATAACTCTTGTTCGCCAAGGAGAACAGACGCATGTCCGCGGTCGCGGTCCCCCAGAGGCACAACGGTGCGGTGCCCGCCGTCGATCGGGCGGCCGGGATCCTCGAGGTGTTGAGCCGCGGTCCGGGAGGCGGCACCCTCACTGATCTGGCGCGCCTCCTCCGGATTCACAAGAGCACCGCCCACGGCATCCTCACGACGCTGGCGCGGCACCGGCTGGTCGAGCGCGACCCCGCGACCAGGCGCTACCGGCTCGGTCCGGCGGTTGCCGCATTGGGCCGCGCGGCGCTGGATCGACAGGACCTCGGCGCGCTCGCGCGCCCTCACCTGCTTCGCCTGCGCCGTGTGTCGGGCGAGACGGTGACGCTGCACCTGCGAGACGGCGCGGGCAGCGTGATCGCGGCGAGCGAAGAATCTCCGCAGCAGCTCAAGGTCACCGCCCCCCACGGCCACCGCCTCCCGCCGCTCGCCGGATCTGTCGCCAAGGTGCTCTGGGCGTTCGCGGCCCCCGGGGACGATCTGCCTTCCCGGCTGCCCGCCTACACCCCCCGGTCGATCCGAGATCCCGGGCGCTACCGACGGGAGCTGGAGCGGGTCCGCCGGGCCGGCGTGGCCATCGATGCGATGGAGTACCTGCCGGGGGTCTGCGCCCTGTCCGCCCCCGTGTTCCGCGGGACGCCCGCTCGCTCCGCCGAGGCGATCGGGGCGCTATCCGTCGTAGCCGTGTGCGCGCGGGTCTCGCCGGGCTCCCTGCGCCGACTGGCCGGGCCGCTGCGCTCGGCGGCCAGAACCCTGTCGGCGTCGCTGGCCGTCCCGCGCGAGGGATCGATGGGGGGAAGGAGGAGACCGGCGTGAAGACGACGCTCGGGCTCCGGGTCAACGGAGAGGACCACGACCTGATCGTGCCGGTGCACAAGACGCTCCTCGAGGTGCTGCGCGAGGACTTGGGGCTTACCGGGACCAAGCACGGGTGCGAACTGGGGGAGTGCGGTACCTGTACCGTGCTCGTCGACGGAACTCCTGTGCTGAGCTGCCTTGCCCTGCCGGTGGAGCTCCAGGGACACCAGATCACGACGGTGGAGGGGCTGGCCGGCGGGGGCCATCTGCACCCCCTCCAAGTCGCCTTCACCGAACTCGGGGCGGCACAGTGCGGCTACTGCACCCCGGGGATCCTCCTCGCGGCGAAGGCCCTGCTGGATCGCACCCCGACCCCGACCAGGCAGGAGGTGGCCGAGTCGCTCGCCGGCAACCTGTGCCGATGCACCGGCTACCTCAAGATTTTAGAGGCTGTGGAACTGGCGGCCGCACGGATGCGGGGCGGCCGCGGGGAGGGAGACGGCCGGTGAGCGGGAACGGATACCGGTTCATCGGCCGGCCGTGGGCGAAGGTCGACGGACCCGCGAAGACGACCGGCGAGACGCATTTTGCGGACGACCTCATCCTTCCCCGAATGCTCTACGGGAAGCTCCTGCGCAGCCACCTGCCTCACGCCCGGCTGAAGCGGCTCGACGTGTCCCGTGCCCGCGCCTTGCCCGGGGTGCACGCCGTGATTGTCGGGACCGACCTTCCCGTCAGGTTCGGCATCATGCCGAGCAGCCAAGACGAGGAGGCGCTCTGCCTGGAGAAGGTCCGGTACGTGGGCGATCCCATCGCCGCCGTCGCCGCCGCCGACGAGGAGACCGCCGAGCGGGCGTGCGAGGCGATCGAGGTGGAGTACGAGCCGCTCCCCGCGGTCATGACCATCGAAGATGCGGTCGGGGAGACGGAGGTCCGGGTGCAGGAGTACGGCGACGGTCCCGTCCCCAACGTCCACAAGAATGTCTCCTTGGAGTTTGGCGATCTCGCGGGGGGGTTCGCCGAGGCGGATCATATCCGCGAGGACGTGTTTTTCTTCCAGGGCAACACCCACCTGCCGATGGAGCAGCACAGCGCGGTGGGCCAGGTCGAGGCCAACGGGCGGCTGACCCTGTGGACCTCTTCCCAGACCCCGCACTACGTGCATCGGGCCCTGGCGAAGGTCCTCGACCTGCCGATGGCCAGGATCCGGGTGATCGCGACGCCGGTCGGCGGCGGGTTCGGGGGGAAGAGCGACCCGTTCAGCCACGAGATCTGCGCGGCGAAGCTGGCGATGCTCGCCGGACGGCCGGTGAAGATCACGCTGACCCGCGAAGAGGTGTTCTACGCCCACCGCGGCCGGCACCCCGTGCTGATGTGGATCCGCACCGGGGTCAGGCGCGACGGCCGGATCACGGCCTGCCACTTCAAGACGTTCCTGGACGGGGGCGCCTACGGTTCCTACGGAATCGCCAGCACCTACTACACCGGCGCGCTGCAGACGGTGACCTACACGATTCCCGCCTACAAATTCGAGGGGACGCGCCTCTGGACCAATAAACCGCCGTGCGGCCCGAAACGAGGACACGGCACCCCGCAGCCCCGGTTCGGCATCGAGATTCAGATGGACAAGCTGGCGGCCGACCTCGGGCTCGACCCCGCGGCGATCCGGCTCGTCAATGCCACCGTCCCCTTTACGCGGACGGTGAACCACCTCCGCATCACCAGCAACGGCTTGCGGGAGTGCATCGACCGGGTCGTGACCGCGAGCGGATTTCGCGAGAAGCACGGCCACCTGCCCGACGGACGGGGGGTGGGGCTGGCGATCAGCACGTACCTCAGCGGTGCGGGGCTCCCCATCTACTGGAACGACATGCCCCACAGCGAGGTTCAGATCCGGGTCGACCGCGGCGGTGGGGTGATCGTCTCCTGCGGAGCGATCGACATCGGCCAGGGCAGCGACTCGGTCCTGAGCGGGATCGTCGCCGAAGTGCTCGGCCTCGACCCCCACGAGATCAGTCTCGTCACCGCGGATACCGATCTTACCCCGATCGACCTGGGCTCCTACAGCAGCCGCGTGACGTTCATGGCGGGCAACGCCGCCGTCGAGGCGGCGCAGAAGATGCGGGACCTGCTCCTCGCCGCGGTCTCGGAGCACCTCGAGATTGAGCCCGATGACCTCGCGGTCGGCGACCATCGCATCCATCACCGCGCCGCCTCCGATCGAGGGGTGTCGTTTCCCGAGGCCGCCGCGCTCGCCGAGGCGATGTTCGGCACGCTGACCACGGTCGGCTCCTACCGGCCGCCCAAGCTGGCCGGACCGTTCAAGGGATCCGGGGTCGGTCCCTCGCCCGCCTACTCGTTCTCCGCGGCGGTCGTCGGGGTCCGCGTCGACCGAGGGACGGGCGACGTTCGGGTCGATCAGGTCTGGATCGCGCACGACATCGGGCGCGCGATCAACGAAACGCTCGTCATCGGCCAGATCGAGGGGAGCGTCTACATGGCGCTGGGCGAAGCGCTGATGGAGGAGCAGATCTTCCGCAAAGGCTTGCACAAGATCCCCTCGATGCTGGAGTACAAGAGCCCGACATTTCTCGAGATGCCGCCGGTGGAGACGATCCTCGTCAACACGGACGATCCGGAAGGTCCGTTTGGGGCCAAGGAGGCGGGGCAAGGTCCGCTGCTGCCGGTGATCCCCGCGCTGGCCAACGCGGTCTATGACGCGGTCGGCGTCCGGATCGACGAAATCCCGATCTCCCCCGATAAAGTCCTGGCCGCGCTCGAGCAGAAACGCCAGGGGGGGGAGGGGCGCGTGGGTCCGCGCGGCGTTCCGCGCTTCACCTTCCGCGACCCGATCAAAGTGGCGCCTCCCGCGGGTTGGGAGACGCCGTGGCGCGCGGGCGCCCCGATCGCCGGCGGCGAGAAGGGGCTGCCGCTCACCCTCCACACCGGCACCGACCGCACCGATGCCCGGCCCCGCACCCGGGAGCCGCGCGCCACGGCGGAGGATATCTGATGCTCCGTCTGCCGCCGTTCATCTACGTCGCCCCCACCGGCATCGACGAGGCGGTCCGTCGCCTCGCCGATGCCGGGCCCCGGGGGATGGTGGTGGCGGGGGGCACCGACCTCTACCCGAACATGAAGCGGCGGCAATTCGAGCCCGCGGTGGTCATCGGCCTCCGGGGGGTGCGCGGACTCGACCGAATCGCCGGGGACCGGCGCCGCGGTATGGCGATCGGGGCGGGGGTGACGTTGGCCGGCCTCACCGGGCACCCCGAAATCGCCGCGGGGTACCGCGCGCTCGCGCTGGCGGCCGGCGCCGTCAGCACGCCGCCGCTCCGGAACATGGGGACGCTCGGCGGCAACCTCTGCCTCGACACGCGGTGCAACTACTATAATCAGACCTACCATTGGCGGAAGTCGATCGGCTTCTGCATGAAGAAGGACGGCGAGATCTGCCTCGTCGCCCCGGGCAGCTCGCGGTGCTGGGCCCTCTCGTCCACGGACACCGCTCCCGTCGTCATCGCCCTCGATGCCCGGATCCGCGTGATCGGGCCCGGGGGCGAACGCGAAATCCCCGCCGCGGCCCTCTTCCGCAACGACGGGATGCAGTACCTCGCCAAGGCGCCGGATGAGATCCTCACCGAGATCTTGCTGCCGCCCGCGGACGGGTGGCGCACGACCTACTGGAAGCTCCGCCGTCGGGGGTCGTTCGACTTTCCCGTGCTCGGGGTGGCCGCGGCGCTGCGGTTCGCCGAAGACGGGAGCATCGCAGACGCCCGAATCGTTCTCGGGGCCGTGGCCTCGCATCCGGTCGTGGCCGACGCCGCCGCCGCGCTGCTCAGAGGACAGCGGCCGACGCCCGATCTGATCGACCGGGCGGCACAGGCGGCGTTCCAGCCGGCGAAGCCGTTGGACAACGCCGATCTGACGATCGGCTATCGGAAGAAAATGGCCCGGATCTATGTGCAGCGGGCCCTCCGAGAACTCGCCGGCCTGCCGTTCGAGGGGGCGCCCGGGGGCGGGTGGGGGTAGGGGGCGGCACCGCCCCCACCCGGACGGGACCCCCACAGGACATCGTCCAACCTTGCCTAATGTTGTCCCACCGGGCCTGTTCCGGGGAGAGGGAGGGAAACGCTCGTGGGTGCGATCCAGGCGACGCCCGCGGCCGGCGAGGCGCTGGCGCCGAACGACCTGCTCCAGATGCTCTACTACATGCGTCTGCAGCGGGCCGTGGAAGACCGCGGGGTCAAACTGTACTATCAGGGGAGAATCCCCGGGGCCTATTTCACGGGGTGGGGGCACGAGGCGATCGCGGTCGGCGCGACCTACGCGCTCGGGCCGCGGGACCTGCTCGCCCCGATGCACCGTGATCTCGCCGCCTACATCATGCGCGGCATTCCCGTGCGTCGCGTCTTCGCCCAGTTCCTCGACCGCGAAGGCGGCCTCACCCGCGGACGGGACGGGAACATCCACATGGGCGACCCGCGCCTTGGGATCTTTCCCTTCATCAGCCACATGGCGGCCTCACTCCCCGTGGCGGCGGGGATGGCGCTGGCCTGCCGTCAGCGGGGCGAGGACCGCGTCGTCCTGACGTTCTTCGGCGATGGGGCGTCGAGCACCGGCGCCTGGCACGAAGGGGTCAATTTCGCCGCCGTGCTCCGCCTCCCGGTGGTGCTCGTCCTCGAAAACAACCAGTACGCCTACTCCACTCCGCTCAACCGCCAGACCGCCTGCCGGGCGTTTGTGGACAAGGCCGTCGGCTACGGCATCCCCGGGGTGGCGGTGGACGGGAACGACATTCTCGCGGTCTACCGCGCCGCCCGCGACGCGGTGGGGCGCGCGCGGGGAGGGGGCGGGCCTTCCCTCATCGAGTGCACGACGATGCGGGTGCGGGGACACAGCGAGGCCGATCGGTACGCGTACGTGCCGAAGGCGTTGCTGGAACAGTGGGAAGCGCGCGATCCGATCACGCTGTTCGAGCGCCGTCTGCGGGCCGAGGGCCATCTTACTCCCGAGGCCGACCGTGCGATGCAGGAGCGGATCGCCGCGGAGATCGAGGAAGGGTTGGCTTGGGCGGAGGCGAGTCCGGAGCCGGCCGCGGACTCGGTGGCCGAAGGCGTGTACGCGGAGGATGGGGACGAATGAGCTCCGGCGGGCCGGACGGTCGGGAGGGGCTCGCGTGCCGGAGATGACGTACCTGGAGGCGATCCGGGACGGGCTGCGGGAGGCGATGCGTCACGACCCCCGGGTATTCGTGATCGGGGAGGACATCGGGACGCACGGCGGCGCGTTCGGCATCACCCAGGGCTTCCTGGAGGAATTTGGGGCCGAGCGGGTCATCGACGCCCCGCTTGCCGAGGCGGCGAACGTGGGGGCGGGGATCGGCGCCGCGGTGATGGGGATGCGGCCGGTGGTGGAGCTTCAATTCGCCGATTTCGTCACGGACGCGTTCACCCAGGTCGTCAACGTGGCGGCGAAGTTTCACTGGCGGACCGGCGCGGCGCTGCCGCTCGTTCTGCGCATGCCGTACGGCGGGGACGTGAAGGGGGGGCCGTTTCACTCCCAGTGCATGGAGGCCTGGTTCGTGCACACCCCGGGGCTGAAAGTGGTCGCCCCCGCGTTTCCCGAGGATGCCAAAGGGCTGCTGCTCGCCGCGATCCGAGATCCGAACCCGGTCATGTACTTCGAGCACAAGCACCTCTACCGGTACCAGCGGGCAGAGGTCCCGACCGGCGAGTACCTCACCCCCATCGGGCGCGCCCGGGTGGTTCGCGATGGGACGAGCCTTTCGGTGTTCTCCTACGGATGGATGCTCCACAAGTGCCTCGCCGCCGCCGACGCGATCGGGGGGGACGGGATCGCCCCGGAGGTGATTGATCTCCGGAGCCTGGCCCCGCTCGATCGCGAGGCGATCCTGGCCTCCGTCCGAAAGACCGGCAAGGCGTTGATCGTCCACGAGGCCAACCGAACCGGAGGGGTTGGCGGGGAGATCGCCGCGCTGATCGGCGAAGAGGCGTTTGACTCGCTGGACGGCCCCGTGGTGCGGCTCGCGAGCGAAGATACCCCGGTCCCGCACAGTCCGGTCTTGGAAGCCGCGTTCCAGCCCCAGATCCCCGAGATCGCGGACGCGATCCGCCGGCTCGCCGCGTACTGATCCCCCGCCCCTCCCGGCGTGGCAGCGGGGAGGCGCTCCCTGGAACCTTTGCCCCCCATCGGTCGCTTATCATACAGAGGAAGACGATGCCCAGACGGAGGCCGCGGACCGGATCCCGCGGCGGGCAGCGGAGGGTGATGGATGTCGGGACGCAACCCGCTTCTGGTTGGGAGCCGCCGGCGAGGGCGGCGCTTCGTCGCGGCGCTGGCGGGAGTGGCCGCCGCGCTGCTCACGCTCACGCCCGGAGGACCGCCCGTCGGGTGGCCGTTTGTCGTCCGCGCGGCCGACCTCAGCGGCATCCACAAGATCCAGCACGTCGTGATCATCATGCAGGAGAATCGGTCGTTCGACAGCTATTTCGGCACGTTCCCCGGCGCCGACGGCATCCCCATGCAAAACGGCGTGCCGGCGGTCTGCGGACCGGATCCGCGAACCGGGGATTGCGTCAAGCCGTTCCACGACCCGCACGACCTGAACCGCGGAGGGCCGCACAGCGAGAAGGACGCCACGGCGGACATCGCCGGGGGAAAGATGGACGGGTTTGTCGCAGAGGCCCACCCCGGCCGCGGCTGCCGGGCGGCGTTCGACCCCGCCTGCGGCGGCGGTGCGGGCGAGCCCGACGTGATGGGATATCACGACGCGCGCGAGATCCCCAACTACTGGACCTACGCGCGCCAGTTCGTCCTGCAGGACCACATGTTCGAGCCGAACGCCTCCTGGAGCCTCCCGGAGCATCTGTTCATGGTCTCCGAGTGGTCGGCTCGGTGCGCGAGCGCCGACCCGATGTCCTGCGTGAACGAGCTGCAGACTCCCGACCGGATCCGGTGGGGCCGGGGCCTGGGACCGGTCTCCCGACCGAACTACGCCTGGACGGACCTGACCTACCTGCTGCACCGGGCGAAGGTCGGGTGGGCGTATTACGTCGCGGAAGGGACCCAGCCGGACTGCGACGACGACGCGGCCACCTGCCCGCAGAAACCGCAGCGCGCCGGCACCCCGCAGATCTGGAACCCGCTCCCCTGGTTCGAGACAGTCCGCGAGGACGGCGAGCTCCGCAACATCCAGACGGTCTCACGCTTCTTCGAAGCCGCCCGGGACGGCACGCTCCCGGCGGTCTCCTGGGTCGTGCCGAACGGAAAGGTCAGCGAGCACCCGCCCGCCCTCGTCAGCGCCGGCCAGACGTACGTCACCAGCCTGATCAACGCCGTGATGCAAGGGCCGGACTGGAACAGTACCGCGATTTTCCTGTCGTGGGACGATTGGGGCGGATTCTACGATCATGTCGTTCCGCCGACCGTCGACCGAAACGGCTACGGCCTCCGGGTTCCGGGTCTGGTCATCAGCCCGTACGCGCGGAAGGGCTACATCGACCACCAGGTCCTCAGCTTCGATGCCTACGTCAAATTCATCGAGGACGACTTCCTTGGCGGCCGCCGCATCGATCCGAGGACCGACGGCCGCCCGGACCCCCGGCCGGACGTGCGCGAGAGCCTGCCGCAGCTCGGGTCGCTGGTACAAGACTTCGATTTTACCCAGCCGCCCCGGCGGCCGGTCGTACTTTCGCCCACCCCGCCCCCCGGGGCCGCGGCCGATCCGTAGCGACGTTCAGGGGATCGCGCCGGTCGGGAGGCCCGTCCCCCGCGGTCACCCCGAGACCGGTCCCTCCGGTGTCCCCGGCGGGCGGTCGGCGTGCGCGCGGGCTTCGAGGTACCGGCGCGATAGGCCGACGTAGGCCCGTGCCGCCCCGGCGATCCAATCCGCCGAGGGCCCGGAGAGCGGCTTGCGCACCCGGCACGGCGCACCCGCGGCAACGGTGCGGGGCGGGATCTGCGTGCGGTCGGTGACCACGCTCCCCGCGGCGATCAGGGATTCCTCACCCACGATCGCTTCGTGGAGGACGACGGCGTTCATCCCCACAAGCGCGCCCCGCTCAACCGTGCAGCCCTCCAGGATCGCCCCGTGGCCGATCGTGACCCCGTCTCCGATCACGGTCGGGACCCGGTCGGTCGAATGGAGCACCGCGTTGTCCTGAATATTCGCGCGCGGGCCGACCTCGATGTGCCCGACATCGCCTCGAAGGACTGCGCCGAACCAGACGCTGGCGTCCTCCCCGATCGTGACGTCCCCGATGATGGTGGCGGTGGGGGCGATGAACGCCGTCGGCGCGATGCGGGGCGTGCGCCCCTCGTAGGACAGGATCATTTCCCCACTCCCTTCGAGCCGGAGAATGGGCGCTCCCAAGGGCGCCCGGACGCGGACGGCCGCACTCCCTGCGGCCCTTAGGTTCGTGTTCGACGGCCGGGCGGGATCTCCCTGACCGCGGGTGGCGGCCCCGCGCCGAGCGCCCGGGAAATTGGGCATACAAGAGTTTCGGGATCGTCGGTGCCCCCGACCCCCGCAGGAGCCGGAGCCCGTTCGTCTCCGGCCACCGATCCAACCAGGTGATCAACGACGTCTGCCGTCAACGTTCCCGGGATCTCTGTCCACACCTCGTCGGCGCCCCAGCCGGACGCACCCCGCCCCCGGCCGACGGGACGATCGATCTCGCACCGGCGGGCCTCCGCGCCGTGGACGATCGCGGCCGCGGCGGTGGCCCTCGCGCTCAGCCTCCCCCTCAACGCGTTGGGCGGCGGGGCGGCGCCGCTCGCCAGCGTCTTTCAGCTCGTGACGATGACCCGGGACGGCAAAGGCGTCGCCCGGGGGACCGCGTTCTTCATCGACCCCAGCGGCCTGGCGCTGACCAACAGTCACGTGGTCTCCCGCGTGCAGCACGACCCCGATCACTACATCCTCTTCGCGTTTGTCGACAAAGAGTTCTACGGGGCGGAGATCGTCTGCGCCAGCCCGCTGAGCGTCGATCCGCTCGAGGTGCCGACCGGCCCGGTGGGCCGCGACATCGCCGAGGTCCGCTTGACCACCCCCGGCCCCACGTTTAGGTGGTGGCGGATCATCGAGCCGGGGGACGACCCCCAGGTGATCGCCACCCCGCACCTCGGGGATCTGCCGCGCTTTCCGGCGCTCGCGCTCGGGGTCGGGCCGCTGGAGCACGGGCAGATCCGGGTCGTCGGCTACGGGAAATCGACCGAAGCCACGGAGCAGACCGTCGCTGCCGGCACGGTGACGCGAACCGCGAACGCGCAGGACGGCACCCCGGTCTTCGAAATCGAGTCGTCCGCCCGCCCGGAGCGCGGCAGCAGCGGGTCTCCGGTGCTCGACGATCAGAACCACGTCGTCGGGATGTACACGTGGAACGAGGTCGCGAGCGCCACCATCGGAATCGCGATCAGCAGCCAGGCTCTCGTCGTCGGCTGCCCGCAGGTGGGGCAACCCGCCCCGATCTCACCCGGGCGCTGAGAGGAGAGTCGCCTCAGGGTCTCGAAAGCGGGGGGCGCGATGAGCGCGGCGATCGAGCTCCCCGAAGCCTTTAACGTCTCCACCGCGTTTCTTGACCGAAACCTGGAGCAGGGGCGGGGAGACCGGGTCGCGATCCGAGCGGGCGACGAGCGGGTCACCTACGGCGAGCTGCTGGCCCGGGTGAGCCGGGCGGGGAACGCGCTCCGCGCGCTCGGGGTGCGGCCGGAAGAGCGGGTGTTTCTCCTGATGCTCGATGCCCCCGATCTCGCCGCCCTGTTCTGGGGGGCGATCCGCATCGGCGCGATCGCCGTCCCCACCAACACCGCGCTTAAATCTTCCGACTACGCCTACATGCTCCGGGACAGCCGGGCGGCTGTGCTCGTCGTCAGCCAGGAGCTCCTGCCGCTCGTGCAGCCGGTGCTGGGGGAGCTGCCCGCGCTCCGCCACGTCATCGTGGCCGGGATCCCGGGGAGGGGTCAGCACGCCCTCGGCGATCTGCTGACCGAGGCCGAGGCCGAGCTCGTCCCCGCGTCGACCCACCGGGACGAGCCGGCGTTCTGGCTCTGGAGCAGCGGCAGCACCGGCGCCCCCAAGGGCACGATTCACCTCCACCACGACATGGTCTTTGCCGCCGATCTCTACGCGCGGACCGTCCTGGAGATCCGCGAAGACGACGTGTGCCTCTCCATCGCCAAGCTCTACTTCGCCTATGGGCTGGGAAACGCGCTGTACTTCCCGCTTCGGGTGGGGGCGTCGTCGGTGCTGTACCCCGGGCGGTTCGACCCCCGGACGTACTTCGACCTCATCCGGCGGTACCGGCCGACGTTGTTCTTCGGCGTCCCCACGGCCTACGCGGCGATGCTGGCCGCGGACGGTCCCAAGGATCTCGGGGCCGTCCGCCTCTGCGTCTCCGCCGGGGAGCCCCTGCCGGCGGCGATCTTCACGAGGTGGAAGGATCGGTTCGGGGTGGAGATTCTCGACGGGATCGGCTCGACCGAAGCCCTGCACATCTATATCAGCAACCGCCCGGGCCGGGTCCGGCCGGGGAGCAGCGGGGAGGTCGTTCCCGGGTACGCGGTCACGATCGTGGACGAGGGCGGAGGGGAGTTGCCGGCGGGCGAGATCGGAGATCTCCTCGTCAGCGGGGACAGCGTCGCTCCCGGGTATTGGAACAAGCACGAGCGCACCAGGGAGGCCTTCCGCGGAAAGTGGTTCGCCAGCGGCGACAAGTATTACCGGGACGCCGACGGGTACTTTTGGTACGGCGGCCGGTCCGACGACATGCTGAAGGCCGGGGGCCAGTGGGTGTCGCCCACCGAGGTTGAGGCGACCCTGATGCAGCACCCCGCCGTGCTGGAGTGCGGCGTTGTCGGGCAGACCGACAAGGATGATCTGGTCAAGCCGTTCGCGTTTGTGGTCCTAAAGCCGGGGCAGGCCCCGAGCCAGGCACTGGCGGTGGAGCTGCAGGGGTTCGTCCGCGACAAGATCGCGGCATACAAGTATCCGCGTTGGATCGAGTTCGTCCCGGAGCTGCCCAAGACGGCGACGGGGAAGATCCAGCGGTTCCGCCTTCGCGAGCGGCTGGCCGGCGCGCGCCGTCAGCCCTCCGCGCGTTCGTGACCGATGCCCGGAAGGCGGCAGCCGACGCTGCGTCCCGGGCGGATGGGCCGCACGGCCGGGGCCGCCGGGGGTGTCCGATCGCGCGCGGCCGAGGATGGGGGTGGCGTGAGTGGGAGAGATGATCAGTCTCGAACGAGCGGGCGCGGTGGGGCAGATCTCGCTGCACCGGCCGCCGGCGAACGCGTACAACCGCCAGTTTGCCCAGGAACTGGACGAGGCGGTGGAGGCGGTGCGGGCCGAGGACGGAATCCAGGCCGTCGTGCTGACCAGCACGGTGCCCCGGTTCTTTTCCGCGGGGGCGGACGTGAAGTTCTTCCAGGCCTCCACCCTGGTGGAGAAAGAGAAGTTCATCCTGCGCATGCACGAGGTGCTGCGCAAGATCGAGCTGACCCCCAAGGTCTTCATCGCGGCGATTACCGGTCACTGCCTCGGCGGCGGAATGGAAATCGCCCTCTCCTGCGACCTGCGGTTCGCCGCCGCGGGCAAGTACGGCCTCGGGCAGCCGGAGATCGCGCTGGGGATCCTGCCGGGCAACGGGGGGACGCAGCGGCTTCCCCGCCTGATCGGGAAGAGCCGGGCGCTCGATCTCATGCTGACCGGTCGGACGGTCTCGCCGGAGGAGGCGCTCTCGATCGGCCTCGTCGACCGGGTGTTCCCGGCGGAGGAGCTGTCGGCCAAGACCCGCGAGTACGCGGAGGCCTTGGCCAAGAGCGCGACCATGGCCGTCGGACTGATCAAGCTCACGGTCACCCGCGGCATGGAGCTTCCCTTGGAGGGCGGGCTGGCCTACGAGCGGGAGGCGCTGTTCCGAACGTTCGCGTCGGAGGACGCCGCCGAGGGCGTGAGCGCTTTTCTGGAGAAGCGCCCGCCGGCGTTCAAGGGGAGGTAGCGCTCACCCGGTCGCGAGGGCTGCCCCGGCGCCGCGACGGGGCGGGGGGTCCTGGGGCGATCGGGTTCGATCGCGCGCCGTGCTCGGCGGCGGCTCGAAGGCCGCGTCGAAGAACCGCGCCGCCGGCTCCGCCAACATCCGGTAGACTTCTTGGAACACCCGAGAAGCGTCCCGCCCCGGCCAGTCCGGCGGCAGCAGCTCGGCCGGCAGGCCGGGGTCCACGAACAAGAACTTCCGGTATTCGTGAACGAGCAGGATCTTCTCCGCGAAACAGGCGGCGGGCGAGATCCCGCGCCGCCGCAGCCGGGGGCGGCGCCCGGCGGATCGCCGCCGGGTCGCCCGAATGAACGCCCGATATTTTCCGGCGATCGCCGCCAAGTCCCAGCACCGGGCCACGAGCGCGCGGTCCTGCGGAAGGCCGAGGGAGTCCGCTTCGAAGATCGTGACGTGATCGGTCACCCCGCGCGCGGCGGCCAACTCGGTGAGCAGGGAGGTGAGGTTCCGCGGGGTGATCCAGGTGCTCTTGGAGAGCGGGCCGAGCCCCAACCAGGTCAACTCCCGCCGCAGCCGATCGCGGGCGGGGCGGCGGCCCTCCGGGATCGCGTAGGTCAGCAGGCGCCACCGGGCGTCCCACGGCTCGGGGCCCGACTGGTAGACGCGGCGCACGCCTTCCGCCACCCGCCAGGCGCCCTGGGGAGTGAGCGAGTAGAAGGCCCGCCGCCCCACCCGCCTGGTGCGGAGCCATCCCTGGTGGGCGGTTCGCGACACCGCGGCGCGTACCGCGCGCGGGGAAAACCCGAGCGGCGCCATCAGGCGGATCAGGCTCCCGATCCCGATTTCCCCGCCGTGGGGTCGAATGCTGTCCCCGTACACCGTGAACAGGAGTGAGCGCGCACGCATCACGACTCGCCCGGCGCCCTGCCCCGCGCGCCGCGGCGTTGACGCCTCCCCGGCCTCCGCCGTATAATTGATTATACACGCATTCTTATCTGTTCGTGCAAAAACCGTGTCATGTTTCGCCGGCGGGGGTGCGGGCGATGCCGATCGTCACCAACGAGCAGCTGCTCGACCGGATCAGCCAGGGGCACATCGTGGAGTCGCCCCAGGAGATGACCGACGAGTATCGGCAGACCCTCATCCACATCCTCACCGTTTCCGCCGACACGGAGCTGATTAGCGCCCCCAGCTACTACACCGCCGCCAAGAACAGCCCTTCGATGAACAACCTGATCTCGGCGCTGGCGATCATCCAGGACGAGTTGAGCCACGCGCACATCGGCTATCGGATCCTCCAGGATCTGGGGGTGGATACCGAGGCGCTGATCTACGACCGCGATCCGAAGAAGTTCAAGCATCCCTACGCCTTCGACGTGCCGCTCCGATCCTGGATCGAACTGATCGTGGCCAACGCCTTCTACGATCGGGCCGGCTATGTGCTCCTCGGGGACGTCTACAAGCACTGCAGCTACGGGCCGTGGCGCCGCGGGCTGGCGAAGGTCGACAAGGAGGAAAACTTCCACCTCCGCCACGGGGAGAACGGCATGCGGCGGCTGGCCGCCACCCACCGGGACGAGCTCCAGCGGGCGATCGACTGGATGTTCCCGATGACGGTGGAGTGGTTCGGGCTGCCCGATTCCCTGAAGACCCACGGTACGCAGATCGGATACCGGCTGAAGGGAAGCACGAACGACCAGCTCCGTCAGACCTGGCTGCGCACCGCGGTGCCGCTGTGCGAGAGCCTCGGGTTCCGCGTGCCCGCCCACCACGATCAGGCGACCGGGTCGTATCTGCTGGATTACCCGCTCCCGGTGGACTTCGACGAGGGGGAACGGCGCTGGCTGATGGATCGGCCGATCACGTGGGACGACGTGATCGCCCGCTGGAAGCGGCGGGGGCCGGGGAACGCGATGTTCATCGAGATGCTGCAGCGGGGACGCCGGCAGATGCGGCAGTTGGTGGGGGCGCACTGACCATGCCGGTCTCCCTTGGCTCGGCGGATCCCCAGGAGCGCCGCGGGGCGGCGGGACCTCAGGCGGTGACCCCGGACGCGGTCCTGGCCGCCCTGGCCGAGGTGGTCGACCCCGAGTGGCCGGTCAGCATCGTGGACATGGGCCTGGTCTACGGGGTCGCGGTCGACGGGGGGACGGTGAGCCTGACCTTGACCTTCACGGCGACCGCGTGCCCGTGCATGGAGATGATCCAGGAAGATATCCGCGAGCGGCTCCATCGGCTGCCGGGGGTGCGTGACGTCAGGATCGTCGTGTCCTGGGACCCTCCCTGGACGAAGGACCGGTTGACCGATGTGGCGCGTCGGGAACTGGCCCGCTGCGGGGTGGCGGTGTGAGGACGATCGGGGACGAGCCGGTCTACGAGGTGTTCGCCCGCCGGACGGACGGCGAACCGCTCCGCCACGTCGGGTGCGTTGCCGCGCCCGACGATGCCTTGGCGCGGGTGTACGCGCGCAGCATCTACGACGAGGAGTCGTGGATCGAGATGTACGTGGTGCCGCGGCAGGCGGTGATCCCGGTGGAGTCCGTCCGCAGCGAGGCCGTGGACGCCCACGCATGAGCACGCCGCTGCTCGACCGGCCCTCGGCGCTTCCGCGCGACGCCGTCCCGGCGTTGGTGGATCTCGTCGTTGCCCTGGCCGACAGCAAGCACGTGCTCGGGCTGCGGTACGGGGAATGGTGCAGCAGCGGCCCGACGATTGAGGCCGGGGTGGCGGCGACGGCGATGGCGCAGGACGAGCTGGGGCACGCCCGCGTCCTCTACGGACTGCTCGAGGAGTTGCCCGGCGCGCCCCACCGCTCGGAGCATGAATGGGTGGCGGAGGACGCGCGGATCGTCAACATGCTCGCGCGGCCGTTTCCAAGCTGGCCGCACCTGATCATTGCCAATCTGCTGTTGGACCAGGCGCTGACGCTTGTGCTCGAGACCGCCGTGGAGTCGCGCTACCTGCCGCTGCGGCAGCGAACCCGTAAGCTGATCGAAGAGGAACGGTTTCACGCGATCCACGGCCGGGGGTGGCTGCGGCAACTGGCCGGGGAGGGGCCCGAGGTGCGGGCGGGCCTCGAAGCGATCATCGGAGGAGCGTGGGGGGAGACGCTGTGCTGGTTCGGGCCCGACGCCGGCGGCGCACTCTCACCGCTGGTGGCGATCGGCGTGCTGAGCGAGGCGGGCGAGCCGGTGCGCCAGCGGTTCCTGCGGGCGGTGGGCCCGCCGCTGCGCGAGGCGGGAGTTGCGGCTCCGCTCGGGTTCGCCGGCGATCACTGGGCGACGGCCGAGGCGCTGCCGTGGCCGCGGTGGGACGAGTCCAGGCGTCGGGTGCGGGATGACTGAGCCGGCGCCCCAGGGGAGCGGTGGGGACGGGATGCGCGGCCCGGCGGGTGCGGATCGGCCATCCACGCCGGCCTGCCCGTTCTGCGACTCGGATCGCACCGAGCTGCTCAGCCTGTTCGGATCCACGTCGCTCACCTCGCAGTATTACTGCCGCCGCTGCCGATCGGCGTTCGAGCAGGTGAAGTGGGGCGCACTGCCCCATCCTTGATTCACCCCGCAGGGGCCTCGAGGCTCCATCGGCGCTCGGCGGCGTGAGCCGGAGGGATGCTGTGCACAAGGTGATGTCCCTCGCTGAGGCAGTGTCTCGGTACGTGCGGGACGGGATGACGATCGCGATGGGGACGGGGCTGGAATCGTGCATCCCGTTCGCCGCGGGGCACGAGATCATCCGCCAGGGCCGACAGGACCTCGCGCTCGTCGGGCCGATCTCCGACATCTTGTTTGATCAACTCATCGGCGCGGGGTGCGTCGCCAAGGTCATCGCCGCCTGGGTGGGCAACGTGGGCGCGGGGACCGCGTACAACTTTCGCCGGGCGATCGAGGAGGGGATCCCTCGCCGGCTGGCGATCGAAGACCACTCCAATCTCACCGTGGCGTTGGCGGTGTCGGCCGCGGCCCAGGGGGTTCCGTACCTGCCGACGCGCACGGCCTTTGGGACGGATCTCGCCCGGGAGCACCCGCGGCTGCGGGAGGTGGCGTGTCCCTTCACCGGGGCCCGGCTTTTGGCCGTTGGCGCGCTCCGACCGGATCTGACGATCCTCCACGTGCAGCGCTGCGACCGGCACGGCAACGCCCACCTCTGGGGCAATCTCGGCATCTCGCCTGAGGCGGCGCGGGCGGCGGAGACGGTTCTGCTCACCTGTGAGGAAGTGGTGGAGGAGGACGTGATCACCAGCGACCCCAACCGCACCCTCGTCCCGGGATTCCTCGTCAGCGCCGTCGCCGCCGTGCCCTACGGCTCCCACCCGTCGCCCACCCAAGGGTACGTCAACCGCGACGACCGGTTCTACGACGAGTATCACGGCGAGACACGCACGCGCGAGGGGTTCCTGGATTGGCTCAACCGCATGGTCGTCCGCGCCGACGGGCACGCCGGATACCTGCGCGCCCTCGGCGAGGCCCGCCTCGCCGGGCTCTCTCCTCGCGCGCCGCGCCTCGCCGCTCCGGTGAGCTACGGGTTCTAATGGCGACGGGGAACGCGCGCCAGGGGACGCGGCGCCAGGTGATGGTCGCCGCGGCGGCTCGGGAGATCCGGGACGGAGAGGTGGTGTTCGTGGGGATGCGCCTGCCGCTTCTGGGGTTTGCGCTGGCCCGGGCGCTGCACGCGCCGAACGCCGTCGGTCTGTTCGAGAACGGGGTCATCCGCGATTCGCCGCCGCTCGCCCCGATCATCACGATGGGCGACCCGCCCAACATCGCCGGCGCGCTGGCGTGCACGACGCTGGTGGACGTGATGGGCTACCTGCAGCGCGGACGGGTGGACGTGGGGTTTCTCGGGGGCGCGGAGGTCGACCGCTACGGAAACCTCAACACGACCTGGGTGGGGGACCGGGGACGGCGCACCCGGCTCCCCGGCAGCGGCGGCGCCGCCGACATCGCCGCGCTGGCACGGCGGACGGTCGTGATTATGCATCACGAGCGCCGCCGGTTTCCGGAACGCGTCGGCTACCTCACCTCACCCGGATACGGCACGGGCCGGGGATGGCGGGAGGGCGTGGGGTTGGTGCGCGGCGGCCCGGCGCGCGTGATCAGCAGCTTGGGGGTGTTCGGCTTCGACCAGGCCTCCGGGGAGGCGGTCTTGGAGCGGGTGCACCCGGGGGTGACCCTCGAAGAGATTCGGGCCGAGACCGGGTGGCCGCTGCGCACCGCACCGGACCTCCGGGAGACCCCGGCGCCGACGCGCGAGGAGCTCGACGTCATCAGGCGATTCGATCCGGACGGGATGTGGACTGGGTGAGGGCCCGGCTCCGGGCGGGCCGGCAGGGCGCGCTCCGCATCAGCGGCGGCGACGTTGGGATGGGAGGGACGACGCGATGGCAGAGGTGACGACCTACAGGAACTTCATCGCCGGGGAGTGGCGCGAGTCCACCGGCGGCCTCTTCGAGGTGACGAGCCCCGGAGACGGCGCGCTGGTCTACCGGGCGCAGCGGTCCACGGTGGACGACATGCGGGCGGCGATCGCGGCGGCGCGCGCCGCGTTCGAGACCACGGAGTGGCGGGACGACCCCAGCACGCGGACCACGGCCCTCCTCAAGTTCTCCGAGGCCGTCCGCGCCCGGCATGAAGAGCTGGCGCAGCTGCTCACGCGCGAGAGCGGCAAGCCGTCCCCGATCAGCCGCGGTGAGGCGATGCGGCTCGCGGAGACGACGAGCTACTTTGCCGGCCTGGCCCGATGGATCTTCGGACGGTCGCAGACTCCGCAGCCGAACAGCATCAGCCTGATCATGCGCGAGCCGGCCGGGGTGGTCGGGATCATCGTGCCCTGGAACGCTCCCCTCGCGCTGCTCGCGCGTGCGATCGGGCCGGCGCTGGCCGCGGGCAACGCGGTCGTGGTCAAGCCGGCGAGTTACACCGCGGGGTCCACCGTCGAGCTCGCGAAGATCATCGAGGGGATCGCGGAGTTCCCCAAGGGGATCGTGAACATCGTGACCGGTCCCGGCGATCCCGTCGGCGCCGAACTCGCCCGGCACCACGACGTCGACATGGTGGCCTTCACCGGCGACACCGCCACCGGGCGCGAGATCATGCGGCTCGCCGCCGGCAACCTGAAGAAAGTTTCACTCGAACTCGGCGGCAAGTCTCCGACGATCGTGTTCGCCGATGCCAACTTCGAGCGCGCGATTCGGGGGGCGATCAACGCCGCCTCCTTCTACAACGCCGGCCAGATCTGCATCGCCGGCACACGGGTGTTGGTGGAGGCGAGCATCCACGACACGTTCGTCCAGCGCGTCCGGGAAATGGTGCCAAAGCTGAAGGTGGGGCCGGGCTGGGAGAAGGGCGTCGAGGTTGGCCCCGTGATCTCGGAGCCGCAGCTCCAGAAGGTCACCGGCTACATCGAACAGGGCAAACGGGAGGCCGTGCTCGTGACCGGGGGTCACCGCTTGACCGAGGGCGCGCTGGCCAAGGGGTATTTCATCGCGCCGACCGTGTTTGATCAGATGAAGCCCGACGCAAAAATCGCCCAGGAGGAAATCTTCGGGCCGGTGATGGGGATCACCACCTTCAAGGACCTGGACGAGGCGATCCATATCGCGAACAACACCGTGTACGGCCTCGTCGCCGCGGTCTGGACCCGCGACATCAACAAGGCCATGAAGATCGCCACCCGCGTCCGGGCCGGATCGGTCTGGGTCAACACGTTTGGGAAGATGTTCCAGTCGACCGAGATGGGCGGGTTTAAGCAATCGGGCCTGGGACGCCAGTACGGGCTGGAAGGCCTGTTTGAGTACACCGAGCTGAAGCACATCAACATTCAAATCGAGAAGTGAGGTTGCCCCCGCTCGGGGCGACCGCCATCTGAACGCGGACGGGACACGGTCTCGCCGGCCGTGTCCCTTTCTCTCCGACCGTCTTGGGCTCCGCGACGTCACGCTCACGGTCCGCCGTGGCCGGAGGCCGGCGGTGGTCCCGCCGTCGAGGTCCATCGTATGGCCCGCCGTTTGGCGTTGAGGACGCGGCCGCGGAGGGCGAATCGGCGTCAGGCATGTCCTCCATCGCTCGTGAGATGGGCATCCACACTTGGTGCGAGTCCATTGGGGGGTGGGGGAGATGCCCGTGTGGCTGGCGCTGTGGGGGGCGCGCGCAATCGCGGTGACGGGCGGGTGGCCGGCGGGGGTTGGTGCGGGAGCGGCCCGGGCGGTCGTCCCCGAACCGAACGCGACGACCCGGCGACCCGTCGATCGGTCGACGCGTCCGCGGCTCGACGCCTGGGCGGCGGCCCGGGCCCTGCGCCGTCGGATCTCAAAGTGCCTTTAGAAGGCCCTCTCGGGAACGCCGCGCGGCGGCGTCTCGGACCTTCACGACGGAGAGGAGACGGAGTTCAGATGGCCTGGTTTCGCTGTCAGTGCGGATACATGACCCAGATCGAGCCGCGTGAGGGAGAGATCGTGTCGGCCTACCACCTGCATCGGCAGTCGCGCATTGACGGCACCGTGCACGCCATCAGGATGGAACTCCTGCCGGACCCCGTGCCCGAGCCCGCGCTGGCGACCGCCGGGTCGCCGGTCCGCTAGCCGCGCTCACTTTGCCCTGACGCGGCGGCGACGCGGCAGAGGTCCTCTCGGGCCCCTGCCGCGTCGCCTTTTTCCCCGCCGCCCTCTGCGCGCGCCGGAGGTGGCGGGGCGGAGGGCATCCGCCCGCCCGCTGTCCGCCGCGGAGGGTGCCTAGCGGATCGGGTTGGGCCCGGGGAGGTCCTGACGCGGCACCAGCACCTTCCCTCGCCGGACGTCCCAGACCCCCCGGTAGGTGAGGCGGATGTCGGGGAGCGAGTCGAGGGGCAAAAAGAGCAGCGTGTAGTGTGGGTCCTGGTGCGGGTATCCGCGCGCGCGCAGGAACGCGTAGAGAGGCGCGGCTTCCGCGGCGATGGCCGGGAGCGAACGCGACGCCATCACCCCCCCGAGGGGGAGCGGAATTTCCAGCACGGTCTCGCCGTCTTCGACGATCACGATCCCGCCGCCGATCTCCAGGAGCCGCCGCGCCGCCCGCGCCATATCGGTTGGGTTCTGGCCGAGGGCCAGGAGGTGCGCCGCCACATTGAACGAACTGGCGAGCCCGCCGAGGCGCGACACGAAGTTCGCGAGCAACCCAGGAACCATCCACCGCCCCGCGGGATCGAGGAGGACCGCGCGCACCGCGTCGGAGGGGGGGATCACGCAGCCTTCGCGCAGGGTGAGCGGGATCTCGACCTTGTGGGTGATGACGCTGTTCTCGAGGCGGATGACGGGGAAGCGGAGGGGCGTGGTGCCCCCAGGAGCGGCCGACAGCCGCAGGGCAAAGAGGTCCGGCTGCGGGGTCCAGGTGGGGCGAAAGCGCGGTCGGAAATACTCGTCCCACGGGAAATCGGGGATCGCGGCCCTGACGCGTCCATCCTGCACGGCGATCTCGCCGCGCGCCAGCACGAGATCGGGTGTGGGGTTTCGCAGGTCGTTCAGCACCACGATGTCGGCGCGCCGTCCCGGGCCGATCCCCCCGATCTCTTCGTCCAGGCCCAGGTAGGCCGCGGGGTTGATCGTCGCCATCTGATAGGCTGCGATCTCCGGAATCCCCCCCGCCATCGCTTCCCGGATCACGTGGCTCATGTACCCACGTTCCACGATCGTCACCGCCTCGGGGCCGTCGGCGGTGAGCATGAACCGTCCCGAGCGGCTTCGAGTCTCCGTGACCGCCGGGGCCAGGGCACCCAGATCGGGCCGCAGCGACGAGTGTCGCAGCATCGTGTACACGCCCGCGCGAAGGCGGTGGACGACCTCATCGGCCGTGATCGCTTCGTGGTCGGACGACCAGCCGGCCGCGGCGAGTGCGCCGAGCCGTTCGGAGGAGGCGCCCGGGGCGTGCCCCTCGACCCGGCGGCCGGCGGCGAGGGCGGCGGCGATTTTGTGGAGCAGGTCGTCGTCGCCGTGGTAGACGGTTGGCCACCGGGTGACCTCACCCACGACCCGCACGGCCTCCACCCCCAGGAGCCGTTCGATCTCTCCCCTCGAGAACATCGTCTCGTCCTCGAGAGGGGAGGAGGCGTGGAGGCGGAGCGACCAGACGATCAGGACCGGAAGTTCCGCCAGCGCCGTCAGCAGCGGCACGACGCGGTCAGGCGGGGTGTGCAGCAGGATCTGCAGGGTGTCCGCGACCAGCGTGGTCGTGCCGGTCCGGAGCACCTCGCGGGCAAACTCTTCGGGCGTGGACATGCCGGTGATATGGGTGTGGGGCTCGACGTAGCCGGGGACGAGGGTTTTGCCGCGGAGCGGCAGGATCCGCGTCTCCGGCCCGACCATGGTTCGATTTCCGCCGACGTAGGCGATTCGCCGGCCCTTGATGGCGACGTTGGCCGGATAGACCTCGCCGCTGTAGACGTTCAGGAGGGCGGCCCCCTCCAGGTAGAGGTCGGCCGGTTCACGGCCGGCCGCGACGGCAAGCAGCGATGCGAGGTCTTGAAAGGTTCGGAACGTGCGCCTCACCGACGTGGCAGCGGGTCCGCCGCCTTCGGCGAGACGCGCACGGGCAACATGCCCTGAGTCTACCATGGGCCCCGGTCGGCCAGCCACCGGCGACGCCAAGGGTTCCGCGCCGCCCGTGCGTAATCCGTCACGCTGTCTGCCGGGGGGGGTGTTGGACCTCTCGGGGGCCCGCGCCCCCGCCGGCGTTCGGGAGGGTGCCACGGGGGTGTGAGGCGCGCCGACCGCCGTTGTGCTAGGGTTGAGATCAGGTTCGACCCCGGGGGGATGTATGGTGAAGCCTGTACGCGCGAAGGCCGGTCTGCAGTGGCCGGTGAGCGGCGTCTACGTGTGCGACAAGTGTCACGGACGGCAGGTGGGCCAAGTCGGGGCGATCGCGACCCGCTGTGTCGCGCTTCACGCCGGGCGCCAGAAACCGTGCAACTGCGCCTATTTTGTCCTCCTCGAATCCGGCGCTCCCGAAGAAGACCCCGTTCCGACCCGCTGACCCCGCGCCCGAAGCGGGGCACCCAGGCCGGGCCCGCGCCTTGACTGCGAGGGCCGGCCCGCATAGGCTGAGTCCATGTGGCTCATTGTTGCGCCCTTCGCCGCGGGGCTCCTGCTGGGATGGCGCGGCGAGCTGACCGACGGCGTGATGCGCCGAGCCCGGACCCTGGTCACCGCGGGCGTGGTGCTCATCCTGTTCACCTTGGGGATGCGGGTGGGGACCGACCCGCTCCTCCTCGGCCGCCTCCAGGTCCTGGGGGCGGAGGCCGTCGTCTTCGCCGTCCTGACGATCGCCGGCAGCGTCCTCGCGGTCTGGCTGCTGCGCGGAGCGATCGGGCCCCTATGAGCGCGGGGGTGGTCGCCGCGACCGTGATCGCCGGGATCGGCGTTGGAGCCCTGGGGGTGGTTCCCCACAGCCTGGCCGCGCATCTCGAAACGCTGGCGGAAGTGTTCCTCGGGGTGGTGCTGTTTGCGATCGGGATCGAGATCGGCCAGAGCAGAGAGGCCTGGCGCGCGATCCGCCGCCTCGGGGTCCGGGCGCTCCTGGTGCCGGCCGGCGTTGCGGTGGGTAGTCTCGGAGGCGCGGGGGTGGCGGGTTGGGTGCTGCACCTCCCGCTCCGTCACGCGGGGGCGATCGGCGCGGGATTCGGCTGGTACAGCCTTTCCGGGATCATGCTGACGCGACTCGTCAACCTCGAGACCGGCGCGCTGGCGTTCCTCTCCAATGTTGCGCGCGAGTTTCTGGCAATCCTCGTCACCCCCCTGGTCGCCCGGTCCTTCGGCCGGGCGGTGGCGATCGCCCCGGGGGGCGCCACGACGATGGACGTCACCCTGGCGGTCGTTGTCCGGGCGGCCGGCCCGGAAGTGGCGCTGGTGGCGTTCATCAACGGGGTGGTGCTCTCAAGCCTCGTGCCGATCATGGTGACGATCTTGGGCGCCCGGTAGCCTCCTCACCGGGCGGCGACGAGCAGCACCAACCCCGCCGCCACGATCCCAGAGCTGGCCAGCCGCGTCGGGCCCTGGAGGTCGCCGAGATGCCGCCAGCCCACCCAGGCCGCGATCAGCACGCTGGTTTCGCGAAGGGCGGCGATGTACCCGACGCGGCTGATGGCGAGCGCGCTCAGCACGAGCAGGTAGGCGCCGAGGCTGAACGCGCCGCTCATCCCCAAGATCCCGAGCCGGTTGCGGGCGATCAGCCGCCAGGGCAGCGCTCGGCGGCGCCAGGTCACATAGACGCAGAACAGCGAAGCATGGATGGGAAAGAGCGCGCTGATATAGCTGACGGGTGAGGTGAGGCGAACGCCCTGGCGGTCGATCAGCGTGTACACGCCGGTGCACAGCGCGGTGGCGAGCGACCAGGCGAGGGCGCGGGCCGGGGTGGGCGCGCTCACGCGGCGGCTCAGCGCGCCGAGGAGCAGGACGCCGAGGGCGATCAGCCCGACTCCCGCGTACGCCGGACCCGGAAGATTTTCGCCAAACGCCACCATCGCCCCGGCGGTCGCCACCACGGGGGCGATCCCGCGCGCGACCGGGTAGACCAACGAGAGATCCCCGTCATCGTAGGCGCGGGTGAGGGCGATGATGTAGGCGACGTGCACCACCCCGCTTGCGCCGACGAAAGCTAGCGATGCCGCGGACGGCAGCCCCCCGGCGGCGAGGAGGATGATCCCGAGGACGGCGCCCGCGGCCGTGGTGGCCCACGCCGCAACGAGCCGGTCGTCTCCGGCTTTGACGATGGCGTTCCAGGTCGCGTGGAGCAGCGCCGAGGCGAGGACGAGGCCGAGCGCCGCGAGCGGCATCCGGGATCCTAGCGCCGGGTCCGGGGACTCTGGGGGACCAGGGATGGACGACCGGACCGGGGGGCCCGGCCGTCTCGGCTCGCGCCGAAGGGCGGCATCGCCCCGCGATCTGCCCTGGGCCCCGCGGGGGAGAGGGCGATCGTCAGGAGAGGGACGTCAGGTAGCGAAGGAGCGTCCGGACTCCGAACCCCGTGCCGCCGGCCGGCAGGTAGGGGGCCGGCGGGCGGTTGTCCGCAAACGCCGGGCCGGCGATGTCGAGGTGGGCCCACGGCGTCGTGCCGACGAATTCGCGGAGAAATGCGGCGGCGCGCTCGGCGCCGCCCTCGCGGCCCGCAGAGTTTTTCAGGTCGGTGATCTCGCCCCGCATCGCGTCAAGATCTTCATCGTAGAGGGGCAGTTGCCAAATCTGCTCCCCGGTCAGCCGGGCCGCCTCCAGCAGCCGGTCGACGAGCGGTTGGTTGTTCCCCATCACCCCCGCGGTCCAATCCCCGAGGGCGACGACGCACGCGCCCGTCAGCGTGGCGAGATCGATGATCTCGTCAACCCCTTCGCGCACGGCATACGCCAGCGCGTCGGCGAGCACCAGCCGGCCCTCGGCATCGGTGTTCGTGATCTCGACCGTCTTCCCCCCGAGCCCGCGGACGATATCGCCGGGCCGAGTTGCCGCGCCGTTGATCATGTTTTCCGTCGCCGCGGCGATGCCCAGGACCCGAGAGGTGACCCCAAGATCGCGGAGCGCGCCCATCGTGGCGATCACCACCCCGGCGCCCGCCATGTCCCCTTTCATCGTGCGCATCCCGCTCGCGGTCTTGATCGACAGCCCGCCGCTGTCGAAGGTGATCCCCTTGCCCACCAACGCCACGGTGCGGCGCGCGCCGCCGGGGCGGTACTCCATGACGATGAACTTCGGCGGTTCGGCGCTTCCCCGGGCCACGGCGGCGAAGAGCCCCATCCCCATCGTTCGCGCTTCCTCGAGGTCGATCACGCGGCATTCGCATCCCGCGCTCTTGGCGAGCTCACGCGCCGCCTCCGCCAGGGCCGTGGGGGTGAGGACGTTTGGGGGCTCGTTCACAAAATCGCGCGCGCGGCACGTGGCGCGGACCGCCACCTCCGCCGCCTGCGCCGCGCGGTCGAGGAGCGTCCGATCTCCGTCGCCGACGAGGAGCGCGACCTCCGCCACCTCCCCGGTCTCGTCCGCCTTGCGGTATCGGTCGAATGTGTAGTGGCCGAGCCCGGCGCCTTCGGCGACCGCCCGCACTCGTTCGTCCGGGTGTGCCCATCCGCCGGCGTTGCCGCCGTCCGCGGCAAGCGCGACCCGCCCGCAGCGCAACTCCCGGGCCCGGCGAATCGCCGCGCCCGCGAAGCGGCGCAGCCGCTCCGCGTTGGGTTCCGCGCCGATGCCCACCAACAGCACCCGGCGCGCCGGGCGGTCGGGCGTCTGGAGGAGCACCGAGCGTCCGGGCTTCCCGGAGAACCCCTCAGCTTTGGCCAGGTCCGCCAATCGCCCGCCGACCGCCCGGTCCACCTTCGCGGCCGTGCCGGAGAGGGTGCCCGGCTCGAGGATGGGAAGCGCGAGCAGATCGCAGGCGGACTGCTCGGCAGGGGTGTCGATGACCGTGAAGCGCATGGGGACCTCCTTCGGGATGTCGCCGGCGGGGTGCCGGCAGAGCGCTTCTATTGTAACAGGAATGTGCGGCGGACACGTTCCGGAACAGCGGCACGCCACCGCGCGGCCGGGCCACGGCACCTCGCCGCGTGCCGGCCGGGTGCGAGCGCGGACTAGTGGACGAGGTCGGACACCCGAACGAGTTGGATCCCGGCTTCATCAAACTCGGGAAGGAGGGAGATAAGCACCCGAGCCGTCACCTTTCCCACGTGTCCGATGGCGATCGCCTGTCCCCGCGCATGCGCCAGGGTAATGAGGGTGCGGAACTGACCCCGCACGTACTCCTCGGTGTCCTCGTTGTCCAGGAAGACCGCACGCGCGGCGGTGGGCACGCCGATCTGGCGGGCCACCTGCGCGGCGACGGTTCGGCTCGACGTGACGCTGTCCACGAAGAACAGGTGGTGCGCCTTCATCTCCTCCATCACGGCGTGCATCACCCGCGGGTCCGCCGTCCCGAGCGAGCCCATGTGGTTGTTGGCGCCGACGGCCGTGGGCACGGTCGCCAGATCCCCGGCCACCGCCTGCCGGATCTCCCCGTCGGTCATCGCCACGCGGATGCCGCCCTCTCCCAGGAACGAGAGGAGGTTTTGATTGTCGGGCTCCACGGGAAGATGCAGGATCACCTGCACGCCGTGGGCGGGAGCCTCCTCGGCGATCATCGTGGAGTAGGGGAGGTGGGGGAGGACGGAGATCGTCACCGGCCGGCCGATCGCCTCAACCTCCTGCGCCGCCCGCAGGCTGTACCCGGCGTCGTCGAAGATGATGGCCACGCGCAGACGGCCGGGACCCACGGAGACCGGATGCGGCGGGGCCGGGACCACCGCCGGGCCTCGCGAACCCTCGGGGTTCCGGCGCGGCGGCAACGGGAGGTGCGCCCGCGGGGTCACGGGCCGGGGGGCGGGAGGGGTAGGGGTGCGCCGCGCGGCCGGGAGCCGCGCCGGCGCGGGGGTCGATCCGCGGTGTTGGGCGATGAGGACGCCGACGGTCAAGCCGGCCCCGACGATCAAGCCGATGATCAGCCCCAGGACGAGGTGGGATGATTGCCGTCGCGTCGAGCGTCGCCGGGCCATTCGCGTTCCTCGATTCCGCCGCCGTTACGGGGCGGCCTGCGGCGCGGCCAGGAACCGCTGAATGCCTTTCAGGATGCTCTGGGCGAACGCCTGCTGCACGGCGGGGTCGCGCAGCATCTGCTCCTCGCGCGGGTTGGTGATAAACGCGGTCTCCACCAGGATCGCGGGAATCTCGTTCGAATCCACCAGCACCTTGAACTCGGCCTGGGTGGTCCCCCGCGGGGCGAGCCCCACGGTCTTGCTCACCTCGTCGAGGACGGCCGCGGCGAGCGGCTGGCTGCTCGGGTTGGCGTAGAAGGTTTGGGTTCCGCTGGCGTTGGCGTCGGTCGACGCGTTCGCGTGGATGCTGACAAACAGCGTGGCCCCGCCGCGGGCGGCGATCTGTCCGCGATCCTCCAGCGGCACAAAGGTGTCGGTGTCGCGAATCATCACGACGTCCAGGTGCTGCTGGACGACCAGCTTGTGGAGCAGCTGCGCGATCGCGAGCGCCACGTCCTTCTCCTTCACGCCCGTCGGGCCGATCGCGCCGGGATCGCTGCCCCCGTGTCCGGCGTCCACGGCGATCACGACCGGCCCGGTCGGGGGTCCTGTCTCCGGTCCGGCCGCTGCGTCGCCCAGGGTGACCAGCAGCCGTCCGGCTTCGGGTCCCTGGCGGATCTCGAAGGGGGCGGCCCGGGAGAGCTGGACGACGATCCGCACCTGGTTGGGGTTGCTGTGGAACTGCGCGGCGCGGATTTGCACGACCAGGCCGTCGTTGATGTCCAAGATCTTCTTCACCGGGAAGAACACGGCGTCGGCCACATCGATGACGATCCGGTCGGGGTTACGCAGCGTGCGCCGGGTCACGCGGAGGGGACGGTTGGCGACGATGACCAGCCGGCCCCCTCCCTCCACGTGCTGGTAGAGGACGTCCGAGATCTTCTGCGCGCTGGGCTGATAGCCGGAGGGAGGACTGGGGGTCCCCCCGGACGGTCCGCCCGAGGGGATCGGCCCGGCGGCCAGCGAGATCAGGACCCGGCGTCCGGGGATCTCACTGACCACTTGGTATTGGACGGTCGTAAGGAGGTCGAGCACGATCCGGGTGCCAAACGCGGAGCGCGCGACCCGCACCCCGGCCAGCGGTCCTTCGTGGACATCGAGCACCTGGTCCAGGGATTTGGGGAGCGCCCCCATCACATCGACGATCAGGCGCTCCGGGGCGTGCAGCGCCACCGCCTTGGAATGAAGCGGTCCCGTGCCGTCAATCGTGATTTCGAGGCCCGCGTCCGTGCCCCGCCAGGAGATCCCCGTCACCTGCGGGCTGATCACTAGGGTATGGCTGTCCGGATCGTAGGTGGTCGCATCCCCCAGCGTCTCGCACACCCACTGGATCGGGATCAGCACTCGATCGAAGACCGCGACGAGCGGGATCGGGATCGGCCGTCGTTCGCCGTTGATGGTGGCGTACGGGTCTCCGGCGCGCAGCTGCATCTCATCGCCCGCGGGACTGACCAGCGTGAGCGTCCGCTCGCCGGCTTTGTACGTCGCGGCGATCCCGAGCGGCGCGAACAATCCCTGGTAGGGCGCCATGACCACGCTGTCCTGGATGACGACATCCCCGGCCAGCGGGACGACTATCCCGTTTGCGACCACCCTGAGGGTCCGGACCTCCCCGGCCCCGACCGGCGCGGGAGAACCCAGACCCACGATCACCAGCCCGATGATCACGACGCTTGCGGCGACCGCGCGGCGAGGAGGAAGGGAAGGGGATCGCAGGAACGTGCGTAGGGACGCGCAACGTCGAGGGCGCCGGCGCTGGTCCGGCGTGACCGACAGGGTGCGGGCCAGGGACGGCGTCTGCACGATTTCTGCCACCTCGACTGCTGCGTACGCTGCGACGATGTCTGCTGCGTCGGCACTGCTTCGGGGCCGCCCACACCCCGCTTTCCTATCGCTAGTACGCGGGGGAGGGAGAAATTCCTGCTCCGCGCAGTCTACCCCCCGATCGGGATCTCCTGCCCGACCCCCGCCGCGCGGGCGCGCTGGATGAGCAGGGCGGCGGCGGCCATATCCTCGAGCGCCACGCCCTGCGACTCGAACAGCGTGATTTCGTCCGCGCCATCTCGGCCAGGCACCCGGCCGCTCACCACCGCGCCGAGCTCGTGCACCTGCTCCCACGACAGCGAGCCGCCCTCGACGAGCGGGATGAGGTCGCCGCACTCGATGGCCGCCTGGGTGCGGTCGTCCACGACGATCCGGTCCGCGCGGCGGACCGCCTCATCGTCGAGCTCGCGCTTGTTGGCCCAGTTCACCCCGGCGGCGTTGATGTGCGTGCCGGGCCTCAGCCAGCGGCCGAAGAGGACGGGCTCGCGCGACGTGGTTATGGTGATCACGATCTCCGCCTCGCGCACCGCTTCCTCGGGGGACGAGGCCGGCTTCACCCCCACCCCGAGCCGCTCGGCCATGGCGGCGGCGAACGCCGCCCGGCGGCGTTCATCGCGACCGTAAACGGCGATTCGGTCGACCGGCCGGACGGCGCACACCGCTTCGAGCTGACTTCCCGCCTGCCGGCCCGTTCCGATACACCCCACGGTGCGCGCCTGGGGGCCCGCCATGAACTTCGTCGCCACCCCGCTCGCAGCCCCGGTGCGCACCTGGCCGAGCCGATCGGCCTCGATCACGCCTTCGAGCCGTCCCGTTTCGGTGCTCCACGCCAGGACGACGAACCGGGACCCCGGCTTCCCCGACGCGTACGCTTTGAGCCCCAGGACGCCCGCCGACGGGAGCGCGGCGGACATCACGTGCAGGGTGAGGTTCGGCGTCCGGACCCGTGAGCGGGGTTGGCTCTGTGCCTCTCCGCGGCCCTGTGCGGCGAACGCCGCTTCCACGCTGGCGATGACGTCTTCCATTCGAAGGAGAGCTTCCACGTCGGCTTCGGTGAGCAGCAGGGCCATGATGCCTCCTTAAACCGGATGTGCCGTCGACCGCGGCGGTCAGGTCCAGGGTGCGTCGATCGCGCTCGCCTCCGCCGCCCGCTGAAGCGCCGGGAACCCCCAGTTGTCGGTCACCGTCCGGCAGAAGCTGTAGTGGGTGTAGGCGGTCTGCGCGACCGTTCCACGGCGCACCCCGCGCCCCCACCAGGCGGCAAACACATGGTTGTCCCGAATGCCTTCATCGTAGCAAATGAAGAGCGCCGGATACCGCCCCTCCGGGTCCGGCCTCGCAAACCACGGTGAGGCCCCCAGGATATCGAGCAGCCGCCCGAGGTTCGAGTCGGCGCGGGCGGGGGAGCCGTCGTGCATGTTATTGAGGTCGTCCCATCCAACGTAGACGATGGCGGGGGAGGGGAGCGTGTCCCCCAGATCCTGACGAAACGCCCCCTCCCCACGCCGCACGGCGGCGACCGGGGCACGCAGGTCGAGGAAAGGATTGTGGCGCCGGGCGATCTCCCCGGCGAGGTGGTAGATGAACGTCGGGATCGGCGGCGTGTCGGCGGCGGCGAGGCTGGCGATCGAGGGGTGGAACGCGTCGACGACCTCGTTGCGGCTCCACGTATTCCCCGAAATGAGCGCCCGGTAGTTGGGACCCGACGGGTGCTCGACCGCGAAGTACCTCGCGAGCAGCGTCCCTTCTTCGGCGAGACGTCGATGCGAGGGCAGCCCGATCACCTCGGCCAACCCGTGATTTTCGAGGACCCCGAAGACCAGGCTGCTCCACCACCGTGCGCGGGCGCTGGCGCGGGCGGGGCGGCCGACGGCCGCGGCCGCCCCGCCCGCCGTCCAGCCCATGAACGCCCGCCGGCTCATGTTATAATGGGACGCGGGTCCAGGTCCCCTTTGCGGAGAGGTCGAGATGACCGAACGGTCCATCGAGTCTGGGCTCCCTCCTCGGACCGCCCGGATGTGGGTGCAGGCGGTCCGTCCCTTCTCCTTTACGGCGTCGATCGTTCCCGTGTTGCTGGGGACGGGCATGGCGGCGGCGCAGGGCATGCTCAACCCGGGGCTGCTCGTCCTCACCCTCCTCGGCGCGGTGGCCATCCAGGGTGCGGCCAACCTCTTCAGCGATTACTTCGACTACTGCGACGGCCACGATACCGCTGAATCCTTCGGCGGCAGCGGCGTGCTCATCCGGGGAATCCTCCAGCCCAGCGAGGTCTTCCTGGCCGGACTGGTCTTCCTGGCCTGTAACGTCGCGATCGGCCTCTACCTCACGGCGATTCGGGGCACCCCGATCCTGGTGCTGGGGATGCTCGGCGCCCTCGGCGCCTACTTCTATTCCGGCCGGCCGGTCGCCTACAAATACCGGGCGCTCGGCGACCCGGTGATCTTCCTGCTTTTCGGCCCGCTCATGGTACTCGGCGCCTATTTTGTGCAGGCCCGGGTGATCGAGCTCGTGCCAATGCTCTACGCCCTGCCCGTCGGGTGCCTGGTCACGGCGATCCTCCACGTGAACAACATCCGCGATATTCGGTCGGACGGTCACGACGGCGGGGTCACGGTCGCGCGCGCGCTCGGCCTGGAACGATCGAAGGGCCTGCTCTACGCGCTTCTGGCCGCCGCGTACGCTCTGGTGATCGGCGGGGTGCTGACGGGGACCTTCGTCAGGGGGTCGGCGCTCGTCGTGCTGAGCGCGCCGCTTGCCTGGGGGCTGGCGCGGCAGGTCCACGCGGCGCGCGCCCCGCACGATCTCGTCATGCTCGACGTCGCGGCCGCGCGCGTGCATCTGGTGTTCGGAGTGCTCCTCGTCGTCGGGGTCCTGCTGCCGCTCGTCTGATCCGATCGCCGAAAGCCCGCGCCGGTCACCCCACCAAGAGCTCGACGAAGGCCTGCAGACGTCGCGGCGCCGGCGGCGGCGCCGCGCAGAAGGTCAGCCACGTTTCCGCAAGCCCGGGGAGCAGTTCGGGCGCCAACGGGGCCGGGGGCACCTCTGCGGGGTCATCCCAGGCCGGCCCGTCGAGCCTGAGCCCGACCTGATCCGCGTAGTCCATCGCCGCCTCGGAGAGTGCGCGGACGGACGCACCCCCCTCCCAGGGCGTGCCCGTGCTGTCCTCGTACACCGCCGTAAGGGTCTTCGCCAACCCAGCCAGCGCAGCGATCGCCCGCAGCGCGGCCCACTGATCCTGGACGCTGGCCCGTGGATTCCAGAGCGCCGCGGGCGCGGCCCCGTTCAGGGGCAGGGGACGATCGCTTCCGGCTCCCGGGTGTCCCTCGGCGGCCGGATGCCATTCGGGGTCCCGCTCGCCCGCCGCGACGACCCCCACCCACCGCTGGAGCAACGTCGCGCAGGTGGCGGCGGCGCGCAGAACGGCGGGGGGCCCGTCGCCGCCGCGCAACGCCCGGTCGGTCAGGCGCCCCGCCGCGTCGATGATCTTGCCTCCGAGGTCCGGCGGGGCCAGACGCGGGAGCCGTACCTCACGCGCGAACAGGATTTCCACCATGAGGACGACGCCCTCGCGCGTCGCGTAGCGGTCGTTGCGCGCTTGGAGCGCGCGCTGCAACTCGTCTCGCATTCGCGGGCCGCGCGTGTGGAGGGCCTCCACCGCGATCCTGACCGGCGCGAAGACGCAGATCAGCCAGACCACCGCGATGAAGAAGATGTGCTCCCACCCGAAGATCACCACGCTGGCCACGGCGCCGGCCAGGCAGACGGTGAGCCATGATCGGCCGAAGGCGCGCCGCGCGGCGGGGCGGCTCAACTGCGAGAGCGAATATCGAAGGGTCATTGCACGTCCTTGCACATCGCTGAGCATATGGTACCATACACTCTGGCATAGGGAGGAGGCCGGGCTGCCCAGCATCGCACATTCGCGGTTTCGGATGGTGCAGTTGGTGTTGCGCGAGTACACCCATCCACCGGGCATCCTTGACGACGGTCGAATGGCGTCGTGCATCACGACGGCCGGCACGTCCCCCGTCCGGCATCAGCGGAGCGGCGCGGTCCGCCACGGCCCGAACGCTGATTTCGATCCCCCGGCCCCTTCACATCGCAGCGCCGTTCCGGCGGCCACAGGCCACGCGGCGCCCCACAGCCGTGCCGCCCTCGGCCCGTGGACGACCCGCGATGCTTGACCCGATCCTGCACCGTACCATCCAGGTCATGATCTTTTCGGTCGCGCCCTTTGTGGAACTCCGCGCGTCGATCCCGTTTGGGATCACGAAGGGGCTCCCTCCCTTGGTCGCGCTCGCGGCGGCGGTGCTGGCGAGCTGGATCGCCATCATCCCCTTCTTCCTGATCATGGATTTGTTCTTCGACCGATTCCTGTCGCGCTTCAGGCTGGTCAGGCACTTTGTCGAAGAGGTGCGCGCGCGGGGCCACATATACGTGGAGCGGTGGGGAGTCCTGGGCGTCGGGATCTACGTCAGCATCCCCCTGCCTGGGCCGGGGATTTATTCGGGGACCGTCTTGGCGTGGCTGTTCGGGCTGCCGCGCCGGCAGGCGATCGTGTCGCTCGCGTTGGGAGTGCTGGTCAGCGCGCTGCTCGTGACCGCGATCAGCACCCCTGCGATCGCACTGATCCGAAGAATTTTGTCGTCGATGGGGTACTGAGCGCCGGCCCGGCCGGTGCGAGAGAGGGGCGGACGATGGACACGCTCGGGCACCACTACATCGTGGAGGGGTCCGGCTGCAACGCCGAGGTCATCAGCCGGGTGGAGCAGGTCGAGCAGATCATGGTCCGCGCCGCGGAGGTCGCCAACGTCCAGGTGTGGGCGATCTCGTTTCATCGATTCAGCCCGGATGGGGTCAGCGGGGTGGTGGTGATCTCAGAGTCTCACCTCTCCGTGCACACCTGGCCTGAGGTCGGGTACGTCGCTCTCGACATCTACACCTGCGGGGACAAGGCGAGGCCGGAAGCGGCGGTGCAGCATGCCCTCAAGGCGTTTGGCGCCGCCAACATGCACATCACCGAGGTTACCCGAGGCCTCGATGAGGAAGACAAGGTCTTCTTCCACAGCATGATCACCTGGGAGGAGACGATCCCGGACAACATCCTCAACCACCGTCCCCGCCGCCGCCGGCGCGTGCATCGGCGGAAGCGCTCCCTCGCCGCCGATCGCGCCACCTAGCTCGGGGCGAGGACAGAGATCAGAAGTTGATGGAGGAGTTGGCCGGCGAGATTTAGGAGCAGAATCGCGATCAGCGGGGAGAGGTCCAGTCCGCCCATCGGGGGAAGCAGCCGCCGGACGGGTTGGAGGATTGGATCGGTGATCCGCACGATCAGAGAGATCAGCGGGTGACGGTAGTCCACCGATGGGATCCACGAGAGGAGAGCCCGGACGAACACCAAGATCGAGAGCAACTGCACCGCCCGGTCGACGATGGCGATGAGATCCACGACGCTATTGTAGCATAGGATGCGGGGGCCCGCGCACCTACGCACCATCCGCCGCCGGCCGCTGGGTCCAGCTCATCGGGGGCAGGCGATGGAGAACGCGGGCCGACCAAGGGTGCGGCCGAGTTGATCACCGAGCGCTTGTACTACACCGATGCGTACCTGCGCACCTTCCTCGCCCACGTGACGGCGGTGGAACCGTCGGGCGACTGGGGTCCTCACCCCGGGGTGATCCTCGATCGGACGGCGTTCTATCCCACCTCCGGAGGCCAGCCGCACGACACCGGCACCCTGGCGGGGGTCCCCGTCGCCGATGTGGTCGACGCCGGCGACGTCGTGATCCACGTGCTGAACGGGTCCGCCGCCGACCCCGGCCTCGCCCCGAGTGTTGAGGTCGAGGGGGTGGTGGATTGGGGTCGGCGGTTCGATCACATGCAGCAGCACACCGCGCAGCACATCCTCTCGGCGGCGTTTGCGGGGTTGCTGGGAGCGGAGACGGTGTCGGTGCACCTGGGCGCATCATCGACCCTGGACCTCGCGCTGCCCGTCCTGTCGCCCGACGACGCCCGCCGGGTGGAAGATGAGGCGAACCGGGTGGCGTTCGACAACCGGGTGGTCACCGTTCGGTTCGTCTCCGACGCCGAGGCCGCGGCCCTGGGGCTCCGCCGTCCGCCCAAGCGCGCGGGCGAGATCCGGATCGTCGAGGTGGCGGACTGCGATCGGTCCGCGTGCGGCGGCACACACGTCGGCCGGACCGCGGAGATCGCCCCGCTGCTCCTGCGCCGGTGGGAGCGGGCCAAGGGGCACGTCCGCGTGGAGTTTCTGAGCGGCTGGCGAGCGCTGGCCGACTACCGCTGGAAGCACGCGCTCGTCGCCGAATGGAGCGCCCGGCTCACCGTCGCCGACCGCGAGCTCGGGGCCGCGTTCGAACGGATCGCCCGTGAGGCGCGGGAGCGGGAGCGGGCCCTCGTGGAGGCCCGCGCGCGGCTCATCGCCTACGAGGCCGCCGAGCGCCTGGCGGCGGCCCCCGCCGCCTCGCACCCGAAGGTCCTGCGCCTGGTGATGTCCGGGCGGGATCCCGACGAAGTCCGGCGCCTCCTCCGCGAGATCACCGGCCGGGAGTCGTGCATCGTCCTCGCCGGCGATGAGGGGACCGGACGGCTGTACTTTGCGCGATCCGCCGGTGAGGGCCCGGCGATGGCCGCGCTCCTGGAGCAGGCGTCCCGGCTCGTGGGAGGCCGCGGCGGCGGCACCCCGGAGTTTGCCCAAGGCGCCGTTCCGGCCGGGGACGCGGTGGCCCGTGCCCTGGCTCATGCCGAGGAGGCCGTTCGCGGTGCCTGAACTGCCTGAGGTCGAGACGGCGCGACGCAGCCTTCACCGCGCGGTGGCGGGGAAGACGATCGCCAGGGCCCTGGTGCTCAAGCCCGCCGCCGTGCGATCGCACACCCCGGACGGGTTCGCGCGTGCTCTCCGCGGGGCGACGGTGGTGGACATTCAGCGCCGCGGGAAGGCGCTGCGGTTGCTGCTCGGCCCCCGCGTGCTGGTCTTCCATTATATGCTGTGGGGAGTGATCCGCTTCCACGCCCAGGCCGGCGCGCCGCCTGGGGGAGCGAGCGTGGTGCTCGCGTTCACCGACGGTTCGGCGCTCGAGTTCCGCGAGTTGCAGCTGAGCCGGTTGAATCTGCTCCGCCCCGGGGCGAAGGATGATCCGGAGTCGGCGGCGATCGAGCCGCTGGCGCCCACCACGACGCTCGAGGCGTTTCGGCGCGCGCTCGGATCCAAGGGACGGGTCAAGGCCGCGCTGAGCGATCAGGACCGCATCGGGGGGATCGGGAACCTTTGGGCGCACGAGATTCTCTTCGCCGCCGGCCTGCGCCCCGATCGAGTCACGGCGGCGTTGTCGCCGGCCGAAGTCCGTGCCCTGTACCAAAGCACCCGCCGGGTCCTCCGAAACGCGGTGGAAGCCGGCGGCGAACCGGATTTCCAAGACGTCTTCGGCCAACACGGGCAGTACCGGCTGGCGGTGTACGGGCGTGCGGGCCAGCCGTGTCGGGTGTGCGGCGCCAAGATTCAGGGGGGGAGGCTGGGAGGGCGGCCGACCTTCTTCTGCGCCCGCTGCCAGCAGTGACCCGATGACCGATCCTCCGACCGCGTCGGTGGACCCCCGCCTGGTGACCGGACTGCTGGAGGCGCTGGTCGGCATCCCCTCGGTGAATCCCACCCTGGTCCCCGGGGGCGGGGGAGAGGGGGACGTCGCCCGGCACCTGGCGGGGGTGTGCCGGCGACTCGACCTGGCCGTCGAGGAGGAAGAGGTCGCGCCGGGCCGTCCGAACGTGATCGCGGTCCTGCCGGGGACCGGCGGGCCGGGCGGCCGCAGCCTCATGCTGAACGGCCATACCGACACGGTGGGCGTTGCGGGGATGGATGCGCCCTTCGTTCCCGCCCTCCGCGGCGATCGTCTCTACGGCCGGGGGGCCGATGACATGAAGAGCGGTCTGGCCGCGATGGTCGGGGCCGCGGCGGCGGTCCTCGACGCCGGCCTAAGACCGCGGGGTGATGTGGTCCTGACCTTCACGGTCGATGAGGAGGACGCGAGCATCGGCACGGCCGCGCTCGCTCGGCGTCGCCGGGCGGACGCCGCGATCGTGACCGAGTCGACGGGGCTCAGGATCTGCCTGGCCCACAAAGGCTTCGCCTGGGCCAGGATCAAGGTAGAGGGGCGCGCCGCGCATGGGAGCGATCATGCGACAGGGGTGGACGCCATCGTTCAGATGGGCCGGGTGCTCGGGGCGTTGGAGCGGGTCGATCGCGAAATTCTCCCGCGCCGGTCGCACCCGCTCCTCGGCCGGCCGTCGCTGCACGCGTCCGTGATCGCCGGCGGAGAAGGCCCCAGCACGTATCCGCCCTCCTGCGACCTGGTGGTGGAACGGCGGATGCTGCCGGATGAGACCCCCGACGGGATCCGGGGTGAACTGGAGGGAATCCTGGCCACCCTCCGTGCCGAGGATCCCGGGTTCCGCGCGTCGGTCGAGATCACGCTGTCTCGGCCGGGGCTTGAGATGAGCCGCGAAGCGCCGATCGTGCGGGCGCTACACGCGGCCGTGAAGCGGCACGTCGGCGAGCCGGGGTACGTCGGGCAGAGCCCCTGGTACGACGCCGCCCTGCTGGCCGCGGCCGGCATCCCCACCGTTATCTTTGGTCCATCGGGCGCCGGGGCGCACGGCGCCGTCGAGTTCGCGGACGTGCCCTCGGTGGTCCGCTGCGCGGAGGTGCTGGCCCAGGTGATCATCGATTTCTGCGGTGCGGATCCGGCCTGATGCCGCATCCGCGCACGTCGCCGAGGGATGGTCGGAGGATGCGGGGCGTCGCCGCGGTCCTTCCTCGTCCATTGCCGGTCGCGGGCGGTGGGCCGTCGGCGTGCCACTTCTGACGTTCCTCTCGGATTTCGGCAGCGCCTCCCCGTATCCGGCGGCGATGAAGGTGGCCGCCGCGGTGATCGCGCCCCAGGCGGTGCTGGTCGACATCTCCCACGATGTTCCCCCCGGCGCGATCCGCCAGGGAGCGTACCTGCTCTGGGCCGTGGCGCCCACCTGCCCCCCGGGGACCGTGCACTGCGCCGTTGTCGATCCGGGCGTCGGGACCGATCGGGCGCCTCTCGCCGTCGCCGCGGGCGGGCAGGTGTTTGTCGGACCCGACAACGGGGTGTTGCTGCCCGCCGCGCGCCACGTGGGCACGCCCGCCGTCTACCGGCTCACCAACCCCGCCTATTGGCGGCCGGTGGTCTCCCCCACGTTCCACGGCCGAGACGTCTTCGCCCCCGCCGCCGCGCACCTGGCGGTCGGGGCGCCGCTCGCCGACCTCGGCGAACCGTTCGCGGGCTGCATCGAGCCCGCATGGCCCACGGGAGGGTGGGAGGGGGCGGCGCTTCTGGGGGAAGTGCTGTGGATCGATGCGTTCGGCAACGTGATCACGAACATCCCTGGGGCGCTCCTGGCCGAGATCCCGCCGTCGACCGCGGTCGCGGTGAAGACCCCCCTCAGAACCGTCCCCGCCACGATCGCCCGCACGTTTGGCGACGTCGCCGCCGGCGAGGCGGCGGTGCTCGCGGGGAGCGATGGGATGGTGGAGGTCGCGGTGAATCGGGGGCGGGCCTCCACGCGACTGCGCGCGACCGTCGGGACGCGGATCCGGATCCGCAGGCGCTGAGGTCCCCCCATCCGGACACGCCCGTGATGCGAAGAGGAAGGCGGGGCTCGGCATGCCGGCGACAGGATCGCTTCTCGCAGGAATCGAAAGAGCCGCCCGATCGGTGACCGCTGGAGGAGCGATGGGGGACGGCCGGATGGGGGGCGGGGAGGAGGAGCGGCTGCTCGAACAGATCGCCGCCGGCGATGTGGACGCGTTCGCGGCGCTCTACGATCGCTACAGCCGGTCGGTGTATTCGCTGGCCTGCCGCATGCTCGGGGATTCCCAGACCGCTCAGGAGATCACCCAGGATGTGTTTGAAGGGATCTGGCGCGGCGCCCGCGCCTTCACCCCCCGCCGCGGCAACGCGCGGGGCTGGATCCTCGCGCTGGCGCACCACAAGAGTGTGGACGCGCTGCGGCGCCAGAAGGTGCGCGCCGTCGAACCGCTCTCCGAGGTCCAGGCGCACGATGCGGACGTGGTGGCGGTGGCCCTGGCGCGCGTGGAAGGCGAGGCGGTTCGGGCCGCGCTGGGGACCCTTTCCGACGTGCAGCGGACCGTCGTGGTGCTGGCGTACTACGGAGGATACACGCAGCAGGAGATCGCGCACCGGCTGGCCGTTCCGCTGGGGACGATCAAGACCCGGATGCGGGACGGGCTGCAACGGCTCCGGACGGCGCTCGGGGGCGTGGGGGAGAGCATGCGGTGACGCACGAGGAATTGCGGGAATTGATTCCGGCCTACGCCATCGACGCCCTTGACCTCGAGGACGAGCGCGCGGTGGAGGTGCACCTCGAAGCGTGCCCGGCGTGTCAGCGCGATCTGGCTGAGCTGCGGGCCGTCGCCGCCGAACTCGCCGCCGGCGTGGGGGCGGTCGACCCTCCTCCGGCCCTGCGGGGGCGGGTGCTGGACGCCGTCCGGGTGAAGACCCGAGGGCCGATACCCGCGCCGTCCCCGCGCCCTCGCTGGGTGGCGGGCGCGCTGGCCGCGGCGGCGGGCTTGCTCATCATCCTCGGGGGCCTCGCGGCGTATCAATCTCAGCGCATCAACGCCCTCTCGGGCCGCCTGGACCAGCAGGACCGCCTGCTGGCGCTCCTCGCCGCCCCCACGACCCGCTCGGCTCAGCTCACCGGATCGGTCCGCGCGAACGTCCGGTTCGTCTACGATCGGGCAAGCGGCCGCGGAGCGCTCGTCGTGACCGGCCTCAACGATCCCGGCGCAGGGTTGGTCTACGAGATCTGGCTGGTCGCCGGCACGCAGCCCCGGCCCGCCGGGATTTTTCGTTCCACTCCCGGGCAGCCGGTCATCATCCCCGTCGCGGCCGACTTCGGCCGATACCGGGCGGTGGCGATCTCGATCGAGCATGGTCCCCAGGGCTCGTCCGGCGGGCCGACGACTGCCCCGATCCTCGCGGCGTCGATCTAGCGGGCGGCCTGCCCGCTTGGGGCGGTCCATCGCGGCGCGCGGCAGGCGAATGGGCACGGCGGACCGAAAAGGCTGAAGCGGTCTGGAATGGGGTACAGGGTTAACCGAATGGGAACTTCGTCGTCTCCCTCTGGATGCTATCGAGAGGGAGACCAAACGCCCCGGCGGGGCAGAAGGACATGGGAGGGTAGGGACGGTTCATGAAGCGCTTCCGGGTCGCACCCGCGATGCTGGTCGTCCTGCTCATGGCGGCGATGATCGCCCCGGCGCTACCGCGCGCCGAGGCCGCCGACGCCGAATTCGTGATCGAGACGCTGCAAACGCTGCAGGAACACTACGTGGATCCGATCTCGTCTGTGACGATGCTGAACACGGCGCTGTCGAGCCTGCAGCAGAAGACCGGCGTGGGGGCGTTCAGCGGTCCCATCCCCGCGGGCGTATCCGATACCGTGGCCAGCTCGCTGTTCACGCAACGGTTCGACGAGATCCTCAGCCGGGTCGGCGGACAGTACACCGCGACCGAGCTCGCCTTTGCCGCCTCCGCCGGCATGCTGGAGAGCCTCCACGATTCGCATACGGGGTTTATTCCCCCGTCGTTCTACCAGGAGGAGAAGCGCAAGGAGAACGGGCAGGCCGCGTATACCGGGATCGGGATTTACCTGCTGCTGCAGGACGGACAATTTTACATCCGCGAGGTGTTTCCCAACTCCCCCGCCGAGCGGGCCGGGCTGCGTCCCTTCGACCGCCTCGTCGCCGTGAACGGGGAAGAGACCGCCGGGCGGACCAACGAGGACGTCGATCGGCTCGTCCGAGGCCCGGCCGGGACGACGATCACGGTCAAGGTGGCTCGTCCCGACGTCGCCGCGCCCCTCGAGTTCTCGATCATGCGCAAACCGATCGAACTGCCCAATTTCACCAGCAAGATGCTCGACGGCGGCATCGGGTACATGAGGATCTACGAGTTTACATCGGACGTCGCCGTGGCGCTGAGGGATGCCATCTTCAACTTCCGCCGCATGGGGCTGCGCGGGCTCGCGCTCGACCTCCGCGGTAATCCCGGCGGGCTCGTGGACGAGCTGCGCGACATCTCGGACGCGCTCCTTCCGCAGAGTTCCCCCATCCTGCAAATGACGAAGCGCAACGGCAAGACCCAGCTGGTGCAGACGCGCGAGCCCCCGATCCTGCCCCCCGCGGTGCCGATGGTGGTGCTGGTCGATGAGGGGAGCGCCTCGGCCTCCGAGCTCTTGGCGTCGGCGCTCCAAGAACAGGGGCGGGCGGACGTGGTCGGCACGAAGACCGCCGGCGCCGTGGAGATTGGCATCACCGTCGACCTTCCGGAGGACGCGGGGATGGCGGTGACGGTGGCGCGGCTGCTCAGCGGCAAGGGGACCCGTTTGGAAGGGCACGGGGTCATTCCCGACGAGCCGGTGCCGCTGGAGACGGTGGCGCTCAACTCCGGCCACGACAGTCAGTTCGACAAGGCGCTCGCCATTTTGAAGCAGAAGCTGGGGACCCAGGGCAATTCGCCGCGGGTCGACGCGGGGGCCAGCGCCACCCGATAAGCGCCACGCGCTGGGTGGGGTTCGAGAGGGGGGAACGTCGAGGTGCGAGGGGCGGCCGTCGCGGGAATCGTGATCGTGGTGGCCGCGGTGTTGATCTACGGAACGCTCGCCGGCACCTACAACCATCTCGTCCAGGCCAACCAGCAGGTCAGCGCCGCGCAGGCCGAGGTGGAGACCCAGCTGCAGCGGCGGTTCGACTTGATTCCCAATCTGGTCGAGTCGACCAAGGCGGTGCTCAGTCAGGAACGCGCCGTATTCGGCGCCATCGCCGAGGCCAGGACCCGGTACGCAGGCACGAGCCCCGGGACGCCCGGGCGCGTCGATGCCGCGAATCAGTACGAAAGCGCGATCGCCCGCCTGCTCGTCATCGTGGAGAACTACCCCGTGCTGCGCAGCAATGAGACGGTGCAGGGGCTGATGCGGGAACTCGCCTCGACCGAAAATCAGGTCGCCTACGCCCGTCGCGGCTACAACACCGCGGTGCAGGCCTACGATACGATGGTCCAGTCGTTCCCGACGACGATGCTCGCCGGTGCGATGGGCTTCCACCCCCGTCCCTACTTCCAGGCGCAAGCCGGAGCCGAGCAGGCGCCACGGGTCAACCTCTCCGTTCCCGCGAAACCCTGACCGTGCGGGGACGGAGCGTCCTCGCCGCGGTCTTGATCCTGCTGGCGCTCGGCGGCCCCGCGGTCCTCGCGCACGCCGCGCCGGCCCTTCCGAAGCCCACCGGCTATGTCAGCGATTTCGCCCACCTGCTCGATCCGCCCACACGCGCGGCGCTCGACCAGCGGCTCGCCCAGTACGACCAGACAACGGGGAACCAGATCGCCGTCGCCATCTTCCCCGACCTGGGGGGCTCCCCGATCGACGCGTTTGCGGTGCGGCTGGAGGAATCGTGGAAAGTCGGGAAGCGGGGCAAGGACACCGGCGTCCTGCTGGTGATCGGGGTCAAGGAGCGCCAGGTGCGGATCGAAGTCGGGTATGGCCTGGAGGGCAAGATCACCGATGGCGACGCCGGAGACATCATCCGCACCACGATCGCACCCGCGTTTCGGGCGGGACAATACGGGGACGGCCTGAACGGTGCCGTCGACCAGATGATGCGGCTGCTCGGCGCGGCCTCCTCTTCGCCGGAACAGCCCGGCGGGCCGTCCGCGGCTGTCTCCCCGCCGACCGGCCGCGGGCCGGCGGCGTTTCCTCTTCTCCTGTTCTTGATCTTTGTCGGCGCGACGTTCGCCATGGGACGGGCCCAGTCCCAACGCTGCCCCCGCTGCGGGACCCGCTTGAGACAGAGTGAGGATCCAGTCGGCGTCGTCGGTGCGCATCGGGTGCAGGCGTGGGTCTGTCCGCGCTGCGGATACCGCGAGAAGGGCGTCGGCCAGCGCGGCCGGATGTGGATCCCCGGCCCGCTGTGGGTAGGCGGGGGAGGGTGGGGGAGCGGCGGATTTTCGGGGGGCGGGGGGTTCGGCGGGTTTGGCGGTGGCGCGTCCGGGGGCGGCGGCGCGTCGGGGGGATGGTAGCAGATGCCATCGCCGATGCATCGAGCGCTGACCCAAACGGAGAAGCTCCATCTCCGGCATCTCGTCGAGGCCGTGGAGCGCGAGACCGGGGCGGAGATCGCCACGCTGATCGTGCGGCACGTCGATGATCTCGAGGGGTTCGCGACCGCCTACTTCAACCATCTCGGAGTCGGGAAGCGGGAGCGCCACGACGGCGTCCTGATCCTCGTTGTGGTGGACCGCCGCCAGGTGCGCATCGAGGTGGGGCGGGGGTTGGAGAGCGCGATCAGCGCGGCGGCGGCGGGGCGCATCATCACCGAGGTGATGGTCCCGGAGCTTCGGGCCGGCCGGTACGGGGAGGCGCTGCTCCGAGGGGTCGCCGCCGTCGCCACGTGCATCCGCACCGCGCACCACGCTCCGAACCGGCGGGAGGCGCCCACCGGCGACCGATGAGCCCGCTCGCCCGCACCACCGCGCTCATCGCCGCGGTGACGGTCGCCGTCGCGGGATGGACGATCCAATCCTACAACCATCTGGTGGGGGCACGCCTGGCCGTCGATGCGCAATGGGCGCAGGTGGAGGCGCAGTACCAGCGCCGCGTGGACCTCGTGCCGAACTTGGAGGACGCCGCCCGCGGCGTGCTCGTCCAGGAGCGCACCGTGTTCGAGGCCCTCGCCGAGGCGCGGACCGCGTATCTGCGGGCGCCCGCGGGGTCGGAGGCTCGTGTGCGGGCGGCGAACGCGATCGAGCGCCCGCTGGGGCGTCTGCTCGGGATCGTCGAGGCGTCCCCTCAACTTCGCAGCTCGGAGACGATAGCCCGGCTGATGGATGAGCTGGCGGGCACCGAGAATCGGATCGCCGTCGAGCGCCGCCGCTACAACGACCGCGTGATGGCCTACAACACGGTGGTGCAGCAGGTGCCCGGTTCGTTGATCGCCGCCCTCGGGGGCTTCTCCCCCCGCCCGTACTTCGAGGCGGCGCCCTCAGCCGGAACGGCGCCGGCCGTGACCCTGCCCAAACCCTGAGCGGGCTCTGCTCGGCGGCTTCTCGGGAGATCGCCCGCCGACGGTGGCGAGAAGGGGCGGCGCGCACGGAGACCGCTCTTCTTCCCGCCGGGGCGGGAACCGGATCAGGGCCCGCCGCCGCTCAACGTTTGGTAGGGGCGGGAAACGGAGCGAGGTCAGCCGGTGCCGGTTCGCGTGATGAAACCTGAGCCGTTTCTTGACACTCCGCGCGGGTTGGGCTACCCTCACTCGGGCAGGGATTGTTGATTGGCTAACTTAACAATATAATCGATCCAAGGGAGGTCGAAAGTCGGTGTTCAGCGCTTTCCTGATCGCACTTCGTGAGGGGCTGGAGATGTCGCTTATCGTGGGCATCATCTTGGCCTTTCTCGCCCGGACGGGGAAGCGGCGAGAGTTCGGCGCGATCTGGACCGGCGTGGCTGGCGCGGTGGCCCTCAGCCTGCTGGCCGGAGGGGTCATTTTGGTGACGGCCGGGGAGTTTCGAGGCCGCGCCGAGCAGCTGTTCGAGGGCGTGGCCATGATCACCGCCGTGGGCGTCCTCACGTACATGGTGTTCTGGATGCGCCGACAGGCGGCGACGATCCGCAGCGAGCTGCACTCACGCCTCGGCGATGCCCTTCGGACCGGATCGCGGGGGGCGCTCGTGGCGCTCACCGTCGTGTCGGTTGGTCGGGAGGGAATCGAGACAGCGCTGTTCCTGTTCGCGACGGTCCGGGCATCATCTCCGATCCTCGCGTTGAGCGGGGCCATCCTCGGGCTGGCCTGCGCGGTGGTGTTGGGGGCGCTCATCTATCGCGGGAGCCGCCGCCTCGACCTCCGCACCTTCTTTAACGTAACCAGCGTGTTGCTGCTGCTGGTGGGAGCGGGCCTCCTCGCCCGCGGAGTCGGGGAGTTCCAAGAGGCGGCGATCCTGCCCCCGCTCGTTGCCCACCTCTGGGATATGCACGCGGCGATACCCGAAACCTCGGTGCTGGGGAGCCTGCTCCAGGCGGTGTTTGGGTACATCAGCACGCCGTCGCTGCTGCAGGTGGCGATGTACCTCGCCTACCTCGCGGTGGTGGGATGGTCCTACGTCCGGCCGCCGGCGGTCCCGGCGGGCAGGCCGGGAACGGACGGCGTGCGGCGGGCGGACGCCCCGGCCCACCCCAAGGGCTGAGGTGAGACGGCGATGGCCAACTGGGCGGCGGTGATCCGGGTGCTGGCGTTGGCGGTCTGGATCGGGGGGATGGTGTCCTTAGACTTTATTGAGGCGCCCCTGCGGTTCGGCAGCGGGGTCATCACCCGAAACCAGGCGGTGGCGCTGGGGCAACTGGTCATCACCCGATGGGTTTGGGCCGAGTGGATCATCGGCGCGATTGTCGTGATCGCGTCCCTGGTCGCGGCCGCCCCCCGGTGGGCGGTCGGACTCGTCGCGTTGATGCTGGCCATCGTGACCGTGCAGGGCGCGTTCCTCGCCCCGGCGATCACTCGCCTGGCGCAGGGGCTCGATTTCGTCAACCGCACCGTCGATCCGCGGTACGCCTCGATCCGCCAGCTGCACGCCGCCTACGCGGCACTTGAGCTCATCGTCCTTGTCGGCGGGATGGTGCTGCTGGCCGGCCAGGCGTGGCCGGGGAAGCGCTGACGCGGCCCCACGTGCGGACCGGATGGCTGCTCAGCTGCGGCCGCCTTTCGTACCGGGAGGCATGGGCGCTGCAGCGCGCGCTCGTCGCCGCCCGCCAGGCGGATCGAATCGAGGATACTCTCATCCTCGTCGAGCACCCGCCCGTGATCACGATCGGGCGGGCCGGCCGGCCGGCAAACGTGCTTGTGTCGCGCTCGCTGCTGGCCGCGCGGGGGATCGACGTCTACGAGATCGAGCGGGGAGGGGATGTGACCTATCACGGGCCCGGCCAGCTGGTCGGGTACCCCATCCTCAACCTGCGCGCGCTCGACGAAGACGTCGTCCGCTACATCCGCCTGCTGGAAGCCGCGTTGATCAACGCGCTGGGGACCTACGGCATCGTCGCTCATCGCCTGCGGGGGTATCCGGGTGTGTGGGTGGGAGAGGCGAAGATCGCGGCGATCGGGGTGGCCGTCAAGCGCAAGGTCACGATGCACGGGTTTGCCCTAAACGTGGCTCCCCACCTGGACGACTTTACCCTCATCAATCCATGCGGGTTGGGGAAGCCGGTGACGAGCATGGCCCGCCTGCTCGGGCGGCCGGTGTCGGTGGAGGAGGTCGCGCCGACGGTTGTCCGAGCGCTCAGCGCGCTGCTGGCGGTGGAGTTTGCGCCGATGCCGGTGGAGTCGATTCGGTCGAGGATCGGCGAGGCCGCGTCGTCGGGGTGGGGAGAGGGGATCGGACCGGCGACGGCACGAACCTCTCAGGAGATCGCCAATGAAGGGGGGACGCGGTGAAGACGCTCGAGGTGGGTTCGCTCCGGGCGGAGCCCGGGACCAAGGTGACCGGATGGCTGGAGGTTCCGGGGACGCCGATCCAGATGCCGGTCACGCTGGCGTGCGGGGCACAGCCCGGGCCGCTGCTCAGCATCACGGCGGGCGTCCACGGGGGCGAGTATCCGGGTATCGAGGCCGCGATCAGAACCGCGGGTGCGCTCGAGCCGGCGACCCTGCACGGGTCGGTGATCGTCGTCCACATCGTCGACGTGCCGGCTTTTCAGGGGCGCAACATCTACATCTGCCCGCTCGACGGCAAGAACCCCAACCGGGTCTTCCCGGGCAACCCCGAAGGGACGGCCAGCGAGCGCTTGGCGCACACGCTTTTCACCCAGGTCATCTCCCGTGCGGACGTCTTCGTGGATCTGCACGGGGGGGACATCAATGAGGCGCTGGTGCCCTTCACGATCCTCGCCGAGACGGGGGACCCGGGGGTCGATGCCCAAACCCTCGCGCTGGCCCGCGTGTACGGAATCCGGTATGTCGTCCGCGGCAGGGTGTCGGGAGGCACCTATGGTGCGGCCGCACAGCGCAAGATCCCGGCGATCCTGACGGAGGCGGGGGGTCAGGGGCGGCTCGACGACGAGTCCCTCCAAGTCCATCTCCGCGGACTCCGAAACGTGTTGCGGCACCTCGGGATGGTCGAAGGGTCCCCCGACCCCGTGGCCCCGGTAGTGGTCTTGTCCAAGTTCCACTGGGTGACGTCGGAGCATCGGGGACTGTTCTACCCGACGGTCGCGCCGGGAGATCAGGTGGCGCAGGGGCAGGTGGTGGGGGAGACCCGTGACTATTTCGGACGGGCGCTCGGGAAGATCACGGCCCCGGGGGCAGGGGTCGTCCTCTTCACCGTGACCACGCCGGCCACGAACCCGGGCGACCCGATGTTCGCCGTCGGCGCCCTGGGATAGGGCATCGTCGGCGTCACCCGCACCAACGCATCGGGCCGGCCCCCAAGGGCCGGCCCGATGTGCCGCAGAGGGTGACCGCACTACATCGGCTCTTCGTCCTCGTCGTCGTCCATGCTCGACTCCTCGTGCGGTTCCGGGGCGGGCCGCCCCCAGGGATCCGAATGCATGGGCTCGATCGGGGAGATCGGCGGGGGAGGGGTGTACCCTCCCAAGGGCATCTGCCCCAGGGTGGATGTCGCGGGCTTCGGCTTGGGTCGGGCTACGGCTCGCTTCCGGGCCGGCCGCTTGGCCTTCGCCCGTGCTTTGACGGCCGCCCGCCTGGGCTTCGCGCGGCGGACCGTACGCTTCGTGCGGCTGGCAGCCCGGCTCCGCGTCACACGCTTCCGGGACGCCGCCTTTTTGGTGGCCTTGCGTCGGGTGGCTTTCCGTGCCATTCGTTGAGCTCCCCTTTCCCGCCCAAGAAAGGATTTCGTTTCTCCGAGGATGTCCGGGGCGTTCCTTCGACGGGGTCGATAGTTTTCCTTGTGGACTCGGTCGATGAGCCCCAGGAATTGTCCATCCGCCGGGCCGGGCGGCGTTTCCCGAGCGGGAGGAGTTTCCCGGTGGCCGGCGAATACGCGTCACCCAGTGTAATGGGATATCGGCGCCCCGCCGCCACATCGCGCTCACAAACAACTCGTTGCTGATCGGCTACGTCACAGTAACTGATGGTGCACTGGATGCGGGAGCGAACCCGGTCTTTTTGGCGCGGCGCGATCGCCGTCACGGTGGTGTTGCTCACCGCGCTTCCCGTCATGGGATCCGCCCCTCGGTTGCCCAGGCCGACCGCCGCCGCCCCCCATCGACTTAGCGCGGCCGCGCCCGCTTCCAGACCGACACTTGCTTCCTCTCCCGCGACTACGTTGGATCGGATCCAAGCGCAGCTTGCCTGGCGGCGGCGGCGGTTGGCGGAAGTGGTGAGAGAGGAGCGATGGGCTCTGGCCCAGCTTTCGGGGGCTCAGGAGCGGCTTGAGCGGGCGACCGCCCACCTGAATCAGACCACCGTGGCGCTCACCGGGACCGAGCACGCGGTGGCGAGCGCCACCCAGACTCTCCAGACCGTCACGACGCGCCTGTCCCACCATGAGACCGTGATGGGCGCTCGCGTCCGTGCGTTCTACGAGCAGGGACCCCTCGGGTACGCGGATGTGATCCTGGGCGCGACGGACTTCCGGGACTTCATCACCCGATCGTACCTCATCGCGCGGATCATCGATAACGATCTCGCCCTCTACCGCCAGGTCGCCTCCGAGCATCAGCAACAGGAGGACGTCCGCGCTTCGCTGGTGTCCCACCAGGAGCAGTTGAGCGCGGAGCAAGCACGCTGGATCACCGACAAGGCGGAAACGGCCCGCTTGGCCGTGGAACGGCGGCAGCTGGTCGACCGGGTTCGGACCGAGCGCGCATCGCAGGAGGCGGCGATCCGAGAGTTGGAGGCCGAGTCCGCGCGGATCAGGGAGATCATCCGCGCCGCGGGCGGGCGGCACGTGGGCCCGATTCTCACTCTCCGCAGCGGCCTGCTGTGGCCGATCACGGGCCGAATCTCCTCGGGGTACGGTTGGCGGATCCACCCCATCTTCCACACCCGTGAGTTCCACACCGGGATCGACATCGCCGCCCCCTACGGCGCGCCGATCGCGGCCGTCCTCGATGGGACGGTGATCTTCAGCGGCTGGATGCGCGGGTACGGGATGCTCGTGATCTTGGATCACGGCAACGGGCTCTCCACGACCTACTCACATATTTCGGCTTCGCTGGTCCACGTGGGCGACCACGTCCAGCGCGGCGCCATCATCGCCCGGATCGGCAGCACCGGGTGGAGCACCGGGCCGCACCTCTTCTTCGAGGTGCGGGAGGACGGTCAGCCCGTCGATCCGCTCGGCGGATGAGGGTGCCGTCCCTCCTCGCACCCCGCGGGCGCCTCCGGCGACCTCGGGTCCGGTCCGCCGGGAATCCGGTTCTCCTCAAGAGCGTTCCCCCAAATTGAGATGATCCACATGGAGATGATCCGCTGCATCTGTACGACCGGACACGGCCCGGCGGCGGAGGTGTGTCGCCGGGTGTAGGTGCGGGCGTCTGGCCCAGGTGGTCGGAGAAATTGAGTTCGCCGCGGCGCCCGTTGCCGCGGCGTGTGTCTTTCCGGAGGGGGTGTTGGATATGGCGCAGATCTATCTGCCGACTCCGCTGCGCCGGTTGACCGCGGGGCAGGCGAGGGTGAATGCCCCGGGTCAGACCGTGGAGGAGGCGCTGTTGGCGCTGGAGCGCCAATTTCCGGGGGTGCGCGAGCAACTTCGCGAGCCGACCGGGGAGGTCCGGCCGTTCATCAACGTGTTCGTTAACGGGATCGAGATGCGACAGCTGGCCGGGCCCGCTACCCCGCTCGGCGAAGGCGACGAGATTTCGATCGTCCCGGCGATGGCGGGGGGGTGCGGGCTGACCCTCCTATGAATCTCTTTGTCCGCCCCCGGAATCTCCGGGCGACGCGGCTTCCGGCGCTGCGCGTGCTCGAGACCTCCCGGCTCCTTCTGCACGAGGAGGCCGATCCCGCCCGCGTCGAGGGACTGGTCCTGGCCTTCCGCCGGGATCGCGTGCTCCGTAACCCCCCGGCGGTGGCCCCGCTGTCCCACGGGGGGCGCCCCGATGAAGCCGCCGTCGTTCTTGATGGCGCCAACCGGGTGAGTGCGCTGCGGGTGATCGGGGCCCGCCACGTGATCGCCCAGGTCGTTCACTACGCCGATCCCGCGATCATCTTGTCGACGTGGCGGCATTATGTGGTCGGGGAAGGCGCCGCGGGCCTGCGCGGTCGGATCGCCGCGCGACCGGGAATTCGCCTCACGCCCGTCCGCACCGCCCGCGAGGCGGAGGCGCGGCTCGAACAGCACGCCGCCCTCGCGGCGATCGTCGACGGGCGGGGGGCCGCACTCGTCGGGCCAGGGGGCGGTCCTCCGCCCGACGCGGCCCTGCTGCGCGATTTCGTCGCCGCGTATCAACCCGGCTGCGAGATTTATCGTGTCGACGGAGGGGATGCGGAAGCGTGGCGCGCGGAGCACGGGCCGGGGACGCTCGTCATCTTTCCCCCCCTCACCAAAGAGGCGATCCTCGCCATCGCCGCGCGCGGCGGCGGCTTCCCCGCAGGGATCACCCGGCACGTCATCCCCGGGCGGGTCCTTCGCCTCAACGCCCCCCTCGCGTGGCTGGAGAGCGGGGAGACCACCGCCACCAAACAGCGAACTCTGGAGGCCGCGGTGGAACACCGCTGGCGGCAGCACGGGGTTCGGTACTATGCGGAGCCGACCTATCTCTTCGACGAGTGACCTTCCCCCCGTCCGCGCGGACCTCGACCGGTCGCTGCTCGGCCGGATCGGGCACACGCCGCTGCTGCGCCTGGCCCGAGTGACGCGGGGACTGCCGTCGTCCGTCGAGGTGCACCTCAAGGCCGAGTGGTTCAATCCGGGCGGCTCGATCAAGGACCGGCCGGTGCTGCGGATGATCGCCGAAGCCGAACGGGACGGGCGCCTCACCCGCGACAAGACCATTCTGGATTCAACCTCCGGGAACGCGGGGATTGCCTATGCGATGATCGGAGCGATCAAGGGATACTCGGTCGAGCTGGTGATGCCGGCGAGCGCAAGCGAGGAGCGCAAGCGGATCATCGCCGCCTACGGGGCCCGGATCGTGCTGTCCGATCCGCTGGAAGGCAGCGACGGCGCGATCCGCTTGGCGCGGCAGCGCCTCGAGGAGGCTCCCGAGCGGTACTTTAAACCCGACCAGTACAACAACCCCGACAACTGGCGGGCGCACTACGAGACCACCGGCCGGGAAATTCTCGACCAGACCGGGGGGCGGATCACCCACTTCGTCGCCGGGCTCGGCACGACGGGCACCCTCGTGGGCGCGGGTCGACGGCTGCGCGAGGCCGACCGGCGGATCCAGATTCTTGCCGTGGAGCCCGACGGCCCGCTGCACGGGCTTGAAGGGCTGAAGCACATCGCCAGCTCGATCGTCCCGGGGATCTACGATCCTTCCGCGCACGACCGCAAGGTCGGGGTGTCGACGGAGGCGGGGTACGCCATGGCGCGGCGGTTGGCGCGGGAGGAAGGGATGTTCGTGGGGGCGTCGACCGGTGCGGCCGTCTGCGCAGCCCTTGAGGCGGCGGCGGGGATACGGGCGGGGGTGGTCGTCGTCATCGCCCCCGATGGCGGCGGTCGGTATCTGAGCACGCCTCTCTGGCGGGATCTCAGCGCACCGCCGTCCGGGAGGGGCTGAGGGGGGTTTCCTTTTGCTCCGCGATTGGGCTAGAATACGCGTGAGGAGGTCCGGCGGTGGCCTTGAGGATCACACAGGACCAACTGGCCCGGATCATCGCCCAGGCCCGGGCGGAAGCTCCCAACGAGTGTTGCGGGATGCTGGCGGGCCTGGGGGAGGTGGTCGAGGAAGTCTTTCCCGGTCGCAACACCGATCGAAGTCCAAAGACCTACCTGATGGACCCGGAGGATCAGATCCGCGCCTTCCGGACTATAGACGAGCGGGGCTGGGATTTGGTGGGGATTTATCATTCACATCCCCACACGGAGGCGTATCCGAGTCGGACTGACAGGGAGCGTGCGGTCGATGGGGAGGGTACGCCGCTATTCCCCGATGCCCGGTACGTGATTGTGTCGCTCCGCGACTCGACGCAGCCGCAGGTGAGGGCTTTCCGGATCGCGGGAGGGGCGTTTACGGAGGAGGAAGTGGTGGTTTCATGAAGGTGAGCACCCGGGCGGAGTATGGAATCCGAGCGCTGATGGACCTGGCCCAGCACTACGGCGAGGGTCCCGTGCAGAGCCATGACATCGCCCGACGGCAAGGCTTACCCGAGCCCTACCTCAACCAGCTGCTGGTCACCCTCCGCCGGGCCGGCCTCGTGCTGAGCAAGCGCGGCCCCAGCGGCGGCCACCTCCTTGCTCGATCGCCGGATCGCATCACCGTGGGGGAGGCCTTTGTCGTCCTCGAAGGGAGCGTCGCCCCCTGGCTGTGCGTCGAAGAGACAGAGACCTCCTGCATCTACGCGCCCGGGTGCGGGTTGCGCCCCGTGTGGCAGGCGGTCAAGGAGGCCACCGAGCAAGTGCTGAACCGCATTACCCTCACCGATATCATTCGCCCGGCGCTGGTCCCGCTCGGAAAACCCTGAGCGCGCAGGAGGGCGCCGCACCGGTGATGGACGGGCACCCCGAGCGGGGTGCCGTTTTTCTTTGAGGAATCGCGGGACGCCGCACGACGTTCCACCGACTGCGGGCCACCGTAGGGACCGAAAGGGGGCACGGCGATTTCGAGCGTTGAAGAGCTTTCCTCAAGCGGCGTCACCGGGGCGGAGGCGTCCAAACCATCAACCGATCGGGAGGCGCTGCGCGCCCGGTTCGAGCCGGTGATCACCGAGCATCTGGACGGTCTGTATCGGTCGGCGCTTCGGCTGACGCGCAATCGGACCGCCGCCGAGGATCTCGTTCAGGAGGTCATGCTCAGGGCGTGGCGATCCTTCCACACTTTCCAAGAGGGGACCAGCGCCCGGGCGTGGCTCCACCGCATCCTGATGAACGCTCATTTCGACGCCTACCGGAAACGGACGCGGGAACCGGAAGTGGTCGATCACGAGGATGTCGGTGACTTTTACCTCTACGACAGGGCGCGCGAGCGGGAGACCCTGGGCGGGGCTGGGGATCCTGAGGTGCAGGTGCTGGACGGGATCATGGACGCGGAAGTCCGCGAGAGCCTCGAAGCCCTCCCGATGCCGTTTCGCGCGGCGATCATCCTGGCCGACGTCGAGGGGTTTAGCTACAAGGAGATCGCGGAGATCCTTGGGGTCCCGCTCGGCACGGTGATGTCCAGGCTCTCCCGAGGCCGGCACATGCTTCAGCGACGGTTGTGGGATTTTGTGCGGGATCGGCATCTTGTTAAGGGAGACCCCAAATGAACTGCGAAGAGGCGTTGGAGAAGCTTTGGCAGTACCTCGACCGGGAACTTGACGGAGAGTCCTCCAGCGAGCTTCAGCGGCATCTCGAGGAGTGTCGGCACTGTTTCTCCAAGGTAGAGTTTGAGCAGCGCCTGAGGGCCATCGTCCGTCGTTCGTGCAGCGGCGAGCAGGCTCCCGCGGAGCTGCGCGAGCGGCTGAGCAGGCTGCTGCGCCTATTTTGAGATGACGAGCGGGAGGAACGGCGCGGCCGCCTGCCGGACGCGGCGCGCCCGCTGTGTGGCGACCTGATCGTGTTTGGCAACGCGCGGAGGGGTCGCCATCGTGCGCTCCCCCGAGACGTATTTGCCGCCTGCCGAAACGCACAGGAACTCCCCGAGGGATTCACCCTCGATTTTGCCGGGGTGCGGCCGACATTGGCCGGGGCGCGCCACGCATCGTGCGTTCACCAGGGCCCATGATGACAGAGTGGCCCGTACACTCCCCGGCGTCGCGGACCCTCTGGGTGACCGGCGCCCGTGGATGCGTTTATCCCCCGCGGGCCGGGTCGGGCGATTTCCGTCACCCCGGCGTCTGCGGCCTCGCCACGTTTCGCTAGGCCGCGCGCGTGTCTCGGCAGGCGGCGATCGACATCGGCACCAACTCGGTGCGGTTGTTGATTGCGGATGTGCCGGATCCGCTCCCCTTTCTCCCGCCTGCCCGCGGGCGGTCCCGTCGGCCGGGACCTTCGCTGGTTCCCACTCCCGTGCTGCGCCGGCTGACGATCACCCGATTGGGGGAGGGGCTCAGGGGGACCGGTTTGATCCTCCCCCGGGCTGCCGCGCGCACCGCGGCCGCCGTGGAGGAGTTCGTCGCGCTGGCCACCGCATCCGGGGCGGAATCCCCCATCGTCGTGGCCACCCACGCGTTCCGCACCGCGAGCAACCCGGACGAACTGCTTGCACGGCTCACCCTGCCAATCAGGACGTTGAGCGGTGACGAAGAGGCTCGGTTGGGCTATCAGGGTGTGCTCGCGGGAATCGGGAAGCCCGGCCGATCCGCGCGGCTTCTCGTGGTGGACATCGGCGGCGGCAGCGTCGAACTGACGGTGGGAAACAGCACCCGGATCGAGGGGAGTTGCAGCTTGCCGATCGGGGCCGTCGTGCTCACGGAGCGGTTCCTGTCGCACGACCCGCCGTGTGAAGGCGAAACGGCGTCGCTTCTCGAGACCGTCGTCCAGACGCTGGACCCATTCTTTGCGGGCATCGCCCGCCCGCCGCAGCGGGTGTTCGGCGTTGGCGGGACCATCACCACGATGGCGGCGATCGAGCAGCGCCTGACCCCGTATGACCCCGGCCGGGTCCACGGCTTCCGGTTGACCCGCCGGGCGGTGGATCGGATCACGAGCATGATGCTCGGTCTCCCCCTGGCGGCACGGCAGGGTCTTGCCGGGCTTCAACCCGAGCGCGCGGACATCATCGTGGCGGGGGCGCTGGTCCTCCAGTCCCTTCTGGCACGGTTGGGGGCTCCCGGCATCACGGTGAGCGAGGCCGATCTGCTTTGGGCATTGGTGCTTCTTCCGCATCCCGGGGACGGTCCCCCGCCGACACCCGGTCCTCGAACGCCCGCCTGACCTCCTGTTCGATCAGGTGATTCACCCGTCCCCGCAGGGCGCTTGCATCCGGCGAGGCGAGATCGCGCGGTCGGGGAAGCGCGATCTCGATCGCATCCAGGATCCTCCCGGGGCGCCCCGACATGACGTACAATCGGTCCGCGAGGGTCAAGGCTTCGTCGATGCTGTGGGTCACCAGCAGCACAGTTTTGGGTGTGGTCGTCCAGATGTCCAGCAGTTCCCGCTGCAACAATTGCCGCGTCAGAGCGTCCAGGGCGGCGAGGGGTTCGTCGAGGAGCAATACCTCAGGATCGCCCGCCAGGGCGCGCGACAGGGCCACCCGTTGTCTCATCCCGCCCGAGATTCTTTGGGGAAGCGTGTTCGAACCCCCGCAGCCCTACGAGCTCGACGTACTGCCGCACGCGCCGGCGGCGCTGGCCGCTATCCAGCGGTTGGTGGCGCAGCCCGAACTCGAGATTCTGTGCGACCGACAGCCAGGGGAAGAGTGCGTACTCTTGGAAGACGACGCCCCGATCCGACCCGGGCCGCATGACCGGTCTCCCGTCGAGGAGGACCGCACCCCGGCTCGATGCTTCGAAGCCCGCGACGATGTTCAGGAGGGTCGATTTCCCGCACTGGCTCGGGCCCAAGATCGCCGCGAACTCCCGATCGGCGATTGCGCAGGACAGGTCGTCGAGGGCGTGAACGTCGGCGCCGCGGGCGATGTCGCGGAACCGTTTGCTGACGTACTTAACGACCACCTCCCCCCCTAGCGGAATGTCGTGAAGGGGTCGAGTGGCGCGAACGTTGACAGGGGAAGATTCGATGTTATAATGAACTCGCCGTTCACTTCCAGAAGTTTGCTTCGCCTATCGAACTCGGCGCGGGGTGGAGCAGTCCGGTAGCTCGTCGGGCTCATAACCCGAAGGTCGCTGGTTCAAATCCAGCCCCCGCTACCAATTGTATCTGCATAAGCGGGCTCCAGAGATAGGAGCCCGCTTATGTTTCCCACCACTTCTCCTTCGAGGTGTGCCGACGACTTGCCCTGGTCGACGGCCGGATGTGAACCAAGCGGAAGTTCTTGCACCGCAGCATCCCCATCGCGGGTCCTGACCTTTCCCCGCCCGCGTGCCAGCTCCGCGAGCACCACCACTACCGGATTCCGCTGTGGGCTGGTAAACGCAGCGTCCTCCTCGTAAACTGTATCAGTCGGGCGACAAGCGGGGGAGATCACTCCACACTTGCCGCCCGATTGACCAACCGAAGCCAGCGCTTCCCCGCGCTCCCGCTTGTCGGACTTAGATTTCTCGTTCTATGATGAGCTGATCCCGAACGGCGCTCACCCCCGGGGCATGGGCGGCGGATTCGACAACCGCTTGCTTCTCTAGCCACGAGTGCACTCGCCCTGACAGCGTGACCTCTCTGCCCTGTACCTTCACGGTGATGCGTTTGGCCTCATGCTCGGCCCGGCGCGCCAGGGCCTGCTCAATGGTTTCGCGAACCTTTTCAGGACCAGGATGTTCGAGTGGCAATACACCGATGTTGTTGATTACGGCCACTACCCCGGACAACTTCGAGACCGCACGATGCGCTTCGTCGCACTGGGTCCATCGGTCCACGGTTCCCGTCAGCGTGACCATACCATTGGACACGGTCGACTGAATCCGCTCGTGCGGCACAAAGACATTCCACTCCAGCGCCTGC